>NZ_JAUOQQ010000005.1:0-209634 GCF_030547675.1 Photobacterium sp. 2_MG-2023
AGTGGCCAAAGGGATCAGACTGTAAATCTGACGGCTCCGCCTTCGAAGGTTCGAATCCTTCTCCCTCCACCATCTTTCAAGCCAGTGCATCGCGCTGGCTTTTTTTATTCCTCTCTTTTTCTTTCTCTTCGTCGCAAGCCCTGCACAATTCTCACTTTTGCGACTTTATGCTTTCTTGCCCTCCAATCACCACATAGCACAATTTTTCACCACAAAAACCGACTACACTCAGTCTATCTAAAGTGTGACTGCCGCCACATTTGCATGCAGTTGCATCCTGGTTGCTCTGAGGACATAGGATGGCTACCCGATTGCACACCATGAGCCTTGCTCCCCCGCCCTGGCATAAACTGAAAGTCTTGCTGGTCGACGATCAGCCCAGTGCCCAAAGCCTGATGAAAGGGGTACTGGTGCAGATTGGCCTGCGTCACATTGACACCGCCGCCAACTATCGTGAAGCCATCAAGCATTGCCAGCGTTCGGCCTATCATCTGCTGCTGGTCGATTTTCATTTAGATAACACCCTGACCGGCAGCGAATTGCTGACCCTGCTGCGGAAAAAACAGCTGCTCAGTGCCGATTGCGGGATTGTGATTTTTTCGGCAGACACCAGTGCCCGAGTGGTGCTCAATGCACTGGCGGTTGAACCGGATGCCTTTGTTACTTTGCCGCTGCCGCTCAACACTCTTGAGCAAAAGCTGAGCCACGCATGGCGCAACAGTCAGGCCCGCCAGCCTGTGTATAAGCAATTGAGTGAGCATGGTCTGGATCAGGGGATCCGACACTGTAAACAGCAGCTGCTGCAACATGGTCCGGATTATCAGCTGGAAAGCCTGCTGCTCGATATGCTGATGGAAAAAAAAGACTGGGCGCTGGCCCGTCGTTATATCAGGCTATTTCAGAGCTATCACCCCTCAATCAAAGTCACGCTGGCGGAAGCCAAAGTTGAGCAGCAGTGCGGTGACTCAGCCAGAGCCCTGCAACTGCTGACGCACCTGATCGGGAAACACCCTCTGTGCCTTGAGGCGATGGATTTGCTGGCAAACTACCAGGCCGAACAAGGGCAACCGCTGCAGGCACTGGCCACAGCCCAGCGGGCACTGAAACTGTCCCCCTCTGCCAGTCACAGGGCCCTGACAGTTGCGCAGCTGGCAGCCAAGTGCCAACAACCAGATGCATTCGCTCAGGCCGGGCTCTCGCTGGCCACCCATTTACCGATTATTGATGTTGGCTGGATTATCTGCCTGGCCGAATTCAGTGCCAGCTTCGAGCAACTGTATTTCAGTCTGGATGATCAGCGCACCCGCCGTCAGCTCCACCAGACGCTGAGCCAGATAGCCCAGCGCGCGCATCACAGATTACTGCCCGCTCAGCGCCCTTTTCTATATTGCTTCAAGCAGTTACTGAGCGCCCGATTGCTGCTGGCGCAAGGCAAACAGCTGAAAGCCAAACGCCGTCTGCTGCTCGGCTTATCCGGCTATTTTGAACGCCTCAATAAGCTGCCGTCAGTGATTCTGGCCGATGCGCTGCCGCTGCTGTTACAACTCGGCGAAACCCGTTTGATTGCGGATATCTGCCAGGTACTCAAACACAGAGACAGCTATGACGGTCACAGCCAGTTAAGGCTGCAGGCATTGCGGGAAAATACTCACGCTTTTGACGCATTGCGCTGGCTGGAGTCCACCTTCAAACGCGCTCAGGCCATTCGCCACTCGCAGCCATCCCAGGCGCTGTTTCATTTTGATGCCATCATTCACGACTATCCGCTCTGCAGCGAAGCGCATCTGGGACGTCTGGATTGCCTGCTCAGGCTTCAGGGGCCAGGTCTGGCAGCCAGTATCCGTCCCAGCCTGCTTGCCGTCAGCATGATGCCTCTGCCTGATGCGCTGGCTCAGTGGCGCGGCGAGATACTGAGCCAAATGCGCGCCGGCAGACAATCCAATCCGGCGACAGGCGGTCTGTCTGTGCCACTGCCTTACTCGGTGAATCGGGACTTGCCGCCGGTCCGCATTGAGGTCTGGGCGCCATTGCTGCATTAAGACGATATTAGGCGTTCAGGCTCAATCTGCCCCTGTCATGCGGTGAGTCCAGATCCAGCTCTGGCCCCTGAGGCACCACGCCGGTTGGATTGATCATCTGATGGCTGAAATAGTAATGGCGTTTGATGTGGTAAAAATCGACCGTCTCAGCCACACCCGGCACCTGATACAGTTCTTTCAGGTAGCCCTGTAAATTCGGATAATCAGCAATGCGCTGCTTATTACATTTAAAATGGCCCACGTACACGGCATCAAAACGGATCAGCGTGGTAAACAGCCGCCAGTCGGCCTCCGTCAGCCTGCTGCCGGTTAAATACCTGTGATTGGCGAGATGCGCATCGACTTTATCCAACGCCGCAAACAACTCAGAAAAGGCCGTGCTGTAAGCCTCCTGAGTGGTGGCGAAGCCGCACCTGTACACACCGTTATTGATCGACGGATAAATAAACGCATTCCACAGCTCGATTTCGGCCTGAGCCGATTGGGGATAGTAGTCATCCTGGTTACCGGTGATCTCGTTGAAAGCACTGTTCAGCATGCGGATAATTTCTGAAGATTCATTGCTGACTATGGTTTGGGTTTCTTTGTCCCACAGCACAGGCACTGTTACCCGGCCGGTATAATCGGGTTTGGCTTTGGCATACAGCTGGTGCATAAAGTCAAAGCCATACAGTGGCTCAGGCTGCGCAAACTCCCAGCCGTGTTCCAGCATGTCCGGGCTGACCACTGTGACCCCGATATGCGGCTCCAGCCCTTTCAGAGTACGGAATATCAAGGTCCGGTGCGCCCAAGGGCAGGCCAGTGAGACATAAAGGTGATAGCGGCCGGATTCCGCCTTAAAGCCTTGCTGGCCCTGTGGTCCCTGACGGCCGTCCGCCGTTAACCAGTGACGAAAGCCCGCATCTTCACGCACGAATTCACCGTCGCTTTTATCTGTGTCGTACCACACATCGTGCCACACACCCTTGATCAGTTTGCCCATATTTGCCTCACCGTTGATTTTCACTTGCCTTGATTATAGGTAAGGCAGAGTCACCAGTCGGCGCAGAAAATCCGGTAAAGATCATCAAGATATTCGAACAGCTCAGCGCTGGCCTTACGCTATGACAAGCAACTGTGCTAGGATTGCTTCATTCTAAACCCTGACAATACAGAATCATCAAATGAAAGTTATTTCTTTTAATATCAATGGATTAAGAGCAAGACTCCATCAACTGCAAGCAGTCATCGATAAACACCAGCCGGATGTGATCGGCTTGCAGGAAATCAAAGTGCATGACGAAGCCTTTCCGCTGGAAGACGTAGAAGCCATGGGCTATAAGGTCTACCACCACGGCCAGAAAGCCCATTACGGTGTTGCACTGTTGTGCAAGCAGGAACCTCTTCATGTACGCAAAGGGTTTCCGACCGATGATGATGAAGCCCAGCGCCGGATGATTATGGCCACTTTTGAGCAAGAAGACGGTAAAACTGTGACTGTGCTGAACGGCTACTTCCCTCAGGGTGAAAACATCAATCACGAAACCAAGTTTCCGGCCAAGGAAAAGTTTTATGCTGATCTGATGACCTACCTCAATACCCATCACAGCAATGATGAAGAACTGGTGGTCATGGGCGATATCAATATCAGCCCCATTGATCTGGACATCGGCATTGGCCCGCAAAATGCCAAGCGCTGGCTGCAAACCGGTAAATGTTCCTTCCAGCCAATTGAGCGCGAATGGCTGAAAACCCTGATGGACTGGGGATTTGTCGATACCTTCCGTCAGCTTCACCCCACCGCGGATGACAAATTCTCGTGGTTTGACTATCGCTCTAAAGGCTTTGATGACAACCGCGGCCTGCGCATTGATGTGGTTCTGGCGACCCCGTCGCTGGCGGCCCGTTGCCAGGAAGCCGGTATTGATTACGAACTGCGCGGTATCGAAAAGCCGTCTGATCACGCACCTATCTGGTCTGTTTTCAAATAATTACCGCCATAAATCCCCTGCCAGCCCCTTTCATCGGGGCTGGGTTTGACGAGGTTTGAATAAATGAAACTCTTTGTTTTCGATCACTGCCCGTATTGCATTAAAGCCATGATGGTGGCCGGGCTGAACAAAGCCAATGTTGAGCTGGTTTTCTTGCAAAACCATGATGTGCAGGCGCGTATCGATAAAGTGGGTGCCAACATGGTGCCTATTCTGCAAAAACCTGACGGCAGCTATATGGCAGAAAGCCTGGATATTGCCCGCTATCTTGACGAGCAGGACGGTCAACCTCTGCTGGCGAAGGCCCAGCATGAGGCACGCATTGCCGAATGGTACGACGCTGCCCGGCCTTTCAGCAGCCGTTTAGTGTATCCGCGCTGGCTGATGATTGACCTGCCTGAATTTCAGTGCCAGGAAGCCAAAGACTGGTTTGAAAACAATAAATCAGCCATGATCGAACAAACCTTTGATGACGCCTTTGCGCAGACCGCTCAGTATCTCAGTGGTATGGAAGCGGTGCTGGCTCAGCTCGACTGGCTGACCCTGCCTTCCGAGCGCGATAATGTGCTCAGCTATGACGACGTCAATCTGTTCCCGACCCTGAGAAACCTGACTGTGGTCAAAGGGCTGACTTTCCCTTCCCGGGTGCGCCAGTACCTTGATCAAGTGGCCGTGCTGACTGGCATCAGCCTGTACGATGCAGTGGCGGTGTAGGTGGCAGTGTAATTACTGAGTTCGCCATGCGATAAGCTGCCATAAACAACTAAGCCAAGGCATCAGCCTTGGCTTAGTGTTTGAAGCGCGAGGAGATCTTATCAGCTCAGCGCTTTCATGTGACGCAGGAATCGCCCTTCAAGCTTGCGGAAAGCCCAGATCACAGTGAACGTCAGTACCATGTAACACAATCCTGCAAACAGGTAGGATTCAAAAGGTGCGTAATAGCGGGAGTTCACTATCCGTGCCGCACCGGTCAAATCCACAATGGTCACGATACCGGCGACCGCCGAGCCGTGAATCATGAAGATCACTTCATTACTGTATGCCGGTAAGGCGCGACGCAGCGAGCTTGGCAAAATAATCCGGCTGAATGCCTGCCAGTGGCTCATACCATAAGCTTTCGCCGCTTCCACTTCCCCTTTCGGCATACTGTTGATGGAACCCCGAACGATTTCTGCCGTATAAGCGGCGGTATTGAGCACAAAGGATACCAGAGCACAGAACCAAGCTTCTTCCCAGAGCGTGCCTTGTACATTTAACAACTGGCTCATGCCGTAATAAATCAGATACAGCTGTACCAGCAGCGGCGTACCACGGAAGAAGTAAATGTACGCCCAGGCGGGCCCTGAAATCAGCGGATTCTTGCTGTTTCGTGCCACACCGATAGGAATGGAAATCACCAGACCAATGGCAAGTGCCAGCGCTACCATCCACAGTGTGGTGTAAAAACCTTGCAGATACAGCGGCCAGCTATCAGTCAGAATACTAAAGTCCATCTCTTACCTCGTATGGATACTGAACCGACGCTCTGCCCACTTCAGTACCGAAGTGGAAAGCGAGGTAAACACAAGAAACAACACAGCAATTGCCATGTAGAAGGTAAATGGCATCTGAGTCGTACCGGCGGCCAGTGCCCCCTTACGCACCATGTCATCCAGACCAATGATAGAAACCAGAGCTGTGGTTTTCAGCAGCACCAGCCAGTTATTACCAAAGCCCGGTAAGGCATGGCGGATCATTTGCGGCAACAGGACACGGCGGAACGACATCGCACTGCTCATGCCATAGGCTTTCGCCGCTTCCAGCTCACCTTTGTCCACCGCCATAATGGCACCGCGGAAGGTTTCTGCCATGTAGGCACCGAAGATAAAGCCAATGGTCAGTATACCCGCGACAAATGGGCTGACTTCGATATAGTCAGGCAGATAAGCTGTCCATTCATGGCTGGGATCTGATGACGCAAAATAATTGTTCAGCCACTCATTGATGCCATACAAACTGTTGTTCAGCAGTACCTGACCGCCAAAGAAGATCAGCATCATGAGTACCAGATCAGGAATACCGCGGATGACAGTGGTGTAAGTGGTCGCCGTTAAGCGGGCCAGGCGATAACGTGACAATTTTGCCAGCGCACCTATCATGCCCAATACCATCGCCAGCACCAAAGACAGCAAAGCAACCTGCAAGGTTATCCATGCGCCTTCGATCAACGACCATTCGTATCCTTTTAAATCTAACAAGGGGTCACTCCTTTAAACTGCAAAGAGTCAGCGACAGATAGTAAAAGTGCCGAGCCACCCTCGACCCGGCACTCTTATTCGTCTCATCACATCGCTCGTACACCGGGAGACATATTGATGTCTCTGAGTCCACTGTCAGCGATTAGTCACCGTATACGTCGTAAGAGAAGTACTTAGATGCCAGTTGCTGATAGACGCCTTTTTCGCGAAGCGACAAGATGGCTTTATCCAGTTTCTCGGTCAGATCTTTATCCTGCTTACGGGTTGCAATCCCGAAGCCTTCACCGAACCACTTAGGATCGGTCAGAGAAGGGCCGATGAACTCATACCCTTCGCCGCCGTCTTTGTTCAGCAGACCTTCTTCCAGCGCCGAAGCATCACCCAGCACGGTGGCGATACGGCCAGCTTTCAGATCCAGATAAGCATCATCAAAAGAACCGTAACGTACGATCTCAACAGCATCACCATAGTTGTCGGTCAGGTATTTATCGTGCGTCGTTGCACGCTGAACACCAATTTTGACGCCTTTCAGACCTTCTTTGCTGAAGTCAATCTGTGTGCCTTTCTTGGCCACATATTTATTGGGGATCAGAGCGTATTTGCCAGTGAAGTCCACTTTCTTTTTACGCTCTTCCGTGATTGACATAGCGGCAATGATTGCATCGTATTTACGTGCCAGCAGAGACGGGATAATACCGTCCCAGTCCTGGGCGACGATCTTACATTTTGCTTGCAGTTCTTCACACAGCGCATTGGCCATGTCGACGTCAAAACCTTTCAGTTCACCGCTTGGTTCGGTCCAGCTGAATGGAGGATAGGCGCCTTCGATACCGAAACGAATTTCTTTCCACTCTTTCGCTTGAACTGAGGTGGCCCCCAGAGCAGAAACGACGGCGGCAGCCAAAATCCATTTTTTCATTGTCTTACTCCTGTTGTATTTGCATCCACCCCTTTGTGAGTCAGAGATGGTTGTAAACCGCTGAAACAGCGAAGTTGTTAATTATCGGGATTGAGTAAAACTCACATCCCTATTTTAGTAAATGGAGGAAATAAATTGTTTTAATCTTTCTGAATCCGGGTTCTGGAACAGCTTTTCAGGATGTCCCTGCTCTTCAACCAGCCCCTGGTGTAAGAACATCACCTGATTCGACACATCGCGGGCAAACGCCATTTCGTGTGTCACCACCAGCATAGTGCGTCCTTCCTGGGCCAGATCCTGCATGACGCCCAATACTTCACCGACCAGCTCAGGGTCAAGGGCGGAGGTAGGTTCGTCAAACAGCATCACTTCGGGGTCTACCGCCAGTGCGCGCGCAATGGCAGCCCGTTGCTGCTGACCACCAGAGAGGTGACCCGGGTAATAATGGCGTCTTTCGTACAAACCCACTTTCTTTAGTAAGGCTTCGGCTTTTTCGATAGCTTCTGCTTTAGGCACACCGAGGACATGAACAGGTGCTTCGATGACATTTCCCAGCACAGTCATGTGCGACCAGAGATTAAAGCCCTGGAAAACCATTGCCAGCCGGGAACGAATACGCTGCACCTGACGATCATCAACAGGCAGGAATTCACCCCGGCGATTGTTCTTCATTTTTATCAGTTCGCCATTGACCCAAATTTCACCCTGAGTTGGCGTTTCCAACAGGTTAATACAGCGAAGAAATGTACTTTTACCTGAACCAGAAGAGCCAATGATAGAGATGACATCCCCGCAATGCGCAGTGAGCGAAATCCCTTTCAATACTTCATTCTGGCCAAAAGATTTATGTAAATCCTTTACTTCAAGCGCTACTGCTTCTGTCATGCGCTTTGTCTCCTGTTGCTTGTCAAACCCAAATACTGCACCTGAAACAAATGATGCAAATGTGGCTGAGTGCGCTGAATACTGTCGGCTAAAGTCTTTATGCATGATAGTGAAAGTTCGTAAAACATCACTATTAACACTAGATCAACATTAGCAGAACGATATTTGTTACCCATTGTTATTCCTGGTAACTCATCACTAATACACGCCACGGATAACTTTATCTTTTTATCAAGCCAGTTAGTGACGCTACCATTCATCCTGCTCCTCTCGGTAATCCGACAGTGAGAAAGTCTGTTTTCGCAGCCCTTTGACGAAGGTATCACCACGAACTTTGCTTGACAACATTTTGTTAACTTTCGGATTTTAGCATTATAAGATGGAAAAATCGCATATTTAATCAATAAAACACTACAAACGATTATTTAATAAGCGCAATAGATTCTCACTATTTTAGTATAAAAAATCAGTTTCATACATCCGGGCGAATTATCCGCTGCGTGCGATAAAAAGAATAAACATCAGACTCAGCTAAATAAAAGCACGACAGGGAGTCTTCTGAATTTGCGGGTGATAAAGGCAACGGTTTGGATTACGTCAGGATGTAATCGATATCGCGCCATTAAGAGAATAATAATCCCGCCGTACCCAATCATTCCTTCTGTTTGCATCAGCAAAATGAAAGTGGGCAAACATGCAGAATGAGTAACTGATAATGTGCTTTATGCTAAATATAAAATTCGTCATAACATGACGAGGCTTGCAGAAATTGAATTTGTTCATCCCGCGAAAATGGCCGCAGAGGATACGAGCATTGCGTTTTTCTGCGCCGTATCCTGTCCGCTCCCCCCTTCCCTTTACGTCACAAAGATATAAATTTACGTAATAAAATTACAAATAAAACCAAAACACCTACTCAAATCTCACCGAAAACGGGTTTTTACGTAGTATTTCTTCATACAAGAGACATGGATGATCAGGATCAACTTTTCCTGGGAACCCGGGGAGTAAACTGTCTTCATTATCAGTAATTGATACCAGAACATAAATCCGCACTGGATTCAGGCCATACCCCCGGTGCAGAACACAAGAATTATAGACTTGTAGAACGAGGCCCTTATGTCATCAAACCTTCATTTCGGTGACGTCCAAATCGATGTGGACTCCGAGCGTTATTCGTCCCATCACAAACCCGCCAGCTGCTTTCCCAGCCGCTCCCGGTATCTTGATCATGAACTTCAGATCCTGAATCCTCGCCGGTGGGCACTGAACCTGCCCGGTCGAGATTTCCGTTTTGAGTGGGAAGATCTGGTGCCCGCAATAGCCGGTACTATCGGCATTATTGCGATGTATTCAGCAGTGATGTCCTCTTATGCCGCGGCCTACGGGCTTGGCCCGGATTTCGTGGTTGAGAACGTCAGGGTAGAGATGCTGATATCGGCATCGCTGTTTTGTATTCTGATATCCGGTTTTATGAACCCGCGCGCCAATCTGGCGGGCAACCATGGCCCGATGATCCCCATGATAGGCATGATTGCAGCCGCCGGTGGTCACCCGTTGGCACTGGCTATTTTGCTGGGCGGTTTCGGCCTGGCGCTCAGCCTGTGTAAAGGCGGCTCCCGACTGGTCAAACTCACCAGTGACGGTGTGGCTGGCGGGCTGCTGATTTTCCTTGGTTTTGTCGGCTCCAGCGGGCAGATAAAAAGCCTGCTGAGCTGGGGCAGCGACATCAATATGGGCTATGTCGCCACTTTCATCCTCTTTGTCTCTATTGTGCTTTATGCCTTTCTGGCCCGAATCGGCAAACGCTGGCTGGCGATTCCTGTCTGCGCAGTCACTGCCGGTATCATCGCCGCCATCATGGGCGCCCCGTTCGAGTTCCATACCACACCTGGCCTGCCTAATCTGAACCCGGCCTATTGGTGGGGATCGACTGAAACAGGCTGGAAACTGGGCATGCCGACTGTGGAGCACTTCATTGCGTCGCTGCCGTTTGCCCTGCTGGCCGTTGCCATGTGGTCACCCGACTTTCTTGGTCACCGCATTTTTCAGGAAATGAACTACCCTGAAAAAGCTGAGAAAGCCCTGATGGATGTCGATGACACCATGACAGGCTGCTCGGTTCGCCAGATAGTCGGCGCAGCATTTGGCGGCGGTAATGTCACCTCATCCTGGGGGACTTATATGATCCCAGCCGCCATCGCCAAACGGCCGATTCCTGCTGGTGCTATTTTGCTGGGCAGCATATGCATCGTTGTGGCTATTATCGGCTACCCTATGGATATTGCGATCTGGCCGCCGGTGATGACGATTGCCCTGCTGGCCGGTGTGTTCCTGCCGCTGCTGGAAGCTGGTATGCAGATGGTAAAAGATGCCAGGTCCAGCCAGTCGGCGGGGATCTGTATCTTCGCATCCATGGCGGTGAACCCTGTGTTCGGCTGGGCTGTCACTATGCTGCTGGATAACAACGGTCTTATTGGCGATAAAGAGCGGCCGAATCACCTGACACTGGCTGACCGCATCATCATCCCGGGTCTGACACTGCTTGTGTGCCTGGGAGCCATGCTGGCGGTCGGCATGATTCCTGGTATCCCCGCCCTTCTGGGATAAAGCAGGAAAACAAAACGTTCCGACCTATCAGTGCGGTAAATCAAAAAGCCGCACTGGCAGAAATGATACAAATTGCACAGGCTGCAGACTCATGGCAGCACTTGCAGACATTTTCTACTGACGAAAACAGGTAGGTATAATATGGCAGATCAATTTGCTACGGCTTGGGAAGGCTTCAAGGCCGGTGAATGGCAAAGCGAAGTCAACGTCCGTGACTTCATCCAGAAAAACTACACCCCTTACGAGGGCAATGAAGACTTTCTGATCAGCGAAGGCACAGCGGCAACCCGGAAGCTCTGGGCTAAAGTGATGGAAGGCATCAAACAGGAAAACGCCACGCACTCTCCTGTTGATTTCGATACGTCAATCATTTCTACCATCACCGCACACGATGCGGGCTATATCGACAAAACACTGGAAACCATAGTCGGTCTGCAAACGGATGCCCCGCTGAAACGGGCTATCATTCCTAACGGCGGCATCCGTATGGTCGAGAGTTCCTGTAAAGCTTACGATCGCGAGCTGGATCCTCAGGTGAAGAAAATCTTCACTGAATACCGCAAAACCCATAATCAGGGTGTGTTCGATATTTATACCCCTGACATCATGAAATGCCGTAAATCAGGCGTGCTGACCGGTCTGCCCGATGCCTACGGCCGTGGCCGTATCATAGGCGACTATCGCCGTGTGGCTCTGTACGGTATTGACTATCTGATGCAGGACAAACTGGCTCAGTTTACCTCGCTGCAAGCGCGTTTCGAGCAAGGCGAAGATCTGCAGATGACCATGCAGCTGCGCGAGGAAATTGCCGATCAACACCATGCGCTGGCACAGATGAAAGAAATGGCCGCCAAATACGGCTACGACATTTCGCGTCCTGCCGACACTGCGCAAGAGGCGATTCAGTGGACTTACTTCGGCTATCTGGCGGCGGTGAAATCGCAAAACGGAGCAGCGATGTCACTGGGTCGTACCTCGACCTTCCTTGACATCTACATGGAGCGGGATCTGGCGGCCGGTAAGATCAGCGAAGAGCAAGCGCAGGAAATGATTGACCACTTCGTGATGAAACTGCGTATGGTTCGCTTCCTGCGTACACCTGACTACGATGAACTGTTCTCCGGCGATCCCATCTGGGCGACAGAGTCCATTGGTGGTATGGGGGTTGACGGCCGGACACTGGTATCAAAAACCAGCTTCCGCTTCCTCAATACCCTCTACACCATGGGGCCAAGCCCGGAGCCGAACATCACAGTGCTCTGGTCTGATCGCCTGCCGGAAGGCTTTAAGAAATTCTGCGCCAAAGTGTCTATCGATACCTCGTCTATTCAGTATGAGAACGATGATCTGATGCGTCCGGATTTCAATTCAGACGATTACGCCATTGCCTGCTGTGTCTCACCTATGGTGGTCGGTAAGCATATGCAGTTCTTCGGCGCCCGGGCCAACCTGGCAAAAACCCTGTTGTACTCCATCAACGGCGGTGTGGATGAAAAACTGAAATTGCAGGTCGGCCCGAAAGCGGCTCCGATGACGGATGAGGTGCTGGACTATGACAAAGTGATGGCCAGTCTGGATTCTTTAATGGACTGGCTGGCGACACAGTACGTCACCGCACTGAACGCCATTCACTTCATGCATGACAAATACAGCTACGAAGCGGCGTTGATGGCACTGCACGACAGAGACGTGCGTCGCACCATGGCCTGTGGTATTGCCGGCCTGTCGGTGGCAGCAGATTCTCTGTCTGCCATCAAGTACGCCACAGTGAAACCGGTGCGTGACGAAGACGGCATTGCCACTGACTTTGAAATCGACGGTGACTATCCGAAATTCGGTAATAACGATGCCCGTGTCGATGACATCGCCTGCGATCTGGTCGAACGCTTTATGAATAAGATCCGTAAGCTGAAAACCTATCGCGATGCCATTCCGACTCAGTCTATCCTGACCATCACCTCCAACGTGGTGTACGGTAAGAAAACCGGTAATACCCCGGACGGTCGTCGTGCCGGCCAGCCCTTCGCACCGGGTGCCAACCCTATGCACGGTCGTGATGAGAAAGGGGCGGTGGCCTCGCTGACATCAGTGGGTAAATTGCCGTTCGCACACGCCAAAGACGGTATCTCTTATACCTTCTCTATCGTGCCCAATGCACTGGGTAAATCTGACGATACCCGCCGCGCCAATCTGGCCGGTCTGATGGACGGTTATTTTCACCACGATGCCGGTATTGAAGGCGGCCAGCACCTGAACGTCAATGTGCTGAACCGGGAAACGCTGGAAGATGCCGTGAAGCATCCGGAGAAATACCCGCAGCTCACCATACGGGTATCCGGTTATGCGGTACGCTTCAACTCACTGACGACAGAGCAGCAACAGGACGTGATTGCACGTACCTTTACTGAGTCGCTGTAACCCTTGCCGGGCAGCAACGGTCCGGCACTGCACTTTCCCCGCGGCTTGCAAGAGGCGCGGGGATTATACTTAAACCGCCATGCAATTTTTTATCTGGGAGCGCCACGTTATGACAGTAAAAGGCTGTATTCACTCCTTTGAGTCCTGCGGTACTGTGGATGGCCCGGGCATACGCTTCATCGTGTTTATGCAAGGTTGCCTGCTGCGATGCCAGTACTGCCACAACCGCGATACCTGGGATCTGGAAGGCGGTCGTGAAATCACAGTGGATGAGCTGATGAAAGAAGCCCTCTCTTATCGCCATTTCATGACAGCCTCAGGTGGCGGTGTTACCGCATCCGGTGGTGAGGCGATATTACAGCCAGAATTCATTCGCGACTTTTTCCGGGCGGCCAAAGCCGAGAACATCCATACCTGTCTGGATACCAACGGTTATGTCCGTAAACATACCCCTGTGATTGATGAGCTGCTGGATGCGACGGATCTTGTGATGCTGGATCTCAAACAAATCGACGATGCGATTCACCATGATTTGGTGGGCGTGCCCAATAAGCGCATTCTCGACTTCGCCCGTTATCTGCACCAGATAGGCCAGAAAACCTGGATCCGTCATGTCGTAGTACCCGGTTTTACCGACAATGACACCTCTGCCCACCAGTTGGGAGAATTCATTAAGGATATGGACAATATCGAAAAAATCGAACTGCTCCCCTACCATCAGCTAGGCGCGCACAAATGGGAAGCCATGGGGTATGACTATCCGCTGGAAGGGGTCAAACCGCCGTCAAAAGCTGTGATGGACAGGGTAAAAGCCATCCTGTCGCAATATCATCCCAATGTGATGTATTGATTGCGCTGAGTTCCCGGTAACAGGCCGTACCGGCCATTTTGCCGTGGCTGAGATATAGATTCCCGCCTGCGCGGAAATGACAAATTATCACATAGAAATCATACTGTTATGTTTTATTAACAGCATTACTTATCCCGCTGGTAAATATAATCCCGTTCATAAAAGGTTCTCACCCACTCAGGTTTGTACACCACCAGCAAGGTGGTCGACATACCGTTGAGCAGCGCTTCAGGAAACAACAGCAAGGGAATGAGCAATAAATAGTTATCGACGATATATTGCCAGCTGTATTCTCCTTCAAGCCAGATCCAGCTTCCAGTCAGCAGCATATGAACCACTTGCGACAGGGCACCGTTAAAAAATGCTGCGACAAAAATATAAATAAAAAGATGCCGGCTCAGGTAACGGTAACTCAGCAAGAAAACCCAATAACTGATCAGTACGGGTACCACCACGCTGGTCAGATTCACCAGCCCCAGCTCTTGCCAGTCCTGAATACCGAATGCCACCAACAGCAAACCAGGCACCGCGGCTATCCATATGGCGATTCGCCAGCCATGGGTCAGGGTTAGTACAGTCAAGGCCAGAAAATGGACTTTCAGCCCGTCGACCAGTCCGGCCCTCAGGCTCCACAACAAAAAGAGTATCACCACAGTCCCTGAGACCAGGTGCTGATAGTCTTTCTGGTGTTTGAACTTAGGATAGAATTCTCGCGGATAAGAGAAGAACAGCACGGCCAGCCATACGGCCCAGCCAGCCCAGGGAAGCATTGTCATTGCCAGCATCCTTGCATTGTATTCACCCAGTTGAATCACACTTCATTCTGGCCAGTGTAACGCAAATGCAGTCGGTTTTTCTGTAAAGTCGGCCGCAAACCCGGCTCAGATCAAAGCCGCTCGACGACTTGCTGCTATGCTGAAACCAGTAAAATCATTGCAGGATACCCCTATGGAAATGACACATGCACAACGTCTCATTTTGGCTAATCAATATCGACTGATGGCGCAGCTCGATCCCGAACATGCCAGCAAGTTTCAGCGTCTGCAAACCATAGTAGAGCGCGGATACGGACTGCAGCTCAGAGAGCTGGATAAAAACTTCGGGGCGATCTCAGAAGATGAATGTAAAGAAATCCTACAAGTGATGGAAATGCACCATGCCATGCAAGAATCCTGCAAACAGTTAAACGCAGCCGAGCAGACCCAGATTGATACTCGCCGTCTGACATTCCTGGGCTTTGATGCCGCCAGTGAGCCCCAGCAAATGCATTATGTTCGTTTCCTGACAATGGTAGAAAATCTTTATCCGCATTTCCTGCCTTCAGAGCACAGCTTTAACAGCCATGTGCCAATGCAGAGTAAATATCGCCGCATGCTGGGCGTGTGGCAACAGTGCCCTCGCCAGTATCATCTCTCCGCCACCGAAATACAGCAGATACTGAGTGCCTGACAAATTAGCCCGGATGACGAACAATGTCTCCCGCATCGCGGCCTTGATTTGATTCGGGCCGCCTTCCACGCCTGAACTATCCCTGTATCCTTCTGAGACAACAGCAAGACGCCGTATTACTGGCATATCTTTTTTACAATTTCCCCATTGGCGAAATCTGCTGTTCTGATAGATTTGCGCGGGCTATCGCAAAGTGAGTGATGATTGGGTCACGATTGGCACATTTTATGGAATGGAAAGCACTAAAGAGCTAGCCGACCATAACTTCAGCCATGATAATCGACTTTTTACTGTTCCCCACGGCCCCTTACTTGTATATAAGCGCGTAACGAATATCTCTTCTGTCTGCCATCTGCAAACGACGAGTAAAGGTGGGAAATAAGGAATGAATCAGGCTACGTAAGGAAGGATTCTTTGTCATGTTATACCGGCTTCTGATCTTAGCATTACTGGCGATCTCCCCCCTGCATGCCAGTGAAAAAAAGCAGCTGGTGATTCTGACCACCTTCAACCCTGCCCTGCTGAGCAGCAGCATTGAGATTTTTGAACAACAGCATGCTGGTTTGGATGTCACTATTCTGCAACGCCGGGAAAGTGAAGGACTGGCGTTGCTGGCGCTGCCGGATCATGGCGTGAATGTGGTGCTTTCCTCTTCCCGTCGTCTGTTTCAGCCACTGGCCGACAGCCATTCTCTGGTGCCTGTTGCCGAACTGACCGATGAGCACAGCCAGCTCGATTCAGACTACATTGCCGTTCTGGGGTACTCAGGCTGCGGCATCATATGGAACCAGCGTTATATCGACAGGAATGCACTGCCAGTTCCGTCGCGCTGGGAGTCCCTTATTGCCCCTGTCTACCACAGCCACCTGGTCATGAGCAGTCCCTCCCGTTCTGCGACCACGCACCTGATGGTGGAAAGCCTGCTGCAGCGTTATAGCTGGGATCAAGGCTGGCGCTTGCTTTTACAGCTGGGAGGCAACCTGAATGCCATTTCAGCCAACAGCCAGCGCGCCACCGATCTCGTCGCCAGCGGGCAATCTGGCATCGGTTTGGTTATCGACAGTTATGCCAAAGAGCAGCAAGATCATTTCCCGTTTATTCATTTTCAATATCAACCCAACAGTATTGTCCTGCCGAGCTATATCGCCGCACTGAACAGAAAACAATCCGATCAGCTGGGTATTGAGTTCGTGCGATTTATGCTGTCTGCCTCTTCGCAGGCGCGCATCGAGCAGTCCCCCAATTACAAGCATCGCCGAACGAAGATACCAACCATAGACACAGCGACTTTCACTGTCGATACCGGGTTAATGGAAGAGCGGGCGGTAGCTGTACAGCAACTCTTTGATATCAGTATCAGCCAACAGCAGCCCCTGCTGAACTATGCCTGGCAGCTGATCCATAAAATCCAGTTGCTGCCGGGCCTGACTCCTCAGCAAACCGAGCAACTGGAACGATCCGTTGCACTGGCTTCAACCACGGTGATCAGCGCCGAGCAAGCCGCGACTGAGGATTTTTTGTCGCTGCAAGACCCTGTGCGTCACCCGGCATCTGCCCGTACCGTCGGGCTCTGGCAAGAACAAATGAGCCAGCAATTACAGCAATCCATCCGTTTATCCCAAGACATACTCATGTCGTACAAGCAGGAGCTGTGATGCTAAAGCGCAAAACGATCGGAAATCGCCTGATTAGCGCCATCAGTCTGATGGCATTCCTGAGTATAGGCGTCAGCCTCATCGCGCTGATTACCTGGGAAAACCTCGATGATCAGATAGATGCCATTGTCAGTAAAAACCTGCCAACGCTCAGATCCAGCTATCACCTGGAACGCAGCACAGCGGCGCTGAAAGACAGACTGCATAATATCGGGGGCAATCAGGACCCGGCCCGACATGCTGAGCTGAAACAACAAATTCAGCTCGAAGCTGAAAGGATCACCCATTCCATTGCGAACACAGCCAGCCTGTCTTCCTATCCTGCGCTCAAAATTGAACACGTCAGCTTGCTCAAAGACATAGAGACATACAGCAATTTGCTGAGCAAGCGGTCGACCTTGCTGCTGGCGTTGGCGCAATCGGAAAGCCGGATCAGCTGGTTGCACCAAAAAGTGGTGGATGAGCTTGCTCCCATTCGCCAGGAAGTGGAATGGCAATTAACGCGTACCACACCCCATCACCTGGACAGTGACACCATACGGGAAACGGTCAATGAATTTTCTCTCATTCAGTCCATCACAGTAAAAGAGAGTGAGCTGTACCAGCTTGTGCAGGAAATGTTTCATCGGGACGATAACCGGGACATCGCCAACGCTTTTCACTACATTGGCTTTAAAACCCAGCAACTGAAAACCATGAGTGATTCCCTCAGCCACTACCCATCGACGCTGGCGTTCCGGCAACAGCTCAACGAGATGATCAGCCAGGTTGAGCCCAATGGCCCGGTGGCAATGCAACTGAGCGTGTTGTCTGCACTGGAAAAAACAATCCGAAGTTATAAAAAGCGCATCAACAACCGTCTGATTTATCAGGAGGATCTGATCCAGACTATGGTTGACCAGGCAGATTCCTCTCTGCTCACTCTCAACGATCACACCCGTCGGTCTGTCATCATCAGCAGCTACATTCTGCTTGGCGTGGTACTGCTGGCCATTACGCTGTCCGTCTTTCTGTCTGTCTATCTGGTCAGCCGCGGGATTGTCGCGCGTTTGAATCAACTCAGCCAGGATCTGTATGCCGTGGCGCACGGCGATCTCAATGCAAAAATTCAGGTTGATGGTGATGATGAAATTGGCCTGCTGGGTGACAGTCTGCGTCAATTCCGCCAGCAAATGCTGGAAATGCAGCGAGCCAATGCACTGAACCTGATCAATAACACTCAGGCCAGTATCATCACCTGTGATTTATCCGGCATCGTAGAATCGGTCAACCCCAGTGCGTTATCGCTGTTTGATGCCGAAGCTATCCCCGCCAATCAGACCATCTGGGCGCTGTTTAACCGCGTCATGGAACCCCGTCTGAAACGGTTGTTTCTGCCCAGCAGCCCTTTGCAGTCCAATGGCGCCTGCAACCTCACCATCAAACAGACACATTCCAGCGAACCGCGCTATCTTCGTCTGGACTTTCGCCTGTTCAAACAGGGGCGGGAAGCCAAAGTCATCATCACTGTGACAGACATTACCGAACAGGAAAGCGCAGCCCGCTGGCTGGAAAACATGGTGCAGGAAAAAACCGAGTCACTGACCAAGCGAAACCGACAGCTGAAAGCCGAAATCGAAGACAGAAAGCGTATTGAGGAAGATTTACGGGCCACACAGGATGAACTGATCCAAGCAGCAAAAATGGCCGTGGTCGGGCAGACCATGACCTCGCTGGCGCACGAGCTGAACCAGCCGCTGTCGGCCATGACAACCCATATCTTTGCCACGCGAATGGCCGTCGATAAGAACAACCTCACTCAGCTTGCAGCCAGCCTGGACAAGATGGACAGTCTGACTGAACGCATGGCCCGTATCATTGCCAGCCTGCGCAACTTCGCGAAAAAACAATCAGCCAACAGAATGCTTCAGGCTGTTGATATTCAAGAGTCGATCAATCACGCCCAGCAACTGATAGAAAGCAGGCTGAAAGTTCAGCAGACCAGTCTGATCAGCGGAATAAACAGCCCGTTTCAGGTCATCGCCGATCCCGTTCAGCTGGAACAGGTGCTGGTTAACCTGTTCATCAATAGCTGTGATGCGGTGGCTGGCTGCGATACCAGAGACATTTACGTAGAACTGCTTAATCACTCTGCTGAACGCCAGACATTCAATTTAGCCATTTGTGATACAGGCCCGGGTTTTGCGAGAGACATTATTGAAAAACTGTTCACCCCCTTTACCACCACTAAAGATGTGGGCCTGGGACTGGGACTGAACATTTGCCGTTCCATCATGAACCGCTTGAACGGCGATATTTTCCTTGCTTCCACCTTACAAGGAGGCGCAATGGTTGTTTTGGAGTTAAATAAATATGACGATTAGCGATAACATTGAAGTACTGATCATTGATGACGATCAGGATGTTGCCGATGCTTACCAGCACCTGCTGGAAGTAGCTGGTTATCAGACCCGGACAGCCACAGATCCGTTGCAGGCTCTGACCTTGCTTCATAAAGAATGGCCCGGCGTAGTGATTACCGATATGTATATGCCAGGTATGAACGGGAAAGAGGTGCTGCATCGCATTAAATCACTGGATAGCACCCTGCCTGTGATACTAATCACCGGCCATGGCGACATTCCTATGGCAGTAGACGCCTTGCAAAACGGGGCGGCCGACTTTCTGCAAAAGCCATTACAGCCCGCTGAGCTGATCACACTACTGGACAAGCATCTGCCGAAGCGAAAGCAGCTGATTGAACACCGTAAAAGGCTCAGGCAAACAGCCAGCGACGTGCTGCTGGGTGACAGCCCGCTGATAGTCAAGCTCCGCCATCAGATTGCAGCTGCGGAAAACAATGACAAAGATGCCCTGATTGAAGGAGAAGCCGGAACGGGACGCCACACTCTGGCCCGCTTGCTTCATGCCCACACAAAAATGGGTAAAGGCCCGTTTATTAAATTGTGCGGCAATAAGGTGCAGCGCACCTCCGATTTGCAACGGGCAATGCTCAATGCCCGCGAGGGCAGTCTTTGCATCAGTAACCTGCCGGCTATGCCGACCGACGCACAGCACTGGTTATGCCGCTTTCTCCTTGAACAAGAGCGCCTGGCGAAAAGAGAAGTACGTGTATTGGCGCTTGTTGAAGGGACGGCGGAACAAGCGGTCGAAAAAGAAACCTTAGTACCTGAGCTGTTTTACTTTCTCAGCCAGGCGCGGTTTGTCATACCGCCACTAAGGCAAAGGGCAAGCGATATTACACTGCTGTTCCGATACTTTCTGGAGGCCAGCTGCCAGAAACTGAACAAACCCGTCCCTGTGGTGGACAAAGCCTATATCAATACGCTGAACCGGCACACCTGGGAAGGTAACGTTCTGGAATTACGTAACGTGGCAGAGCTCTACGCTATCGGTATCGTCAAACTCACCGGACAAGAACGGACCAAGTCGCTGGATCAAATGAGCAGCCCGCTGGATGATCTGATTGATGACTATGAAAAACAGGTGATTGAAGATGCCCTGTACCTTTTCGGCGGCAGAATTAATGAGGTTTCAACTTACCTGCAGATCCCACGTAAAAAGCTCTATCTGAGAATGAAAAAGCACAATCTGGATAAAGCCGATTACAAGGCAGGATAAATCACCTCAGCGCAGAGACAACAAAGGCCGGAGCAGATCCGGCCTTTTTATTGTCTTTGTTGCGAGCGGCTTAGAACTCGTAACGAATACCCAGTTGGTAGAAGTCTTCGTCGGCATCACCGCCGAAACCGCCTGAAACACCATTTGTACCGTCACGGAATACATAGCTGGTGAACAGAGAAGAACGGCTGGTCAGGTGATACTGAGCTTCCAGCGTAGTGTCTTTCAGCTCCAACTCGTCACCGTCGGTGTTTTCCAGGTTGCGGTAACCAGCACGCAATGTCCAGTCGGTGTTCAGATCATAGATGGCAACCACTTCCCACACTTCATCTTTACTCTTGCTTGGGCCGCCGGCATCAACTTCGTCTTCAGAGTACTCTGCACCTAAAGTGAATGCATTGATGCTGTAGGTGGCACCCACACCCCAGAAGTTATACTCATTACCGTCTTTGTCTTCGCTGTACTGATACGCCAGCACAGGCGCCAGGCGTCCGCCCTGCCCCAGATCCAGCGTATAGCGCAGCGCGGCGTTCATACCGTTATCCAGTGAATTACCGAACGCGTTTTTATCATTGTTACCAAAAATATAGCCAAGAGAGAAATCTAAGCCATTGATACTGTTCTGGTATTGCAGCGTCGCATCCTGACGGAAAACCTGGACAGCGGTACCATCGACCAGCTCTGCCTGACGAGCTGCGGCGATATCAGACAAAGCAAACACATCAACGATGTCGGTAAACATGATAAGACCAGAAGCCACACGGCCACCCGTCACTTTACCCATTTCTTTACCGTCGATACCGGCCCAGACATAACGAGGGGACAGGCTGTCACCACCAGAGTTTTCGGCTTCAGCCGCATTAACCTGGTATTCAGCCCAGCCAATCACAGAAAACTGATCATTGATTGGCTGAGAACCACCCAGGCCAAGACGCGCATCAAACTCACCGTTGGTGTCGCCATCATCGGTGGCTTTGTCTGTAATGTTGTAGCCAAGACGGCCGTAAAGATTCACTTCACTACCATCTTCGCCTTGATAGATATTCGCCGCGTAGCTTGCGCCACTGGCAAACACGCTGGAGATAATTGCCGCTGCTAGTGTTTTTTTCATTTTGGTTTCCTTGAGTATGTGTTCTGAGTGACCACAACGCTGATGGCACTCTAAGCGCAAAAAACAGGTTAGGTTGCTGAGCCAGACACAGGGAAAAGGCAACCAAAGCCTGTTGCCGGCATCATAAAAATGCATAACCCAATCCAAGCATAGAGCAGAGGTTCACTTTATGCGCGACCAGATTATCTTTTCTCCCTGAATAAGCCCTTAATAAAACTGGGTATATGGGTTATTGATTAATTAGGATATTTTTCTGCGAGAAAGATCACCTTTTATCTCAGGCTATTGGGCTTATTACTCAGGCCACCGGATCTTTCCCTGCGCTTCTATGCCATACCCAAACAGGTTACAATCCTTTGTTTTCAGCGTTGGTGCTTTCTTATGTCCTATCAATGTCCCTTATGCCATCAGCCTCTTCATCATCAGCAACATCAATGGCGTTGCCAAAATAATCATCAGTTTGATCAGGCTAAGGAAGGATATGTCAACTTAATGCCTGTTCATCATAAAAGCTCAAAAAATCCCGGTGATAACAAAGAGATGATGCAGGCAAGAAGACAGTTTCTTGAGGCAAATCACTACCGGTTAATGAGAGAAAACATTGTTAAACTTCTGACTGTGCATCTGCCGGAGAACAGCAAGAAAATGCTGGATATCGGGTGTGGTGAAGGCTATTACACCTCCTCCTTTACAGCTCTGAGCGCCAGCCACCCGAGCCTGGAAGTGCACGGCCTGGACATTTCCAAAGTGGCCGTTCGTTATGCCGCCAAACGCTATCCGGATTGCCACTTCTGCGTGGCATCCAGTCACAGACTGCCGTTCGCCGATCAGAGTCTGGATGCCATGGTGCGCATTTATGCGCCATGCAAGGCGGAAGAAATTGTCCGCACGCTGAAACCCGGTGCGGTTTTATTAACAGTGACACCCGCTCCGCGGCACTTGTATCAATTGAAAGCACTCATTTATGACGACGTCAGGCTGCATGATACTCAGCCTGAAGTTCTGCCGGGTATGTCCTTGGTGCAGGAAGAACAGCTGCATTACACCATGAGCTTAAATGGCAGTGAAGCAACGGCACTGATGCAGATGACACCGTTTGCGTGGAAAACCAGTGACGCTGTCTGGCAGCACCTGGCGCAGCAACACGCATTCAGCTGCGAGGCAGATTTCACCCTGCGCGTTTACCAAAAATCCGCAACAGTGGATGATTCCGAACAGGATAATTGCAACTAATTCTCATTTCTATTGAGTCTGTCGTCAGTCTTCAATATCATACGGCCCATGACATAACCCCCTGAGGCTATCATACTGATTCTTAATATAAGCTCGGTAAGTATGCTTCAGACAAAGGATGGTATACATGAAGACTGGCTACGCGATGCTATTAGCCGCCCTGCTGAGTGGCTGTGCCACACAGCCAACATCCAGCACAACAACGGCTGCGACTCCTCCAACTCTGTACGATTACACCATTCGATCTCCTTCCGGGGCCGAACTGACAGAACAAGCCCTGGCGAATGCGCTGTCCGATGCGGATATCGTACTGGTGGGTGAATGGCACAGCCATCCGGGCACTCACCTGCTGCAAGCCCGGCTGCTGGCGGCACTGTATGCCAATAGCCCCAGACTGGCTTTGTCCATGGAGCAGTTTACCCGCGACAAACAGCAGGTCGTTGACCAGTTCCTTCACGGCGAAATCGGTGAGCAGGTACTGATCAAGCAGGGCAATGCCTGGCCGAATTATGAATCCGATTACCGTCCCCTTGTCGACTTTGCTCGCCAGCATCAGCTTGATGTGATCGCCGCCAATGCGCCGAAATCCATCGTCCGCTGTGTCGGCCGTTACGGGGCTGAATACCTGAATCGACTTCCAGTTACTGAGCGTAAGTGGGTGGCCCAGTCACTTACACTGAGAAATGACAAATACAAAGAAAAATTCACTGAGTCTATGCATCATGGTGATCCTGCCCAGTCTGAACGACAATTTGCTGCTCAGACCAGTTGGGACGACACCATGGCTGAAAGCATGGTCAACTACCTGCAAGCCCACCCAGACCACCAGATAATGCACGTCGCCGGGCGCTTTCACACCGCAGAAGGATTAGGGACAGCTTCCCGTATTTTGTCGCGCAATCCGGCATTGAAAGTGGTGATGGTCACCCCGGTAACCGCCGACAACCCTATCGCTGCAGATGCACCGGATTTTCAGGTTGAAGTCATGCCTCTGCCGCCCCGTTATATTCAGGAAGCCAATATGAAAGCGGCTTTTGCCCATATCGGCAAGCGCAACAATACACTTCAATGTATTGCTGAATAACACCTTTTTCCTGTCATGGCAGTCTGTACAGACTGCCTTCCTCGAACTTCCCCTTGCTTTGCTCAGAGTCTCACCACACCAGAGAATTGTTCATAATTCATCCAGCCGTGCAGCCGAATTCGCTCCTGCTGAGTCATAGCTCATCATGCTCACAAAAATACCAATAAAAAACATGACTCTGATTTTCACTGACATTGTATATTTTTCAACCTGAAAATCATCTAAAACACAATATAATAGACCATGTATAGAGTATTTAGCAGTTACTTAGCCCCGCTCAATGTTACAGTGTTGTTAATTTTTGGATGTTCTTTCTTTTCTCATTGCGCTAAAACATTATGCCAATGATGGGTGTTTCTGATGGCACAGCTCGCCGGCCCATCTTTGTCATCACACCAGTACAAGGATTGCATACTATGAAGGGAAACAAATTGCTTTCGGCAGCCTGCATCGCTGCGGCGTTAGCCCTAACGGCGACACCAACCTTAGCCGAAATGGCCAAAGTGGCTGTGTCTCAGATCGTTGAACACCCGGCGCTGGACGCCACTCGTCTGGGCCTGCTTGATGGCCTGAAAGCGAAAGGCTACGAAGAAGGCAAGAATCTGGAATTCTCCTATCAGACCGCGCAGGGTAACCCTGCGATTGCGGTGCAAATTGCCAAACAGTTTGTCGGGGAGCAACCGGATGTCCTGGTGGGTATTGCAACACCAACAGCACAGGCACTGGCTGCAGCCACCCGTTCTATTCCTGTCGTTTTTACTGCAGTCACCGATCCTGTTGGCGCTAAACTGGTGCGTAATATTGATCAACCCGAGCGCAACGTCACCGGTCTGTCTGATTTATCCCCTGTCGCACAACACGTCGCACTGGTGAAAGAAATTCTGCCAGATGCCAAACGCATTGGTGTCGTTTACAACCCGGGCGAAGCCAATGCCGTCGCACTGGTTGATTTACTGCGCAAAGCCGCCAAAGAACAAGGCATGGAAGTGGTAGAAGGAACAGCCCTGAAAAGTGCTGATGTACAGTCAGCAGCGCAAATCGTTGCCTCAAAAGCTGACGCGCTCTACGCACCAACAGATAACACTGTGGCCAGTGCCGTTGAAGGCTTAGTGAATGCCGGCAATCAGGCAGGCATTCCAGTTATCGGCGCCTCTACTACCTACATTGAAAGTGGTGCACTGGCGGCACTGGGCTTCGATTATTATCAGGTGGGTGTTCAGACCGCAGACTATGTGGATGCGCTGCTCAAAGGCAAGAAAGTTTCTGAACTACCGGTAAAAGTTGCTGTAGGTTCAGATCTGGCTCTGAACCAGAAAGCTGCCACCAAACTGAACATTACCTTCCCTCAGGCTCTGGTTGACCGCGCGACCTCTATCGCCAAGTAACCTTACCTCTCTATCGGGCACCGGCGTTCCAGCCGGTGCCAGCAAGGAATAAGGAGTTGTAGATGTCTTTCTTTGCTTTGATCGGTACCTTAGAAATCGGCTTGGTTTACGGCTTGGTTGCTCTGGGGGTTTACCTGACATTTCGGGTACTGGACTTTCCTGATCTGTCTGTCGACGGCAGTTTTCCAATGGGCGCAGCCGTTGCGGCAACAGCCATAGTGGCTGGTGTGAATCCGTGGATGGCAACAATGCTGGCAATTCTGGCCGGCGGTATGTGTGGCCTGGTAACAGCCTTTCTGGCAGTACGTTGCGGTATCTTGCACTTACTGGCCAGTATTCTGACCATGATTGCTGCTTTCTCTATCAATATCCGCATTATGGGTCGACCAAACCTGGCCCTGCTGGGTGACGATACTATCCTGACCCCATTCGAAAACTTTGCCTTCGAAAGCGGCCTGGATGCGGGACTGGTACGCCTGGCTGTCGTGCTGGCTCTGGTCATATTCAGCGGCTGGTTCGTTACCCGGTTGCTGGCCAGTGACTTCGGCCTCGGACTGCGCGCTACCGGCGTAAACAGCCGTATGGTGAGCGCACAAGGCGGCAGTACGGCGCTGTATACCTATTTTGGCCTGGCGCTGTCGAATGCCTTTGTCGGCTTCTCCGGCGCTCTGTTCGCGCAAACCAATAACTTTGCCGATGTCACCTCGGGTGTGGGTACGATTGTGGTGGGTCTGGCAGCGGTTATTCTGGGTCAGACACTGATTCCGGGCCGCAAGATCTGGGTGGCCGTTATCGCTGTGATTCTAGGCTCAGTGCTCTACCGGCTGGCCGTTGCGTTTGCCCTGAGCAGTGGCATGTTTGGCCTGCAGGCTTCGGATCTGAATCTGATCACTGCAGTACTGGTCGCCCTTGCTCTGATTGCGCCTAAGATGAAACGCAATTTTCAGCGAAAAAAGAAGCAAACCGTCGCAGCAAAGAAGCTCGCGTAAGCCGGAAAAGAAGGTAGTAACACTATGATTGAACTCAGTAATATCCGCGTTACCTTCAATGAAGGCACCATTTTGGAAAATCAGGCCCTGCGCGGGGTTAACCTGACAGTGCCGGAACGCCAGTTTGTCACTGTTATCGGCTCAAACGGTGCCGGTAAATCGACCCTGCTCGGTGCTGTCAGCGGTGAAACACCTATGTCAGACGGCAAGGTAGTCATTAATGGTGTCGACGTGACCAGCAAAGCCGTGCACGAGCGGGCGCAATATGCTGCCCGGGTGTTTCAGGATCCACTGGCTGGCACCTGTGCTTCACTCACGATTGAAGAGAACATGGCGCTAGCTGTCCAGCGTGGCAGCCGCCGTACCTGGAAGCTGGCATTATCTTCCCAGCGCCGTAAGCTGTTTCAGGAACGCATCAGCATTCTGGGGCTGGGACTGGAAGATAGGCTGAGCGACAGCATTGGCCTGCTGTCCGGCGGCCAGCGTCAGGCTGTCAGTCTGGTCATGGCCACACTGGCAGACAGTAAACTCTTGCTGCTGGACGAGCATACCGCCGCGCTCGATCCGCGTATGGCCGCTTTCGTGCTGGAGCTGACCAAACGGGTAGTCGAAGAATTCGACCTGACCGTCCTGATGGTCACCCACTCAATGAAAGATGCGCTGGCATACGGCGATCGTACCGTAATGCTGCACCAGGGCAATATAGTGCTGGATGTGGCAGGACAGGAGCGCGCTGATATGGACGTGAAGCACTTGCTCGACATGTTCAGTAAAGTGCGTGGCGAAGAGCTGGCCGACGACAGCCTGCTGCTGGGCTGATCCCGATACCCAGTTTTCGATAAGACCTTCAAAAGGCGGCTCATCCCGCCTTTTTTATTGCTCTTGTTTATTGCTCTGGCCCTGCTTTTTGTAATACCGCCCCTTCATAGCCTCCGAGCTCAATGTAATTCATCGGCTCGCTGGTGGTACCGTCGTAAAAGATCCGGATATAGGTACCCGGCAGGGAGATGCGCATCGGTTTCGCTTCCAGAAAGCGACTCTGACCCGCTTGCTGAACCGCCCGGTAAAGTACCAGCCCGTGCTCATAGCGGCGAGCAATCACCCCCTCTGAGGGCTGTTTGCCAAACCAGCCAGTGCGGTACAGCCAGAACCAGTGAACAGGCGCGACCTTGTAGCTGCCCAGCACAGAATCGCGACTGTCACCACTGAGCGGCTCAGCCTGCCACCAGACAGGCTTATAACCTTTAGGTGCGGATACCGGATCGCCGAGATCCACCCTGAGCATGGCAGTCGGCTGATAGACCCAGTTTTTAGGCAGCCCTGGCCGGTACCAGTCCCGCATACTGGTATTGGTACTGTCAACGCTCAGGCTGCCGCTCCAGTTGTGATAGTAAGTCTGGCCCGGCAAATTAAACAGATAATAGAGTGCAAGCCCGGTTTCGACATCCTGATGCCAGGCTCTTTCATCTCCCGGATGGAGATAGCTGTGGCCATCACGCATCGACACCATCAGCACACTGTTGGCTCCTTCGGTACTCAGCGCAAAATGTTGCCAGCTTTGCTGAATACGGGCCAGCCCCATTGCCGGTGTTAGAAAGCGAGGGCGAACCCAAAAATCAACCTGCGAGCGCAATGGCGCGGAAACCGTCTCATCGGGCCATAACGCCAGTCCGGAAGTTGAAACGCCAAGAAGAGCAGGATCGAGCTGTTGTTTTAGCTGACCCAGAAAATCAACCAGTTGCGCCAGATAACGCTCTTCTGCTTCCGGGGTACCGGCCTGTAATGATAACTCCAGGATCTGACCACCACTCACTACCGGCAGAATATCAGGCCCGAGCAAAGGTCTCAGACGAGAGGTATAACCGCCGTCTGCTGCCACCTGCCGCCAGTGGTAGCGATACCAGTTGATCAGTTGCGCTCGAACGGCAGAATCAGAGAGGTTAGTCCGAAAAGTGCAGATGCCGCCTTGCAGCCGGCCGGTCAGCAATACCCGGGCCTGATATGCAAACCGAGCGCTGGCCAAGGGGTTCAGCCGCTGCTGATATTCCGCGTCGCTCAGTTGCCCGTTACTGTCTTTGTCGTTTACCGGATCCCAGCCCGGAATGGTCAGGGTATCCGCGGTCCTGCTCAGCCAGGGTTTGGCTTCCAGCAGGCGGTCTAATTGCAGGTTTGTAGCGCTGAGTGACAGCCGGGTATCTTGCGCAAAATGCAGGAATGCACTTTCCGGATCCCGGCTATTTGCGCCGGCCTGCTGCGCCAGCCAGCGCTGCTGCTCATCGGGTTCACAAGACAGGTTTTGAGCGTGAAAAGGTAGCAGTACTGTACCAGCTTCATTCAGCGCGGCCGATTGCCAGTTGCCCAGCACCAGATCGGCATGGCGGAACTCCCAGCGCGTCACCGCTTCGACAGAATCAAACCGTGAGGTAGACAGCGGCTCTTCCCACCCTCCCGGTGTCAGCCAGGCACTGCCTGTCGACGGATACACCTGCGCCCGGGCAACACCGGTCAGCAACAGTAGAACGACAAGGATCAGATTCACTCTCTGCATCTTATTCTCCCAGGATCCTCTCCCCGGTTCAGCTTAAGGATAGTGTGAATCGTGCTGTGAAGTTGGGTTAAAAATTGGACAAAAAAAACCGTGCAGCTTGCACGGTTTGAGGGTTTTACCTGCTGTGATTCGCGGCTACCAGCCCATCCAGTGGCCCACGCCCCACAGGGTGATCATAGCCATAAAACCAGCGAGGATGTCATCTATCATGATACCCAGCCCGCCGTGGACATTTTTATCCAGCCAGCTGATCGGCCAGGGTTTTACCATGTCGAAAAAGCGAAATAAGATAAAACCGCTGACGACCCAGGGCAGACTCATAGGCGGGGCAACAGCCATGGTGATCCAGAAGCCGACAAACTCATCCCACACTATGCTGCCATGGTCATGCACGCCCATATCCTGGGCGGTATTGCGACAAATCAGCACCCCAATCACTGCCGCTGCCAGCGTAATGCCGATATAAGCCGCATAAGGTAACTGAGCCAGCAAGTAATAGAGCGGGACAGATGCCAGTGTACCGACAGTTCCCGGAATCACCGGAGACAAACCGCTGCCAAATCCCGTGGCCAGAAAATGCCAGGGATTACTTAATTTGATATAAAGTTTGGGATCTCGCACTACTTACCCCGAAAAATGATCGTATCCACGCAGCTGCCAGTCCAATTGCAGCCCGTTTCGCTCAAGTACAACATTGCTGCCGGGCCGGATCTGGCCAATACAGGTTGCTTTCACCCCGGCATGAGACAGAGCAACATCCAAGGTACCACGGTTATGGGCTGGCACGGTGAAGCACAGCTCGTACTCCTCGCCGCTTGTCAGCGCCATCTTGATGGCCGCATCCCTGTCTCCGCCACAAAATGCCACCAGCTCGGGTGACAATGGCAGGCTGTCGGCATCAATTACCGCCCCCACCTGAGAGCGGTTCAGGATATGGCCCAGATCAGCAATCAGACCATCGGATATATCCAGTGCCGAAGAGGCAATGCCCCGTAATGCCTGACCGGCCAGCACCCGCGGCTGAGGTTGATAGTGGCGATTAAGAAGATGTTCAGCTAATGCAGCATCAATATGCTTTGCCTGCTCCAGCAACACCGCCAGCCCTGCCGCACTGTCGCCAAGACAGCCAGTGACATAAATCCAGTCCCCGGAACCCGCCCCGTGCCGCGTCAGCGCTTGCCCGTGAGGCACAAATCCCTGAATGGTCAGTGTCAGGCTCAGCGGGCCTTTGGTGGTATCCCCGCCAATCAGCTGTACCTGATAGTAATCGGCCATCTCAAAAAAGCCATCACAGAACCGGGCTAACCAGGCTTCGTCGGCTTCCGGCAGAGTCAGCGCCAGAGATACCCAGGCAGGCGTGGCACCCATGGCCGCTAAATCACTTAAGTTCGCAGCCAGGGCTTTTTTAGCCAGCAGCGCGGGATCCATACCGGGCAGGAAATGGTTACCGCAAACCAGTGAGTCCGTGCTGACCGCAAGGTGGCTACCTGCAGGTGCCTCAAGCAAGGCGCAGTCGTCACCGATGGCCAGCACCACATCCCGGCGCTGGACCGGCTGGCGGGCAAAATAACGGGCTATCAAATCAAATTCATTACTAGCCATAAGAGGTCAAGTCGGTTGCTGAAACTCAGAAAAAAGGCCAGCAGAGCTGGCCTCAGTTCGCATCGAAGCGATTATGCTTTTTTACGTAAAACCGGGGCCAGCTTATCCAGCACACCGTTTACGAATTTATGGCTGTCTTCGGCACCGAAGATTTTCGCCAGCTCAATCGCTTCATTAATCACAACTTTGTACGGTACGTCTTCACGCTTCATGATTTCGTACAAGGCCAGACGCAGTAGCGCCAGTTCCATCTGGTCCAGATCCTGCAAAGGACGTGACAGATAGGGACGCATCTTGCTGTCCAGTTCCTGATGGTTCAGCACCACTCCGGTGAACAAGTCACGGAAGTACTCAACATCAGTGTGCGGTGCTGCCAGTACAGGAGCATCAGCCCGATGAGCTTCTTCTTCAAACTGTTCGCCAGACAGAAAATGCAGCTCGATATCGGCAGCATTTTCTTTGGTGATTTGCCAGGAATAAATGGCCTGGACGGCAAAGTGTCGTGCGTTACGACGTGCGGCTGGTTTCACTCTAACCCCCATTAGGATTCAATTTGGGACAGGACATTTACCATCTCAAGCGCGCTGAGTGCAGCCTCTGCCCCTTTATTACCAGCCTTGGTACCGGCACGCTCGATGGCTTGTTCAATTGTGTCTACAGTCAGAACACCAAATGAAACCGGAGTGTTGTACTCCAGAGCCACCTGAGCCAGACCTTTATTACATTCACCGGCAACATACTCGAAATGCGGAGTACCGCCACGGATCACAGAACCCAGTGCCACGATAGCATCGTAGCGATCGCTTTTAGCAACTTGCTGGGCGACCAGAGGCAGCTCATAAGCACCAGGACAACGAACAACGGTAATGTTGTCGTCGCTTACCTGTCCCTGACGTTTGAGTGCGTCCAGCGCACCCGCCAGCAGGCTGTCATTGATGAAACTGTTGAAGCGACTGATAACAATAGCAATTTTTGCGTTGGGTGCCGCAATGGCGCCTTCGATTACCTTCATGGGCCTTCCTGTGACTATGTCTTTTCTTTCCGGATTGAGAAACCGCGGGAGTCTATCACAATTTATACATGATACCAATTGACTTCACTGTCAAGGCTCTCCCGGCAGCGTTATGCGATCTCTATTCCGGATTAGGGATTAATAAAAACAGTGCGTTAGGGTCAACAGACCTTAATCGCAAATATATTCCACCACTTCCAGTCCGAAACCGGACAGTGAGTGATAGCGCTGATTGCTGGACGACAGCAGACGCATTTTGCCAACACCTAAATCCGCCAGGATCTGCGAGCCGACACCCACCTGACGTGACGGGTTCTTCGGATTCAGTTTCACACCAGGCTGACCATCGGCCTGGGCTGCCAGATTCTTCACTTTGGTGATAATGCCTTCCTGGGTTTCATGGCGATTGAGAATCACCATCACACCGCCTTCCTCAGCGATACGCTGCATGGCCATCGGCAAAGTCCACTGCGACGCCCCGGAATGCAGGATATCTTTGAAGGTGTCCTGCAGGTGAACGCGAACCAGCGTCGGATTCGATGGGTTTACGTCCCCTTTACGCAAGGCATGGTGAATTTGGTTGTCGATAGTATCGCGATAGGTGATCAGATCGAAATCGCCAAATTCCGTTGGCAGACTGCATTCGGCCACACGCTCAATCGTGGTTTCGTTATTGTTACGGTATTCGATTAAATCGGCGATCGTCCCCAGCTTTAGGCCGTGCTCGGCGGCAAACACTTCCAGATCCGGGCGTCGTGCCATGGTGCCATCCGGGTTGAGGATCTCAACAATCACACTGGATGGCTCAAGACCTGCCAGACGGGCGATGTCACAACCCGCTTCAGTATGGCCTGCGCGGGCAAGCACCCCGCCTTCCTGCGCCATCAGAGGGAAAATATGACCAGGCATGACAATATCGGCAGGAGACGCATTCTGGGCCACCGCAGCCTGCACAGTACGGGCACGATCCGCTGCGGAGATCCCTGTGGTCACGCCGCTGGCAGCTTCTATCGATACGGTGAAATTGGTACTGAACTGTTCCGCGTTATCCTGCACCATCAGTGGCAGTTTCAGCTGCTGACAGCGGGCCTGCGTCAGTGTCAGACAGATCAGGCCGCGACCGTGAGTCGCCATAAAGTTGATCGCTTCAGGGGTAATTTTTTCCGCGGCAATGATCAGATCGCCTTCATTTTCCCTGTCTTCGTCATCCATCAGGATAACCAGCTTACCCTGACGTATATCTTCAATGATGTCCTTCGCGCTACTCAACGCCATGTTGTATTCCCTCTACCCAAATGATTGTCGTAGTACTTAATCTTGCTCAGGCTGCATCATCAGCCCAGAAACCCGCTACGGGCCAGCAGCGCCATACTGAGTTCAGACGATGGCTCAGACTCAGCCGCTTTCTCTCCCAGCATCAAACGCTCCAGGTAACGGGCAATCACGTCCACTTCAAGATTCACTTTACGGCCTGGCTTAAAGTGTTCCATTGTGGTTTCCGATGCCGTGTGAGGCACAATCGTCAATTTGAATTCCGCCCCGCGGACGGCATTCACTGTCAGGCTGATCCCGTCAATCGCCACCGATCCTTTCTCGGCAATGTAGCGGGCCAGGGTATCCGGTGCTTTGATCCAAAACTCAATCGCCCGCCCGGTCTGAGTGCGGGAAATGATCTCCCCGACATTATCAACGTGGCCGGAAACCATATGGCCGCCAAAACGGGTGGTCGGCAACATGGCTTTTTCCAGGTTGACCCGCTGACCCGGGCTGTAATCGGTAAAGGCCGTGCGGTTCAGGGTTTCCAGCGACAGATCGGCGACATAGCCTTTGCCGGTCAGTGTCACCACGGTCAGACACACACCATTGGTCGCTATGCTGTCGCCCAGTTTGACATCCGCTAAATCCAGCTTGCCGCTGTCGACAGTCACGGACACATCTTGTCCGGTTGGCGTGATGGCCGTAATCGTACCTACGGCCTCAATAATACCTGTAAACATTCTAATTTTTCCTTACCCGGCACCTGTCGATGCCATACACAGACGTATTCTGTTACGCAGGGTGAGCTATAGTGCCACGGATCCGAATATCGGCACCAACCATGCGCACATCGCTCAGCGTCACATCCGGTACCTGAGACATAGCCGTGAATTGTGTCAGATCTATCAGGCTGCGGCCATGGCTGCCCATGAGTTTGGGTGCCTGATAAAGAATGAATTCGTCCACCAGCCCGGCATTGAGCAGGGCCCCGGCCAGACTCGCACCTGCCTCTACCCAAATATGGTTAATATCTTCCGCTGCCAGCGCTTTCATCAGTGCTGTTAAGTCTAGCTGACCGTCCGGCTGAGCAGGCACCAGTAATTGCCGCACCTGTTCCGGCCATAGTGCTTCATCAGTTTGTGTTCTGGCCAGCAGCACTTTTCCCGGTAACGCGAATAAACGCTGTGACGGCAACAAGCGGTTCTGGCTGTCAATGATCACCCGTACCGGCTGGCGTACCTCAGATTCCGGATAGTCAGACTGGACGGCTGCCCCTAATTCCTGCCAGCGCACATTCAAGGACGGGTCATCGGCGAGCACCGTTGCGCTGGTTGACAGAATCGCACCCGCCTGGGCGCGAAAACGCTGCACATCGGCACGGGCCTGAGGGCCGGTTATCCACTGGCTGACACCGTTTGCCAGCGCGGTTTTACCATCCAGGCTGGCCGCCAGTTTTAGCTGAACATAAGGCAGGCCGGTTTTCATTCGTTTGATAAAACCGGGATTCAATGACAGTGCATCGGCTTCAAGCAGACCCGTCTCAACGGCAATGCCAGCCTGTTTGAGCATCTCAACACCGCGTCCCGCCACTTTCGGATTAGGGTCAACCATAGCGCAGACAACCCGGGAAACACCCGCTGCTATCAGGGCTTCGGCACAGGGCGGTGTACGGCCGTAATGGGAACAAGGCTCTAGGGTGACATAGGCCGTCGCCCCTTTGGCCTGCTCGCCAGCGGCACGTAATGCAAACACTTCGGCGTGCGGCTGGCCCGCGCGGTAATGATAACCTTCGCCAATAATGTCGTTATCTTTGGCGATGACGCAGCCCACATTCGGATTCGGGGCGGTCGTGAAACGGCCACGCCGGGCAAGGCTAACGGCTCGGCGCATCATGGCGTGATCAGTAGGCGTAAACATCTTGGTTTATTTTTCCAGTTTAGCTATGGCTTCGCCAAACTCGCGGAGATCGTCAAATGAACGGTAGACAGAGGCAAACCGGATGTAAGCCACTTTATCAAGCTCAATCAGGGCATCCATGACCAGATTACCAATCATATCTGATTTTACTTCCCGCTCACCCGTTGCACGCAGACGAGATTTGATAGTGTTGATGGCGCGTTCAATGTCATCAGCGCTGACAGGCCGCTTTTCAAGCGCACGTTCTATACCGCCGCGCAGTTTCTCTTCGTTAAACGGCTCGCGGCTGCCATTGGTTTTGATGACATGCGGCATCACCAGTTCCGCGGTTTCGAACGTTGTATAACGTTCACTGCACGCCAGACACTGACGACGTCGGCGAACCTGATGTCCATCAGCGACCAGACGGGAATCGATTACTTTGGTGTCATTGGCACCACAAAACGGACAATGCATCTTGCCTCCTCAATTTCGTCGCCTCAGTGTACCCCAAATCAACCGCTATGCGAGGACTTAGCCCATTATTTTTATCAACAAAAACGGCATCCCAGGGATGCCGTTGAACAAGATAGACCCAAGAGCGGATCGGTCTTTAATGGTGTTTAGTGACACCCATTGTGCCGGCTTATGCGTAAACCGGCAGGCGCTGGCAGATTTCCAGCACTTTGGCTTTGGTCGCTTCGATAACCGCTGGGTTATCGATATTGTCCAGCACATCGCAAATCCAGTTCGCCAGTTCTTTCGCATCTTCAGTGTTGAAGCCACGGCGGGTAATTGCTGGTGTACCGATACGGATACCGGAAGTCACAAACGGGCTACGCGGGTCGTTCGGAACACTGTTCTTGTTGACCGTGATGTTGGCCGCACCCAGTGCTGCATCGGCGTCTTTACCTGTGATGTTCTTGTCAATCAGATCAACCAGGAACAGGTGGTTTTCGGTGCCACCGGAAACGATTTTGTAACCGCGCTCCAGGAACTGGCTGACCATGGCTTTCGCGTTATCCACCACACGTTGCTGATACGCCTGGAACTCTGGCTCCATCGCCTCTTTGAACGCCACGGCTTTGGCTGCAATCACGTGCATCAGAGGGCCGCCCTGACCACCAGGGAATACCGCAGAGTTCAGTTTCTTATACAGATCTTCACCCGCGTTTGACAGGATCAAACCGCCGCGAGGACCGGCCAGTGTTTTGTGCGTTGTGGTGGTGACCACGTGCGCATGCGGCACAGGGTTAGGGTAAACACCTGCTGCAATCAGACCGGCTACGTGCGCCATATCCACGAAGAAATAAGCGCCGGCTTTGTCTGCGATTTCACGCATCCGCTTCCAGTCAACGATTTGCGAGTAAGCGGAGAAACCACCGATGATCATTTTCGGCTTGTGTTCCAGTGCCAGCGCTTCAACTTCTGCGTAGTCGATCTGGCCGGCTTCATCAATGCCGTAAGGAATCACGTTGTACAGCTTACCGGAAAAGTTAACCGGTGAACCGTGCGTCAGGTGACCGCCGTGTGCCAGGCTCATGCCCAGAACGGTATCGCCGGCATTGAGCAGTGCCATGTATACAGCGCTGTTGGCCTGAGAGCCTGAATGCGGCTGAACGTTGGCATATTCGGCACCAAACAGCTGGCAGGCACGGTCAATAGCCAGTTGCTCGGCTTTATCAACATACTCGCAGCCGCCGTAATAGCGCTTGCCCGGGTAGCCTTCTGCATACTTGTTGGTCAGCTGTGAACCCTGTGCTTCCATTACACGCGGGCTGGTGTAGTTTTCAGAAGCAATCAGCTCAATGTGCTCTTCCTGACGGGCAGTCTCTTCCTGGATGGCCGCAAATAGTTCTGCGTCATAATCAGCAATATTCATGTCACGCTTTAGCATCAGTCTCTCCTGACTCAGATAGTTCTCAAATTCGTTGACCTAAGTATCAGACAAGGCCAGACACTTAGGTCAACGCGGGATAATTGGCATTTTTCCTCATTCAGACAAAAAACACAACCCCAGTAACCACGGCGACGCAAACGTTTTCGTCACACCGGAAGATTAAGCCGCATTTTAGCGAATTTGCTTCTCTACAGGTAGCCCTTTTCTGGTTTTTTAACCGGTTTTTTTGTTCGTTTTTTTCATCTGGAAGATGAATTTATTTCACGTTGTTACCGGTTTCCATTAAAAACATGACAGAGAAACCGTGATTGCAACCATGAAGCGAAAATAATGATTTACAAAACAGTAAAGAATTCATTACGAGTGGTTTTTCTTTAAGTTAGATCACACTATTCTTTTTTTATTTTCACTCTATATCATATCGCGCGCATTACCTTTCAGCATCAAGGCCACCCCGACTGGCAGGCTGTAAAGGAACCATTTTGGAGGTACAGATTGAAACACCGCGGTCACTCTCGCAAAGAAAACCTAATCGCTATTCTTACTGGTACATTCATCGTCGCGCAAGGCGTTTTTTTCTTACAGCAAGCCCACTTACTGACAGGTGGTACAACTGGCTTAGCACTTTTGCTTACCCATTTTGTTGATTTCAGTTTCGGCCAGCTGTATTTCGTTATGAACATTCCGTTTTACATCATGGCCTGGTGCCGGATGAACCGCCGTTTCGCACTGTCCAGTATTTGCTGCGGCGCGTTAGTGTCTGTGATTACAGATAACCTGCATCACTTTGTTGAGATCAGTCAGTTTGATCCTGTGTACTGCGCCGTGATGGGAGGGATGCTGATGGGACTGGGTATGCTGATCCTGTTCAGGCATAACACCAGCCTGGGCGGATTTAACGTACTGGTGCTGTATCTGCAGGAGAAATTCGGGGTGTCAGCCGGTAAGCTTCAGATGGGTATCGATATCAGTATTCTGCTCTGTTCCTATGTCCTGATGACACCCACCATTCTGATGCTGTCACTGCTCGGTGCCGTGATGCTCAATCTGGTACTGGCCATGAACCACAAACCTGGCCGCTACAACGACGGCAAGGCCATGGCTAAAACCGCAGACTGATCACACGGCAACTGGCTCATGCAACAGTCCGGCATGGGCCAGTTTATCGAGTAATATTCCCCTCGCCTGGCGGCGTAAATCCCGGTCCAGCACATTGATGTTCACCGGCACCGTAATTGTCTTTCCTGCTTCAATATCGATCTGAATTCTAAGCTGGTTTTTAACAACCGCCACGGCAGACACCTGGATATAAGGCACCCGATAGCAGCCCAGCCAGGGGTTAGGCGTAATAAATAATGCCTGAGGGGTCACCATCAGGGCGGTTTTCTTTTTACCGGCCAGGTTGCGGACAAAAATCACCACGCCCGCCACTACAGCCAGTCCGCCAAAGGGAATACCGACTATCATGGTCAGGATACCTATGCCGCACAGACCGAAAGCTAACGGGTCTTCATCGCAAAAACCAAACTGCGGGTACTCAGGTTTCAGCTCGGGTTTGACTTCCTGCAACAGCCGCAGCTCCCAGCGCTTACAATCTGCCAGATAACAAATATGGAAGTACAGGCCAAAGGGAAACAGGACGAAGGTTGTCAGCAAACTCAGGCATTTTCCGGTGAGCGGGCTTCTTGTCAGTAGCCAGAGGCTCACGCCCTGAACCAGCACAGCGGCCGCCGCCAGCAAGGGCCAGAGTGACAGGATCTCCCGGTGCTCTTTGATGGTGGCAGCGATAAATCCGTTAGGGTTAACACTCAGGTTATTTGTCAGTAGTGGCGATGCGATCAGTACCGCGACTGCCGTCGTCAGCACCGAAATGGCAAGCCCGCCGCAAGTGGACAAAGACACGTGCTTCATGATGACTCTCCTTGAAGACACTGAAACAGAAGGATGATCAGACTGTTTTCAACGTCAGATACAGGCAACGTCAGCAAACAGGCAAAATCAGATTGGCTAAGGCATCAATGCGGCAGGGAAAACTGGATATTAAATAATCAGATCGAGAATCAGAGATGGCTCCATAAAGCACAGCCCCGGCACAAGGCCGAGGCTGCAAGTAGTAGCATAATGTTTGCGAAAACAATTCGTTACAGAGCAATCAGATCGCGTCTTCGTCTTCTTCACCTGTACGGATACGGACAACACGTTCAATATCAAACATGAAAATTTTACCGTCGCCGATCTTACCGGTTTGGGCCGTTTCGATGATGGTGTCGACACATTGCTCGGCCACATCATCGGTCACCACGATTTCCAGTTTCACTTTAGGCAGAAAATCCACCATGTATTCCGCACCGCGGTACAGTTCAGTATGGCCTTTCTGACGACCGAAACCTTTCACTTCGGATACTGTCATACCCGTGATCCCCACCTCTGCCAGGGCCTCACGCACATCATCCAACTTGAATGGCTTTATAATGGCTTCGATTTTTTTCATATCACAATATCCTTTGCTCAGCGGGGGTCGATTAAACAGGGACCGTTTTCGACGCCGGAAAGGCCCCATTATCACCGATTTTTCATAGAAAACTCAACGGCTCCCTATAAACTTACACCATTTTCTGATTCGCCGGCGCCTGCTGTCAGCGCAGAAAAAAACCGCTGCGAAATGCAGCGGTTTTCCTATCATCAGCCAGTCAGACATCAGGCTGTGAAAGATTAGCCCAGATTGACGCGCGCATTACGGAACATACGCATCCAAGGGCTGTTTTCGTTCCAGTCATCAGGATGCCAGGAGTTAGCCACAGTACGGAACACACGCTCCGGGTGAGGCATCATGATAGTCACCCGGCCATCCTGGGTTGTCAGGCCGGTAATGCCGTTAGGGGAACCATTCGGGTTGGCCGGATAGTTCTGCGTGACGTTGCCGTAGTTATCAAGGAAACGCAGCGCAACCGTTCCTGACTGCTCTATCGCAGACAGATGCTCAGCATTACGCACTTCCACGCGACCTTCACCGTGCGACACTGCAATTGGCATACGCGAACCGGCCATGCCGTTCAGGAACAGTGAATCGCTCTGCTGCACTTCTACCAGGCTGAAACGGGCTTCAAAACGCTCCGACTCATTGCGCACGAAACGCGGCCACAGCTCAGCTCCCGGGATCAGGTCGCGCAGATTAGACATCATCTGACAACCGTTACACACGCCCAATGCGAAGGTGCTGTCACGGTGGAAGAAACGCTCAAACTGATCACGGGCCATGTTATTAAACAGCACAGACTTGGCCCAGCCTTCACCGGCACCCAGTACGTCACCGTACGAGAAACCGCCACAGGCCACCAGACCATTAAAGCCATCCAGTTCCACACGCCCGGACAGAATGTCACTCATGTGAACATCGCGGGCATCGAAACCAGCACGATCGAAGGCTGCTGCCATCTCAACGTGGGAGTTCACACCCTGCTCACGCAGAATGGCCATCTTAGGACGGGCACCGGTAGCGATAAATGGCGCGGCCACATCTTCGTTGATATCAAAGCTCAGCGAAGCACTCAGACCCGGATCCTGGCTGTCTTTCTTAGCCTCAAATTCCTGCACAGCGCCAGCAGGATTATCACGCATCGCCTGCATCTGATAGGTGGTTTCCGCCCAGATAGCGCGCAGCTCAGTGCGGTTTTGATCCAGCACCAGATCGTTCCCGTTCCAGATACGGACTGCGTCTTCGTCAACCACTGTCCCTATCACATGGCTGCACGATGCCAGACCGTACTTCGCCAGCTCGTTTTCAACCAGTGCCAGATCGTCAGTCCGCACTTGCAGGACTGCACCCAGCTCCTCGTTGAACAGCATAGCCAGTACATCGTCACAACTGTCGCCGTCTGTGGTGTTGATATCCACTTCAACACCGGTATGACCGGCAAAAGCCATTTCAGCCAGCGTCACATACAGGCCGCCGTCGCCACGGTCATGGTACGCCAGCAGTTTTTCGTCCCGCACCAGCTTTTGTACTGCGTGGAAGAAACCTTTCAACAGTTCAGGGCTGTCAACGTCCGCAGGCTTATCACCCAGTTGTTTGTAAACCTGTGCCAGTGCTGTCGCACCCAGACGGTTCTTACCGCAGCCGAGATCGATCAGGATCAGGCTGGAGTCGCCTTGGTCAGTACGCAGCTGTGGGGTTACGGTTTTACGCACATCTTCCACGCGACCAAAGGCCGTGATCACCAGAGACAGCGGAGAAGTAACTTCTTTCTCTTCGCCGTTCTCCTGCCACTTGGTCTTCATCGACATGGAGTCTTTACCCACCGGAATGGTCAGGCCCAGCGCCGGACACAACTCCTCGCCCACCGCTTTAACGGCTTCGTACAGACCGGCATCTTCACCCGGGTGACCGGCTGGTGACATCCAGTTGGCCGACAGTTTAATCCGCTTCAGATCGCCGATATCGGCACTGGCAATGTTAGTGAGCGCTTCACCGACAGCCAGGCGGGAAGAAGCGGCAAAGTCCAGCAGAGCCACAGGGGTACGCTCACCCATAGACATGGCTTCGCCATGGTAGGTGTCATAACTGGCTGCGGTGACCGCACAGTTGGCAACCGGCACCTGCCAGGGACCGACCATCTGATCACGGGCAACCAGACCCGTCACCGTGCGATCGCCAATGGTGATCAGGAAGGTTTTCTCGGCAACGGCTGGCAGACGCAATACGCGATGGCTCGCTTCTGCCAGTTCGATCCCGTCACGGTTAATCGCACTGCCCTGCACCTTCTGTGTGGTCACATCACGGTGCATTTTAGGTGGCTTGCCCAGCAGAATGTCCAGCGGCATATCGATTGGCGTGTTATCAAAATGACTGTCATCCAGAGTCAGATGACGCTCTTCCGTTGCTTCGCCCACCACAGCGTACGGTGCACGCTCACGCTGACAGATAGCATCAAAGACAGCCATATGCTCAGGGGCAACCGCCAGAACGTAACGCTCCTGGGATTCATTACACCAGATTTCCAGCGGGTTCATGCCTGGTTCGTCGTTAGGAACATCACGCAGCTGGAACTTACCGCCGCGCTCGCCATCGTTCACCAGCTCAGGCAGGGCATTGGAGATACCGCCCGCGCCGACATCGTGGATAAAGGCAATCGGGTTGTCATCACCCAACTGCCAGCAACGGTCGATCACTTCCTGACAACGGCGTTCCATTTCCGGGTTTTCACGCTGTACCGAGGCAAAATCCAGGTTTTCCGCCGACTGGCCGGATGCCATGGAAGATGCCGCGCCGCCGCCCAGACCGATATTCATTGCCGGGCCACCCAGCACGATCAGCTTGGCACCAACCGGAATTTCTTTCTTCTGAACATGATCTTCACGGATGTTACCCATACCACCAGCAATCATAATCGGCTTGTGGTAACCGCGAATTTCTTCGCCATTGTGGGAAGTGACTTTTTCTTCATAAGTCCGGAAGTAACCCAGCAGGTTAGGACGGCCGAACTCATTGTTGAATGCCGCGCCACCGAGCGGGCCTTCCAGCATGATATCCAGCGCAGTCACGATACGGCCAGGCTTACCAAAATCCGTTTCCCACGGCTGCTCAAAACCCGGCACACGCAGGTTAGAGACAGTAAAGCCCACCAGACCGGCTTTGGGTTTGCCGCCGATCCCTGTTGCGCCTTCATCACGAATTTCACCGCCAGAACCGGTCGATGCACCCGGCCAGGGTGAAATCGCCGTCGGGTGGTTGTGGGTTTCTACTTTCATCAGGATGTGCGCCGCTTCCTGATGGTAGTTGTACTGGCGGTTTTCCGCATCCGGGAAGAAACGCCCTACCTCAGAGCCGGTCATCACAGCGGCGTTATCTTTATAGGCCGACAGCACATACTCGCTGTTCTGCTCATAGGTATTTTTGATCATCTTGAACAGTGACTTTTCCTGATCGACACCGTCGATAGTCCAGTCAGCATTGAAGATTTTATGACGGCAGTGCTCAGAGTTTGCCTGGGCAAACATCATCAGCTCAATGTCGTTCGGGTTTCGACCCAGCTTGGTAAAGTTCTCAACCAGATAATCAATTTCGTCCTCGGCCAGTGCCAGGCCCAGTGCGATATTGGCGTCTTCCAGCGCGCGGCGACCGCCGGCCAGGATATCCACGCTCTGCAGCGGTGCCGGTTCGGCATGACGGAACAGGGCTTCAGCCTGAGCAACATCGTCAAAGACGACTTCCATCATACGATCATGCAGCAGCCCTTTAAGCACAGACAGCTGGTCTTGGCTCAGCGCTGAGTCAGTTTCGACATAATATGCCGTACCGCGCTCAAGGCGTTTGATTTGCTCCAGACCGCAGTTATGGGCGATATCTGTTGCTTTGGAAGACCAGGGAGAAATGGTGCCGGGACGCGGAGTGACCAGGAACAAGCTACCCGTAGGTTCATGTTCGGCAATCGTAGGGCCATAGGTGAGCAGGCTGGTCAGCGTACCCAGCGCTTCGCTGTTAAGCGGCGATGCCAGCTCAGCAAAGTGCATGTATTCGGCGTAGATGCCGGTGACAGGCAGACCGGACTCTTGGCAACGCGCTAGCAGCTTGTTGACACGAAACTCAGACAGTGCGGGTGAACCACGCAAAATTTCCATGTGCGTACGACTCTCGATTAGCAGTTGAATGAAGGTGATATTGGCCTGCTCCCCAGCCGGGAATCACGTCAATGTCACCTTGTTCAGCGCCCTTTTTTCTCACTTGTCCGGGAGGAAAAATTACGATGGGCGATAGTATAAGGGAAAACACAGTGTGACGTAACACCTGACGCAACCGTTTGCGCTATTTTTTTTCAATCCGGCTGATATCCACAGCGATCTTTGACTACCAGCCCAAAATCGGACATTTTTTCACCTAAATCCAGACCGCCGGATAAGATCAAAGGGGGTCGGCTTTGTCCTGAATGCGACCTTTGGTATAAAGAACGACTGAATAAATAAATGAGCATGCATTATTGAGACGAGTAGTTTTTTCCACTAATCTCCGCGCCTTTGTCGCCATACTACTGACAGCATTGACATTATCTGGCTGTCAGTGGGAAAGCGACACCCGCACTGAGCTGGAACGGATACGCGACAGTGGCGTTTTGCGCATTGGCACGCTGAATAACCAGATTTCCTACTATATAGGTCCGGACGGCCCTACCGGGCTGGATTATGACCTTGCGCAGCGCTTCGCAGACAAACTGGGGGTAAAGCTGGAAATGCAGCCTTTGTTCTCCTTATCCGGCCTGTTTCCGGCATTGAAACGGGGTGATGTCGATCTGCTTGCTGCCGGCCTGACCATGACGCCGGAGCGTGTACGCATGTTCCGGGCTGCGCCGGCCTATTACTATGCCAGCCAGATCCTGGTGTACAAGAAGGGTCAATGGCGGCCGCGTGATCTTGCCGATCTGTCTCAGAACAAGGGGTCTCTGACCATAGTCCGCGACTCCAGTCATGAGAAAACGCTGGATGTTGTCAAGAAAGACCACCCGACCCTGGTGTGGCAGACCATTGATGAAATTGACAGCGAGGAGCTGCTGCGCCAGGTCGCCGCCGGTGAGCTGGACTATACCGTCGCAGACTCGGTTGATGTCGCCCTCAGCCAGCGTATCCACCCCGATATTGCTGTGGCCCTTGAGCTGACAGATGACGAGCCCATCGGCTGGTTCATGGAACAGAGCAATGACGATAGCCTTTATGCGCTGCTGATTGAGTTTTTCGGTGAACTGAAACAAAGCGGTGAACTCGCCAAGCTGGAAGAAAAGTATTTCGGCCATGTTGATCAGTTCGATTATGTCGATACGCGCGCCTTTTTAAGGGCGCTGGAAACCAAGCTCCCTCGCTGGGAAGGCACATTTAAGAAGTACGCCAGCGAATTTGACTGGCGATTGCTGGCAGCCCTGTCTTATCAGGAATCGCACTGGAACCCCAGAGCCGTTTCGCCCACAGGGGTGCGCGGCATGATGATGCTGACACTGCCAACGGCCAAATCCGTCGGGGTCCAGAACCGGTTGGATCCGGAGCAGAGTATCCGCGGCGGTACGGATTACCTGAGAAAGATGGTCGCCCGCGTGCCCGACAGCATTGAAGAGCATGAAAAGGTGTGGTTTGCCCTGGCCTCTTATAATGTCGGCTTCGGCCATATGATGGATGCCCGCCGCCTGACCAAAAAGCAAGGCGGCAACCCGGATGCCTGGAGTGATGTCAAACAGCGGCTGCCGCTGCTACGGCAACGTAAATACTACCGGCAAACCCGCTATGGATATGCCCGTGGCGATGAAGCGCTGCTGTATGTGGAAAACATCCGTCGCTACTATCAGAGCATCATAGGCTACGAACAGGCGCACAGTCAGCCGGTGAACAGCGAGGGGATCCGTCTGGTTGATGACTGGCAGACAATTACCCCGGCCGAGCAGGAAGGCAACGCAAATAATACAGTTAGCGACACCGCCGAACAGACGCTGGATGAGGTGCTGGATAAAACCAAAGCTAACAAAAGCGTGAGCCGCTGATCCTTTCAGCGGCTGATCGTTTCGGGGAAAGGCGCGTCACTGCCGTAACAGGGAGTGACAGAACGAAGTAAACGGGTGGCAGCCATTGTCACCCGTTTTTTATTGGTCTTTTTTGTGGCTGTCCTGAGTTGCAGGGGCCTGATCGGCCTGCTGCCTCAGGGCTTTTTTCTCGGCACGGCGGCGTTTAAAAAAGGCCTGCAGCTGCTGGCGACACTCAGCATCCAGCACCCCGCCCTGAAACGCCACATGGTGATTCACCCCTGAATAACTGAGCAGGTTCATCACACTGCCCGCGGCCCCGGTTTTCGGATCCGACGCGCCGAAAACGACCCGGCCGATGCGGCTGTGCACCATGGCCGCTGCGCACATAGGGCAAGGTTCCAGGGTGACATACAGCACCACATCCAGCAGGCGGTAATTGCTGCATACTTTTCCGGCCTGACGCAACGCCATGATTTCTGCGTGTGCCGTGGCATCATGCTGACCGATGGAACGGTTCCAGCCTTCACCGATCACCCGGCCATTGAGTACAGCAACGGCGCCGACAGGAACTTCACCTTCGGCTTCAGCCAGGCTTGCCAGTTCAATGGCACGCCGCATAAAAAATTCATCCTGACGGTTGATGTCACTCACCACGGGGTCTCTGATCTCACAAGGTTTGGGCGGAGGATTATAAGCCAAGCGCCGCCTCCTCTCCAGTGCCTAAGCGTCATGATGACAGCGACCCGCCCCGCAGTGGGCACAATGGCTAAATCTCTCCTACTTTATATGAATAGTTACCGCTGCTGAGAGACCACCATCATGGACACTATTAAATCCCGGGCCGCCATTGCCTGGGGACCGAATCAGCCCCTGACCATAGAAGACGTCGATGTCCAGCTCCCCAAAGCCGGTGAGGTACTGGTGCGTATCGTCGCCTCAGGCGTCTGCCATACCGATGCATTTACCCTGTCGGGAGAGGATCCGGAAGGGATCTTCCCCGCCATTCTCGGCCACGAAGGGGGCGGCATTGTTGAGAAAATCGGTGCCGGGGTCACCACAGTACAAGTGGGCGACCATGTTATTCCTCTCTACACCCCGGAATGCGGAGAATGTAAATTCTGTCTGTCGGGCAAAACCAATCTGTGTCAGAAAATTCGCGACACTCAGGGCAGAGGGCTGATGCCAGACGGCACCACACGTTTCTCCCTCAATGGCGAGCCGATTTATCACTACATGGGCTGCTCAACCTTCTCTGAATACACTGTGCTGCCTGAAATTTCAGTGGCGAAAGTGAATCCGGCCGCCCCGCTGGAAGAAATCTGCCTGCTCGGCTGCGGGGTCACAACCGGAATGGGGGCCGTGCTCAATACAGCGAAAGTGCATAAAGGCAATACAGTCGCCATTTTCGGCTTAGGTGGCATTGGCCTGTCCGCCATCATAGGCGCCACCATGGCCGGGGCATCCCGCATTATTGGTATTGATATCAATGACCATAAGTTCGCTCTGGCTAAAAAGCTGGGCGCCACCGACTGTGTGAATCCCAAGGATCACGACAAGCCTATCCAGGAGGTCATCATTGACATGACAGATGGCGGCGTCGATTTTTCTTTTGAGTGTATCGGCAATGTCAACGTCATGCGCTCAGCACTGGAGTGCTGCCACAAGGGCTGGGGAGAGTCGGTTATCATAGGCGTTGCCGGTGCGGGTCAGGAAATCTCCACCCGGCCATTTCAGCTGGTCACCGGACGGGTCTGGCGCGGCACCGCTTTTGGCGGCGTTAAAGGCCGTACCCAATTGCCCGATATCGTGGAGCGTTACCTTCAGGGTGAATTTCAGCTGCACGATTTCATCACACATACCATGCCGCTGGATGATATCAACCAGGCCTTTGAACTGATGCATCAGGGTAAGAGTATACGTTCTGTGATTCACTACTGAACCGGGACCATCGCATGAAGCTGGACAATGTCAGTGACAACAAATGTTTTATCGCACAGCGCCCGGCAGGTACCGGGCGCTGTAGTATCTGACGGGCACTTGTGCCTGATCAGAAACCCAGGGGCAGACCGAAGGCAAAGAAGATCACCAGCACAACTGTCCACATCAGCAGGAAAGCCGCCGAGTAAGGCACCATCATGCTAATCACATCCCCAAATTTCAGTTCAGGTTTATATTTGCGCATAAAGGCCAGCACAACACCGGCATAGGTCATCATAGGGGTAATAATATTGGTTGAAGAATCGGCAACACGGTAAGCGGCGGTCACCAAATCAGGGGTCATATTCGGGTTCACCTGATACAGCATGGGCACAAAGATCGGCCCCAACAGCATCCATTTCGACGTCATGCCGCCCACAAACAGGTTGATGAAAGCCGTGGTCAGGATAAAACCGATAATCAGCGCAATCGGGAATGACTGCAGTCCCAGCGAGCCTAAGAAGGTCGCGCCCAGATAGGTCACGTAAGTGCCAAGGCCGGAGTAACTGAGCATAGCCAAAAAGTTATAGCAGAAGAAAGTCAGCACCAGAATATAGCCCATGGTATTCATCTGCTTGACCATGGCTTTGACCACATCCTGCAGCGATGTGAACTTGCGGGTAGTCACCCCATAACAAAGGCCCACCACAACAAACACAAACGAAATCAGCAGAATGACATTGTCCAGGTATGGCGTAACTTGCTGGCCAGCAGCATTGGTATAGGGAGCCAGCGGGCCTGTCGCCAGCTGATAAATACCCAGCAGAGCCGCAAGCAGCCCCAATCCCGCCATCCGCAACCCTTTTTGCTCTTGCGCCGTCAGTTTGAAATCATCCAGTTTGAGATCATCCGGCAGCTCATAGCTCATGGCAGACAAGCGCGGGGCCACAAAACGTTTGGTCACCCAGGCGCCAACCAGGGTCAGTATAATCGTCGAGACAACGATAAAGTAATAATGCATGGTGGCAGGGTTAAGTGGCTCACCGCTGGCCGTGGTAAATGGCACACCCTGCGATTCGGCAAAAATACGGGCATTGACACCCAGGATGACATCAGAAGGTGTTGCGGGGATCAAGTTCGCACTAAAACCCGCCGACACACCGGCAAATGCTGCAGCCATGCCAATCAAAGGGTTCTTGCCCAACCCGGCATACAAAAGGCCAGCCAGCGGGATCAGCACCAGATAACCGGCATCGCTGGCAACGGATGACATGATGCCCAGGAACACGACCATATAAGGCAACCAGCGATCACTGATGTGCAGGCCGACTTTCTTGATCAGCGCGGCCAGTAATCCGGAATGTTCTGCAATGCCCACCGCCAGCATCACAATCAGAATCACGCCCAGCACACCGCGCCCAAACGCCAGCCAGTTCTGCAGCAATGCATTATCGAACAGCCAACGGACATGCTCAGTATCCAGCATATTCTTAATACTGTGTGTGACAGCACCGCCGTCAGCCCCCATCACGTCAAACTGCATACCGCCAATCAGGCTGGTCAGCACCAGCACAACGGCGAACAAGAACATGAAAATCACCACAGGATCGGGGATTTTCTGCCCGGCGCGTTCAATGAACGCGATAATGCCCCGCGATTTTTGGCCAGGACTCAAGGCTTCACTCATAGTCGTACTTCCTTATTAAATCGAATGAGTATAAAAATCGCTAAAGACTACCCCATCAATGCAAGTCAGTAAAACCATTAATGATTAATATAGAAGCATAAAAATAAGACAAAAAATCAAATAATTAGAATAAATAACCAAACGGTGATTTATTTAAAGTTTGTTAAACCGCAATAAGTCTTAAGGTATTCCTGGTGACATGAAAAAGAAAAAGGCGCCTTGCAGGCGCCTTTCTTCAATAATTATGACTGTATTTGAATAAGGAAATTATTCCCACTCAATCGTCGCTGGTGGTTTACCTGAGATGTCATAAACCACGCGGGAGATACCGTCCACTTCGTTGATGATGCGGTTGGATACCTTACCCAGGAAATCGTATGGCAGGTGTGCCCAGTGGGCTGTCATGAAGTCGATGGTTTCTACTGCGCGCAGCGATACCACCCAGTCGTACTTACGGCCATCGCCCATTACACCGACAGAACGTACCGGCAGGAAAACAGTAAAGGCCTGAGAGACTTTGTTGTACAGATCCGCTTTGTGCAGCTCTTCAATGAAGATAGCATCCGCACGGCGCAGCAGATCACAATACTCTTTCTTCACTTCGCCCAGCACACGCACACCCAGACCTGGTCCAGGGAACGGGTGGCGATACAGCATGTTGTACGGCAGACCCAGTTCCAGACCAATCTTACGCACTTCGTCTTTGAACAGCTCTTTGAGCGGCTCAACCAGACCCATAGCCATATCTTCCGGCAGGCCACCTACGTTGTGGTGCGACTTGATGACATGTGCTTTGCCGGTTTTCGACGCCGCAGATTCGATCACATCAGGGTAGATAGTGCCCTGAGCCAGCCACTTGGCGTTTTGCAGTTTCTTCGATTCTTCATCGAACACATCAACGAACACGTGACCGATGATCTTACGCTTGGCTTCCGGATCCGCTTCACCGGCCAGAGCCGACAGGAAACGCTGTTCTGCTTTGACATGCACAATGTTCAGACCAAAATGATCGCCGAACATTTCCATCACCTGCTCACCTTCGTTCAGGCGCAGCAAACCGTTATCAACAAACACACAGGTCAGCTTGTCGCCGATAGCACGGTGGATCAACATAGCCACAACCGATGAATCAACACCGCCGGACAGGCCCAGAATCACTTCATCGTCACCTACCTGATCTTTGATGCGAGCAATGGCATCCTCAATGATGGTAGATGGCGTCCACAGCTTCTCACAGCCACAGATGTTGAGAACAAAGTTTTCCAGCAGACGCAGCCCCTGACGGGTATGAGTCACTTCCGGATGGAACTGCACACCGTAGAAGTGTTTCTCTTCGTTCGCCATCGCAGCGTACGGGCAGGTCTCAGTGGCGGCGACTTTCACGAAATCAGCAGGGATTTCGACTACTTTGTCACCGTGGCTCATCCAGACGTCCAGCAGGGCGTTACCGTCTTCTGCCACAGCGTCTTCAATATTTTTCAGCAGCGCCGTTGGCTCAATCACCTCAACCTGCGCATAACCAAACTCACGCACGTGGGAACCGGCCACTTTTCCGCCCAGTTGCTCAGCCATGGTCTGCATGCCGTAACACACACCCAGAACAGGCACACCAGCTTCAAAAACATACTGAGGGGCGCGAGGTGAATTCTCTGCCGCGACACTCTCCGGACCACCAGACAGGATAATACCGTTAGGATTGAAATCGCGGATATCCGCCTCTTCCACATCCCAGCTCCACAGTTCGCAGTACACGCCGATTTCACGGATACGACGTGCGATCAGCTGTGTGTATTGGGAACCAAAGTCCAGGATAAGAATACGTTGATCATGAATATTTGTGGTCATTCGGGCAGTCTCAAATATCAATTGCAATCAAAAGGGGCGGCTCACCACCCCAGGAAAAATCGTCGGATTAACGCAGACCGGCTGCCTCAGCAACCGGTCCAGTCCGTGTGTTATGAGCCCATACGGTAGTTAGGCGCTTCTTTGGTGATAGTCACATCGTGAACGTGCGACTCTTGCATACCCGCACCGGAGATGCGGACAAATTCCGCTTTGGTGCGCAGGTCTTCAATCGTTGGTGAGCCGGTCAGGCCCATGCTTGAGCGCAGGCCGCCCATTTGCTGGTGTACGATTTCTTTCAGGTGGCCTTTATAAGCGACACGCCCTTCAATACCTTCAGGTACCAGTTTGTCAGCCGCATTGTCCGTCTGGAAGTAACGGTCAGAAGACCCTTTAGACATCGCACCCAGAGAGCCCATACCACGGTATGACTTATAGGCACGACCCTGATACAACTCGACTTCACCCGGCGCTTCATCGGTACCGGCAAACATAGAGCCGACCATAACGCAGGATGCGCCCGCCGCAATGGCTTTACACATGTCACCGGAGAAACGGATACCGCCGTCGGCAATCACAGGGATATCATATTCATTAGCGACAGCCGCTGCATCAGCAATCGCCGTAATTTGAGGTACACCCACGCCGGTCACGATACGGGTTGTACAGATTGAACCCGGGCCAATACCCACTTTCACTGCACTGACACCGGCTTCGATCAAGGCACGCGCACCTTCTGCCGTCGCCACGTTACCGCCGACAATCGGCAGCTCAGGGAAAGCCGCACGGGTTTCGCGGATACGCTGCAGTACGCCTTCAGAGTGACCGTGAGACGAGTCAATCAGCAGCACATCGACACCAGCTTCTACCAGCGCTTTCACGCGCTCTTCGTTACCGGCACCTGCGCCAACGGCAGCACCCACACGCAGACGACCCTGCTCATCTTTGCAGGCATTCGGCTTACGCTCGGCTTTCTGGAAGTCTTTGGCAGTGATCATGCCTTTAAGCTGGAACTGGTCATTCACCACCAGTACTTTCTCGACGCGATGCGCTTGCATCACGGCTTCTACTTCTTCACGGGAAGCACCTTCCGTCACAGAAGCGAGACGCTCTTTCGAGGTCATCACGCTTTCTACTTTCTGTGTCAGGTCGGTCACGAAACGGATATCACGGCCGGTAATGATACCCACCAGCGCGTGGTTGTCATCTACAACAGGGAAACCGGCAAAGCCGTTTTCTTCCGTCAGACGTTTCACATCAGAAATGGTTTGGTAAGGCTTCACCGTCACCGGCTCTTGCACGACACCGGCTTCAAATTTCTTCACCATGCGCACTTCACGTGCCTGTTGCTCAATTGACATATTCTTGTGAATAAAGCCAATTCCCCCTTCCTGGGCCAACGCAATTGCCAGTCGGCCTTCCGTTACTGTATCCATAGAGGCAGATACCATAGGGATATTCAGAGTAATGGTCTTGGTCAGACGGGTGCGCAGATCGGCAGTGTTAGGAAGAACAGTCGAATGTGCCGGAACTAGCAGGACATCATCAAAGGTCAAAGCTTCTTGTTTGATACGTAACATCGCAATATCTCACACCATGTAAGGTTTTAAAGAAGGGATAAAATATTGCGAACAAATTATACGTACGAAGCAAACGTTTGGCTAGAAAAAATTAAATCTTTTTTATTGACACTTTTCCGTTGATACGTAATATATTCCGGTTTAAGTGACCAAGCTGCGGGCCGTAGTTCAGGGCCTCTCTGCGCCTGTACGCTTTTCAGCCTTCCTTGCGGCTACATTCATTTGATACTGCTATCAAAATCGTGCACCATCCTCTTCAGAACTAATGTCCTGCAACCACAGGTTTCCTTGTCGTGAGTCTTTACAGTACTGCCTCATCCCAGAATTCGCGTATCTATACAGTGTCCAGTCTGAATGCTCAGGTTCGCCTTTTGCTTGAGAATGAAATGGGGGTTGTCTGGCTGGTCGGTGAATTGTCTAACTTTTCAGCGCCGGTGTCCGGTCACTGGTATTTCACCCTGAAAGACGCCCGGGCACAGGTTAAATGCGCCATGTTCCGGGGCAACAACCAGCGTGTCACCTTTCGCCCGGCGAACGGCAACCAGGTGTTAGTGAAAGCGCGGCTGTCGCTCTACGAGCCACGGGGCGATTATCAGCTGATTATCGACAGCATGCAGCCCGAAGGGGATGGCCGTCTGCAGCAGCAGTTCGAAAAACTGAAAATGCAGCTGGCAGCAGAAGGATTGTTTGCCCAGACACTGAAAAAAACGCTGCCTGAGCAACCTAAACGGGTGGGCATTATCACCTCAAAAACCGGGGCTGCCCTGCACGATATTCTCCAGGTGCTCAAGCGCCGGGATCCCAGTTTACCTGTCGTTATCTACCCCACTATGGTGCAGGGTGAAGGCGCCGCTATCTCGATTGCGCAGGCCATAGGCCGAGCCAACACTCGTCAGGAATGTGATGTGCTGATTGTGGGACGTGGCGGCGGCTCACTGGAAGATTTATGGGCCTTTAACGAGGAAATTGTGGCCCGCACTATAGCTGCCAGCCAGATCCCCATTATCAGTGCGGTCGGTCATGAAGTGGATGTGACGATCGCAGACTTTGTCGCCGACATGCGGGCACCCACACCTTCCGCCGCCGCCGAACTGGTCAGCCGCGATCTCAGCGCACAGATGCAGAAAATCCATCAGCACCAGCAACAACTGCGGCATGCAATGCGGCACTATCTGTCCGTCAGGCAAAGCCAGCTCGTTCGCTGGCAACACAGGCTGGATCGCCAGCATCCGCAAGTACAACTTAACCAGCAAAGCCAGCGCCTGGATGAGCTGAGAAGCCGTCTGGAACGGGCGATGCGCAAGCAGGTGTCAGACCGTCAGCAACACCTGCATCGCAGTGACTATAAACTGGCGCTGCATTCACCGGCCCATCAGCTGGAACGGTTAGGTACTCAGCTTGCTACCAACCAGCGTCGTTTACTCGATGCCATGGACCGCCGGCTCGTTAAAGCCAGCCACCAGCTGGCTCTGGCGACTGAAAAACTCGATGCCGTCAGCCCGCTGGCAACACTGGCCCGGGGTTATTCGATTACCCGCGACGAGAACGGCCAGGTGATCCGCAGTGCCAGCCAGGTTAACACCGGTGATACACTGCAAACCACGCTGGCCGATGGCAATATACGCTCTATAGTCAGCGACTAGCGTCATCGCTCATCCTGTCAGGCAGCGTCTTCGACCAACATACAGGCGCTGATCAGACGTTGGGTATACGCCTGCTGCGGATGGTCAAAAATCTGCTCAGGCGTACCCTGCTCGACCACCTCACCACGCTGCATCACCATCACATGATCTGAAATGGCACGTACGACAGCCAGATCATGGCTGATAAACACATAGCCGATGTTATGGCGACGCTGAATGTCTTTGAGCAGCTCCAGCACAGTGAGCTGTACCGAGCGGTCTAACGCCGATGTCGGTTCATCCAGCAGAATAAACTTAGGCTCAGAGACCAAGGCGCGGGCAATCGCAATCCGCTGACGCTGACCGCCGGAAAACTCATGCGGATAGCGGTTGATACTGGCGGGATCCATGCGCACCTCGTCCAGTGCTTTTCGCGCCTTCTGGATGCGCTCACTTTTTGTCATTTGGGTAAAAACAGTCAGAGGTTCAGTGATGATCTCACCGATGGTCATCCGGGGTGACAGTGAACCATAGGGGTCCTGAAAGACCATCTGCATGTGACGTTTGAGTTCAAAACGCTCTCTGGCCGTCATCTCGCCCAGTTTCCTGCCATCAAAGCTGACAGCACCACTAAACGGCAGCAATTGCATCAGAGCGCGGCCGAGAGTGGATTTTCCCGAACCGGATTCACCAACAATTCCCAGCGTTTCTCCCTGCCGTAATGTCAGACTGATGCCCTTCACCGCATCCAGGTGTTCGATCGGCTGGCCCAGCCAGTTTGACTTCAGCACATAGCTGACTTTGATATCCTGGGCGTCCAGGATAACGGGGGCGTGATGCTTATCGCTCACCTCGCCCGGCTTAGGCTCAGCGTCAAGCAGCATTTTGGTGTACGGGTGCTCTGGCGCATGAAAGACCTTGTCAACATGACCGGCCTCAACCACTTCGCCTTTACACATCACCACCACATCATCGGCAAAATGGCGCACCACACCAAGGTCATGGGTAATAAACAGAATTGCCATCCCCATCTCAGCCTGGATCTCTTTAAGTAACGACAGCACTTCTGCCTGCACTGTGACATCCAGCGCTGTGGTCGGCTCATCCGCAATCAGCAGGTCAGGCTTATTCGCCAACGCCATGGCAATCATGATCCGCTGTAGCTGCCCGCCGGAGAACTCATGAGGATAGTGACGAAGTCGCTTGCGCGGCTCAGGAAGCTGTACCCGCTCAAAGAGCACCAGCGTTTCTTCCATCGCCTCTTTTCGCGTGACATCGCGGTGGCAGCGAATCGCTTCAGCCACTTGCTCCCCAATTGGCATATAGGGATTGAGCGAAGTCATAGGCTCCTGAAAGATCATTGCTATCTTGCCACCTCGGTAGCCCCGCAACACGTTTTCCGGCAGCGATAATAAATCGGTTCCCTGAAAATGAATCTGGCTGTCGGGATCGACCCAGGCATTTTTCGGCAGCAGCCCCATGACAGCGCCAGAGGTGACGGATTTACCTGAACCCGACTCCCCCACCAGTGCCAGGGTCTGGCCTTTGTCCACACTAAAGCTGATTTGCTTTACCGCATCAACGATGCCTGTCTCCATGGTGAATGATACTGACAGCTTGTCTACCGTCAGCAGCGGACACTGCTTATCCATACCGGAATCCTTTTCCTGATCTTAATAAATGATAATTATTAGCAAATGAGAATAAATCAAAGGAGTGGAATTGGCTATCAATGAGTATGGTTCATGCGGTAAAAAGTGAGAAAACCCGTCACAGATCGGCTTTCGCACTGGTAGTAACAGGTCACTCCGTGGTTTTATCTGCCAGAGTATAAGTGATCAAGGCTTGTGACTTTGACTTGAGTTCATTGCAGTGCGCACAGAAATAACTGGTGGCACCACAAGCATTGAGGCTTTCTAACGGGTGTCCGCAATCGTGACAAGTGGCATGTTTTATCGCCCTGCGTTCGCAGTGAAGACAAAAATAGCCTTGATGCTGCCAGACAAGATTGAGCCGGCATTCCGGACAAAGTGGCTGAGACATATCGCACGCTCCTGAGTATGCAGATCAGTGTTATCAGCTTAAGTGTATCAATAGCAGAGATCGGCAACAGTGGCTTGATCAACGACAAAGTCCCGGCTGATCAGCGATCACCTCCAAAAAGAACATTTATCAATACAGTTCCCGAAAGCATAAGTTACATGTTCTGTATATGAATTTTAAACAGCATAAAAGTCTAGCCAGGTATTCTATTTCGATAAGATCCAGCATATATGGAAATTCGAAATCAGTTCGCTTGCTCGCCTGTCAGTGCTGTATTTACAGGGGCTTAGCGTCATAGTGATACGATCAAAAACAAGTCTGCTAACAGGATAATCTTCGCTCATCGATCCCTTTCCCCCGGTAACATGATCCTCTGGCGGTTTGCTCTGATCAAAAAAAACCCGGCTCAATCAGCCGGGTCTGGGTGTTTACTGGTTGCGGTCCCTGTTCTTCAGGGCATTGGTCAGGCGTTTACGCTGCCGCTCCTGAGACACAGTCAGCTTCTGACGTTTCTCATTACCAAATGGGTTATCACTGTTATGGAAGTGAATCCGGATCGGTGTTCCCATCATGTCCAGTGTCTTACGGAAGTAGTTCATCAGATAACGCTTATAAGAACCCGGCAGGTCGTTCACCTGGTTCCCATGCACCACAACGATGGGCGGATTATAACCCCCTGCGTGGGCATATTTCAGTTTCACCCGGCGGCCGCGGATCATAGGCGGCTGGTGGTCATCCTGTGCCATTTGCATAATACGGGTCAGCAGGGAGGTACTGATACGCTTAGTCGCCGACTGGTACGCTTCCTTCACAGATTCGTACAAATGGCCCACACCCGTGCCGTGCAGGGCAGAGATAAAGTGGATGCGAGCAAAATCGACAAAGCCAAGCCGGCGATCAAGCTCTGATTTCACCCGCTCTTTGACTTCGTTATCCAATCCATCCCACTTGTTCACTGCGATAACCAGCGAACGGCCGGAATTGAGCGCAAAACCAAGCAGGCTCAAATCCTGATCCGAAATATTTTCACGGGCATCGATGATCAGCAGCACTACGTTGGCATCTTCAACCGCTTTCAGTGTCTGGATAACCGAGAATTTCTCTACCGCTTCATTCATATTCTTGCGGCGACGCACACCTGCGGTATCAATCAGCACGTACTCCTGACCGTCCCGCTCCATCGGAATGTAAATGGAGTCACGCGTGGTGCCGGGCATGTCGTAAACAACAACACGCTCTTCACCGAGAATCCGGTTAGTCAGGGTCGATTTACCCACATTCGGGCGACCGATAATCGCCAGTTTGATAGGTTGTTCCTGCAGTCGCTTATAGGCAGCTTCTGCATCTTCTTCTGTCAGGTTAGCCTTTTCGATGGCATTGGCGGAATCCAGGCTTTCGATATCGACAAAGCCGTCATCTTCCTCGGCCTGGCGTGCTTTCCATTCTTCAACGAAAGGTGCCAGTGCACGCTCCATCAGCGCGGTCACACCACGGTTCTGGGCTGCGGCGATCTGATACATATCATCCACGCCCAGCTGCCAGAAATCCGCACAGGCGCTGTCGGCATCAATACCGTCAATTTTATTCACAACTAAGAATGTCGGTTTCTGACGGCTGCGAAGGTGCTTGGCAATGGCTTCATCCGATGCGGTAAGGCCAGCACGGCCATCAACCAGAAACAGTACAACATCTGCTTCTTCGATGGCGGTTAGCGATTGCTCCGCCATTTTGGTCTCGACACCTTCCTCGGAACCATCAATACCGCCGGTGTCGATGACAATGAATTCGTTCTCTTCGAGCTCTGCTCGACCGTACTTACGATCCCTGGTTAGGCCAGGAAAGTCAGCGACCAGCGCATCCCGGGTGCGGGTAAGACGGTTAAACAACGTCGATTTACCCACATTCGGGCGCCCGACAAGGGCAACTACAGGAATCATAATGAGTTTACCTCTATCTTTTTCATCATCTTAATGACAGTAATGTCTGTCTCAAACGACAATCACTACGTCAAGGGTAGAATAACAACGGCCCCTGATGTGAATACAAACAGGAGCCGAAGCGTTAATCTTATCACAGAATATGCCTGTGACTAAGGCAAATGCATTTTGCTCAATTTGCCTTCTCGGGTCACCACCAGGTAGCCATCTGACAGCGCTAACGGCGGGATAGCAATGCCGCTGCCATCGGTTTGCTGCTGGGCAAGAAATTCACCCGTATGGGTATCCAGCCAATGCAGATAGCCCAAGCTGTCACCCAGCACTAACTTCCCATTGATCACAGACGGAGCACTGAGAATGCGGTGAGCAAGCTCAGTATTTTGCCACAGCTCTGTGCCACTGCGAATATCCACGGCCACCAGGTGATCCTCTGCCGTTACCAGAAACAGCAAGCCGCTGTCGATCACAAAGTCAGTCGCTGAAGAGTAGTTGCGTTTCCATACCTGTTGGCCACTACGCAGATCAATGGATACCAGATTGCCGTTGTATCCGGCAGCATACAGGCGGTCACCGTTAATCACAGGTGCAGCATCGACGTCGACCAGGCGATCAATTTCTGTCGCTCCCTGCGGCTGGCCGATAGGCTGTTGCCACAAAAGCTGGCCGTTACGAATGAAAGCACCCGCCAACCGACCGTTGGCCTGCCCCCAGAATACTCCGCCGGAGATAGACACAGGCGAGCTGTCACCACGCAGCGTCAACGATGGTACTTCGCTGCTGATTTGCCATTTAGACGCACCGGTTTCTGCATCTAAAGCCTGTAGAATGCCGCGGCTGGTGTTCACCAGCAGCAGGCCTTCATCCGCCAGTGGTTTAGCCAGCACTTCGCCATCAATATCGACACGCCAGGCTTGCTCACCGGTTTCTGCATCCAGCGCAATAACTTCAGCATTTTCACTGCCGATAAAGACTTTGTTGTAAGCCACCGTCAGGCCGCCAGACAACTTAGCATTGCCGCTGCCGGCAATCTCGTGCTCCCACACGCTCTTACCCGTCGCCGGATCTAAGGCTTCCACCTTGCCTTCACGGCTGGCTACAAACAACTTCCCGTATCCCGTCACCGGAGACAGACGCGAGTAATAATGCTGTACGCCTTCATCAATATTGCGTGTCCAGTCCTGAACAGGCGTGAACTGGTTTTCAACCGCAGGAAGAGGTGCCATTTGCACCGCTTCTTCTTCACTGGCACAGCCGCTCAATACACCAATAGCGACAGCGAGCGCTACAGCTTGCTTCAATAGCTTTCGCATACTCTGTCGCCTTTACTGGGCCAGATCGTCAAGTTTAATTTGCAGTGCCGGAGAAGCGCCCAGTTGCTGTGCGCTGATATAAGCATCACGAGCTCCTGATTTATCCCCTTTCTGCAGCAAAATATCACCGCGCAGTTCAGCCACTTTACCCTGCCAGCTTTCCGCTTTCACTTTGTCCAGTTCCGCCAGTGCATTGTCGTAAGACTGCTGAGCCGCCAGAATTCGCGCCAGTCGGGTGTGAGCCACAGGCAACAGAGCAACATCTTCTGTATGACTGATAGCCCAGTTTAACTGCTCTGCTGCAGCGTCCAGTTCACCTTTATCCACCTGCACTTTGGCCAGTTGCAATGCAGCCAGCACCGCATACTGACTGCTTGGGTTATCATTGATAAACGTCTGAGCCTGACTGACAGCCTCGTCGCTGCCACTGTCCAGAGCCTGTACAGTCTGAGTATAAGCTTCAGAAGCCAGTTCCTTAGCAGCCTGCACTTCTCCCTGATAATAACGCCAGCCATACAGGCCGCCCAGGCCAAGTACGGCACCAAGCACAACGGCTTTACCGTTCTCTTTCATCCATGCCTTGATGGATTCAATCTGTTGCTCTTCTGTGGTATTGACGTCCACGTCCTGTCCTCTCTTAAATCAATTCTGCCAGCTTAGCGGCAACCTCTGCCTGAGCCAATGTTTGCTGCTCACCGCCACGGAGATCCTTAACGACTACAGTACCTTCTGCAATTTCGTTCTCCCCCAGAACCAGAGCAACAATCGCACCCACGTTATCTGCGCGTTTAAACTGTTTCTTGAAGTTACCGCCACCAAAGTGATTCATCACTCTCAGTCCCGGTACGGCTTCGCGCAGGGTTTCAGCCAGCTTCATGCCTGCCATCAGTGTACCTTCACCGGCAGTCACTACGTAGACATCTACACTGCGGCGAACGTCGGTCAGCTCCAGGGTTTCCAGCATCAGTACCAGACGCTCCAGGCCCATAGCAAAGCCCACGCCTTGCGTCGCTTTGCCACCCAGCTGTTCAACCATACCGTCATAGCGGCCACCACCACATACAGTGCCTTGGGCACCCAGGCTGTCGGTGATCCACTCAAAAACCGTGCGGTTATAATAATCCAAACCACGCACAAGGCGTTCATTTACCTGGTATTCGATGCCAGCAGCGTCTAATAGTTCACACAAACCTGAAAAATGCGCCTTGGAATCATCATCCAGATAGTCAGACAAGGTCGGCGCATCGGTCAAAATCGCTTGTATATCTTTATTTTTGGTATCCAGCACACGAAGAGGATTGGTGTACATACGGCGCTTGCTGTCTTCATCGAGCACGTCAAGATGCTGCTCAAGGAATGCAATCAAAGCATCGCGATACGCGGCACGGGCTTCAGAAGAACCAATAGAGTTCAGCTCCAGGCGTACATGCTTATCAATGCCCAGTTCACGCCACAAACGTGCCGTCATCATGATCAGTTCTGCATCAACATCCGGCCCTTCAATGCCAAACACTTCTACGCCAAACTGATGGAACTGGCGATAACGGCCTTTCTGCGGACGCTCATGGCGAAACATGGGGCCCATATACCACAAACGCTGTTCCTGATTGTACAGCAGGCCATTTTCTATACCGGCACGTACACAACCTGCTGTCCCTTCAGGGCGCAGTGTCAGGCTGTCACCGTTGCGGTCTTCAAAGGTATACATTTCCTTTTCGACCACATCGGTCACTTCACCGATGGCACGCTTAAACAAATGCGTCATCTCGACAATCGGCATACGAACTTCATTGTATCCGTAAGCGCTGACGACTTGTTTCGCGGTATTTTCCACTTTCTGCCAAAGCGGAGACTGAGTTGGGAGGCAATCGTTCATGCCTCGAATTGCTTGAATTTGTTTCGCCACGTTGATTCTCAATTAACCGATGGGGATTAAGTTCGAATGAATAGAACTGAATATATAAGTTATGCAGGACGTTGTGAACCTTACCCCGAAGGATTCCGGGGTAAGTCAGACAGAAAAGGCTTACTTTTCGATGACGTCAATCCGGTTCCGCTGATCCATCATGGACGCTTTGGCCCGGATCTTGGTTTCCAGCTGATCGATCACATTGTCATTATCAAAACGCTCTTTCTGGCGCACACCGTCTTCATAGAAGGCGCTCTTACGGTTACCGCCGGCAATGCCCATATGGGACACTTCTGCTTCGCCCGGCCCGTTAACCACACAGCCAATGACAGAGACGTCCATAGGAATAGTGATATCTTCCAGGCGCTGTTCCAGCTCGTTAACTGTGCCAATCACATCAAATTCCTGACGTGAACAGGTTGGGCAGGCAATAAAATTAATGCCGCGGGAACGGATTCGCAGGGATTTCAGGATATCAAAACCGACTTTAATTTCTTCGATGGGGTCGGCGGCCAAAGAGATACGCAGCGTATCGCCAATTCCCTCAGCCAGCAGCATGCCCAGGCCAACGGCAGATTTGACGGCGCCGGCACGCGCGCCACCGGCTTCAGTGATACCCAAATGCAAAGGTTGTTTGATCTGCTTTGCCAGCCTGCGGTACGACTCCACAGCCAGAAATACGTCAGAAGCTTTAACACTGACTTTGAATTGATCAAAATTCAGCCGATCCAGGATTTCAACATGACGCATCGCCGATTCAACCAGCGCATCAGGCGTTGGTTCGCCATATTTCTGCTGAATATCTTTTTCCAGCGAGCCGCCGTTTACACCGATCCGGATTGGAATATTGTTGTCGCGAGCACAGTCCACCACAGCACGGATACGATCTTCACGACCGATATTGCCAGGGTTAATGCGCAGACAGTCCACGCCATACTCCGCCACTTTCAACGCAATGCGGTAATCAAAATGAATATCAGCCACCAAGGGCAGATTCACCTGTTGCTTAATCGCTTTAAAAGCTTCAGCCGCATCCATAGTGGGCACTGAAACGCGGACAATATCTGCACCGACTTTTTCCAGTGCGCGGATTTGTGCGACCGTCGCTGCCACATCTGTAGTACGGGTGTTGGTCATTGACTGCACCGCAATCGGTGCACCATCACCAATTGGCACCTTACCCACATAAATTCGGGTGGAAGGACGGCGTTTAATCGGAGACTCGTTATGCATCTTTCATTCTCTGTTTACAACGGCAACTTCAACCTGGCGACTCTGCCAGCCGGGTAGCCGCTCAGATCAACTGGTTCACCTTTGAAGCTCATTGTAACAACACTCGGCGCACCGAGCACTATCTTAAACGGGGCCTGTCCTTCAATAGAGACAACATCGCCGCTGGATTTGATACCTGTATCAAGTTGTTTGCCATTGGCATCACGGATATCAATCCAGCAATCACCGTTAAAAGTCAGTTGCAGATCAGGTGCCGGCGCTTCTTCCGCAACCGGGGCTGTAACGCTAATCAGTGAGTCATTGGCTTCATCAAAAAGCACATTGCCTTCATCATCAATCACGCTGCCCGCAGGCATCTCGCTGGTGCTATTGTTAGCAGCTTCATCGAAGGTGTTGAGCGGTAAATCATCACCGCCAGCAGTATTGCTGTATGGGTCGTCAGCGGGACTCTCTTGCGTTGCCCCTTCCGCAATCGCACTCACGTCGTCTGTGTTCAGCGTTCCCGCCATATCATCGACCGTACCGGCCAGTGATTCATCCAGAGGCGGATTCGCTGGCGATACTTGCTCAGAAATAACCGGGGTTTCCGTTTTTTGCTCAGTTTGCCACCACCAGGCTGCTGTCATACCGACGATCACAGCCCCCAGCAGCCAGGTCAGGCCCATGACACGGTTATCGTGTTTGTCACGCTTGGTTTTACGTGAAAAACTTTGCATAGTCTGGGCTTGCGGCTGCCCCTGACCAATGCTTTCAAGTTTGTTCAGTACTTCGTTAACATCAAGACCGACAAATTTTGCATACGAGCGGACATAACCACGGGTAAAGGTGGCCATCTGAGCTTCATCAAACCGGTTGTTTTCAATGTCATCGATTACAGACATCCGCAAGCGCAGTCGGCTCGCTACATCCTTTTGAGAATAGCCAAGCTGCTCACGCGCCTGGCGTAGCATATCTCCGGGACGAATGACGTCTTCCGTTACTCGTTCTTCGTTCTGTTCAGTATTCATTGGCTAGATAATTCTGATATTGCTGAGAATCAGGAAATTGTTGTCGCAACAATTCGGCATATTTTTCCACCCGATCAAGGCGACCGCTCTGGCGTGACGACTGAATTTTAAGAACAAGACTATCAGCAGTCTCTCCGTATCGCAGACTGAATGCATCCAGTCTGGCATCGGCCAGCTGGTAATCACCACCAGTCAACTCCAGTCTTGCCAGCTGCAACATAGACAGCGGACGGTAAGGCTCATGATCCAATGCTTTTCTGAAATAATCTGCAGCTTGTGTCGCATCACCATGTTTTATGCTGCACAAAGCCGCATTTTCATACGTCGCTGAAGCCTGAAAATAATCCGGCTGTAAAACAGCACGCATAAAGGCGCTATCTGCTTCATCAAACCGTGCTTCATTACACAAGAATACACCATAGTTATTAAGCACATCGCCATTTTTGGGGGAATATTGCAATGCTCGGACATAGAGCGCTTCAGCTGAACGGTTTTCACCCACTTGTTGGTAATAATGTGCCATGGCAAGTTGTGCTCTGGGGTGATCCGGCGCAACGTCTAAGGCTTTCTGTAAATTTTGCTGTGCTCTCTGCCGCTGACCTTGTTCAAGATAACTGAGTCCGAGTGTCACTCTGGCATCCGCCACCGCAATGGGATCCACACTGCGATCCTTCGCTGTTGGGTCAACGGTTACACAGCCCACTAGCAAACAAGCGGCAAAAAAGCCGCTTGTGATCGGATACAGGGTCCAGCGTATCATAACAACTCCTTGCTCACATCCATTCCGAGCTTTATGTTATTGTTATCAGACTGCTTTTACTGGGATTGGTTCCCCTTTCGCTTGTTTTGCCATAGTACGTTTTGTGCGGTCAATCACATCACCAACCAATTGCCCACAGGCAGCGTCGATATCATCACCACGTGTTTTACGCACAGTCACAGTAAAGTCGTACTCCATCAGTGTTTTCATGAAGCGGTCAATCCGTGAATTGCTTGGCTTACGATAAGGGGAACCCGGATACGGATTGAAAGGGATCAGGTTAATTTTCGCCGGGGTGTCTTTCAGCGTATGCGCCAGTTCCCGCGCGTGTTCCATGCCGTCGTTCACATGATCCAGCAGTATGTATTCCACCGTGACTTTGCCGCGGTTGGCATTCGACGATGCGATATAGCGACGTACCACATCCAGGAAAGTTTCGATATTGTACCTGTCGTTAATCGGCATGATTTCGGAGCGCAACTGGTCATTACCGGCGTGCAGAGAAATAGCCAGTGCCACATCTATCTTACCTATCATCTGCTCAAGACCAGACACGACGCCTGACGTTGACACAGTGACACGGCGCTTCGACAGACCAAAACCCAGGTCATCGAGCATGATTTTCAGCGACGGAATCAGGTTTTTCATGTTCAGCAATGGCTCACCCATGCCCATCATGACCACGTTGGTGATAGGACGACGGCCCGTTTCTTTCTCAACACCGATCTCTTTGGCAGCGCGCCATACCTGACCGATAATTTCTGACACTTTCAGGTTACGGTTAAACCCTTGCTGTGCAGTAGAGCAGAATTTACAGTCCAGCGCACAGCCCACCTGAGAAGACACGCACAGGGTGGCACGGTCATCATCGGGAATGTACACAGTTTCAACATCCTGATCGCCGACACGCATGGCCCACTTGATAGTGCCGTCGGCCGAGTGTTGCGCTTCAGATACATAAGGGGCACGAATCTCAGCCACGGCTTTCAGTTTCTCGCGCAGCTTCTTATTGATGTTGGTCATTTGATCAAAGTCATCGCAACCGAAATGATACATCCACTTCATGATCTGATCCGCGCGGAAGGCTTTTTCGCCCAGCTCTTCGGCAAAATACTGCCGCAGTCCTTCGCGATCGAAATCCAGCAGATTGATTTTGGCATTCGTCATCGGTTGTCGCCTCACTAAAAAATGACAGATCCTGCACCCGGTATGTCAGGGAACGCTGACCCAGGGTGGCCCCAAATAGCGGGAAGATTCAAGGCGCGAAATTGTACAGACTTTATCGGCGTGTTTCCACTTTTGCTGCTAATGTCAGCTAAGCAGCTGATTACAGCTTAGCTGACGCCAGCCAGCGCCTCCATCAAACCTGAATAGATAAAAAAGATAAAAAAGATAAAAAAGATAAAAAAACGGGAAGCCTTGGCTTCCCGTTGTATCCGGCTTTCAGATCATGAATCAGTCACGAGGACAAATTTCATCCTCGGAAAAGAAATACGCAATTTCACGGGCTGCAGACTCTGGGCTGTCAGAACCGTGTACGGCATTCAGGCGAGTACTTTCTGCGTAATCGGCACGCAGTGTACCGCACGCAGCTTCTTCCGGGTTGGTTTTACCCATCAGCTCACGGTAGCGCGTAATCGCATTGTTGCCTTCCAGTACCTGTACCATCACAGGGCCAGACGTCATGAATTCAATTAACGGCGCGTAAAACGGCTTGCCTTCGTGCTCAGCGTAAAACCCCTGTGCCTGCTGTTCAGTTAAACGCAGCATTTTCGCCGCAACAATCGTCAGACCAGCGCTTTCTAAACGATGATAAATTGCACCGATCTGATTACGGCCTACTGCATCCGGTTTTACAATTGAGAAGGTACGTTCAATTGTCATTATTATATTCCTTATACTCAGTTCACTTCTGGCAGGCAGGTTTCCCTGTCCCATAGCGCTTACTGTAACAGCAACGCGGCAATATTTGCCACCCCAAGCCCCGTCGCGCCCGCTGCCCAGCGTGCATCAGCACCGTCACGGAAGCAAGAGGCCAGATCGAAATGAACCCAGCGGCTGTCATCGCTGACAAAACGGGACAAAAAAGCAGCAGCATTCGAAGCACCGCCCATACCACCACCTTTCACAGCACGGCTGTTGGCGGTGTCTGCGTAATCAGACGGACAATTATTCTGGTGCCATTTTTGCAGCGGTAACGGCCATGCGGGCTCATTAACCAGCTCAGACAATTGCTGCGCTTTGCGCAGCAGCTCAGGCTGCATGGAGAAGATAGCGTTATAATCCTGACCCACAGCCATCATAGCCGCACCGGTCAGCGTTGCGGCATCTATGATCAGCGGTGCCTTCATTTCACCGGCTTTGATCAGGCCGTCTGCCAGTACCAGACGCCCTTCAGCATCGGTATTGACCACTTCCACCGTCAGACCATTCTTATAGGTCAGAATATCGCCCAGCTTGTAGGCATTACCGGCGACCATGTTTTCGGCACAGCACAAAATCAGTTTAACGCGCTTTTTCAGGCCTTGTTCAATGGCATAGGCCAGAGCAGCTGTCACTGTTGCCGCACCGCCCATGTCGCATTTCATCGCCACCATACCGGCACTGGACTTGATGCTGTAACCACCGGAGTCGAACGTAATTCCTTTACCGACCAGACAGGCATGCACAGGTGCATCCGCATCCCCAGTAGGGTTAAAGTCCAGCGTCAGCATCACAGGCGGACGACTGCTTGCACGGCCAACACTGTGCGTACCAATCCAGCCTTCGGTCAGTAGTTCGTCGCCAACCAGTACCTCGTGGGTGATATTGTCGCCGGCCACGCTTTTCAGGAAAGTTACCGCATCCTGCGCCAGTTTTTCCGGGTACATGTCTTCCGGCGTCGCATTAACAACCTGACGTACCCAGTCTGCACTGCGACGGCGTGCGTTCAGCAACTCCAGCTCGTCGTCATCCTGGGAAGCCCATTGCACGTCCACCGATTTGCGTGTTGCGGCAAAGCCACAATAAAACGCCCACTGGCGCTCGTAGCTCCAGCCCTCGCCGCTCAGGCTGACCTGAGTCGCCCCCTGAGAAGAAAGCTGACGAGCAGCCTGCTGAATGCGGCGCAGTACAAAATCATCCTGATAGTGAATGATCACGCTGTCCTGCTGGTAAGAGACCAACGCTTTATCGCCCCAGGCACCCTGACTCGGTTCTGCGGAAAGTAGTACGGTAAGCATATCTGTGTTCCCTAAGTTGAAAACGCACAACAGCGTGAACTGTTGTGCGTAAAAATAGACCGGAGAATGAAATTAATCCTGGGCCAGAATGTTCGCCAGTGTGCGTACACCCATACCCGTTGCGCCCACGCCCCATTTATCACTGGCCGATTTACGGTAGGTACCGCTGCAGTCTAAGTGCAGCCAGCCATGCTTATAGTCTTCGACAAAGTAAGACAGGAAAGCCGCCGCTGTACTTGCACCCGGCATGAAATCGCCGGTTGAAATGTTGGCCAGATCAGCAAAGCTGGATGGCATCATACGACGGTGATGTTCGCCCAGAGGCAAAGGCCACAAACCTTCGTGCTCTTCACTGGCGGCAATCAGTGCTTTCTGCGCCATGCTGTGGTCAAAACTGAACAAGGCATGGTAGTCATTACCCAGGGCATTCTTCGCCGCGCCGGTCAGGGTCGCACAGTCAATGATCAGGCCCGGCTTTTGGGCACTGGCATAAATCAGGCCATCCGCCAGTACCAGGCGGCCTTCTGCGTCTGTGTTGAGGATTTCAACCGTCTTGCCATTTTTGTACGTGATGATATCGCCCAGTTTAAAGGCACGACCCGATACCATGTTTTCCGCACAGCACAAGATCAGCTTAATGCGCTTTTGCACACCGCGGGCAATCGCCAACGCCAGACCACCGGTGGCCATTGCTGAGCCACCCATGTCGGCTTTCATCGCCGCCATCCCTTCAGAAGGCTTCATGCTGTAGCCGCCGGAATCGAAAGTAATGCCTTTACCGACCAGGCACGCAGCAACAGGTGCTTCGGCGTCACCGCTTGGGTTGTAATCAAGAATGAGCATCGCAGCCGAGCGTTCTGAGCCACGGCCAACAGTATGAATACCGATCCAGCCTTCATCCAGAAGATCGTTGCCTTTAATCACTTTGTAACTGACATGATCAGGGGCCAGTGATTTGATAAATTCACCGGCACGGTTCGCCAGATGCGAAGGATTCACCACTTCTGCACTCTGGTTGATAATATCGCGAACCCAGTTGGTGGCAGTCAGACGCGCCTGCAGTTCCGCTTCATCTTCATCATCCAGCTCAGGCCAGCTGACACTGTTGCCCGGCTTGGCATTACGGTGTCCCTGAATGAAAGACCAGATGGTTTCCAGATCCCACTCTTCGCCACTCAGAGTGACTTGCTTGATACCCTGACCGTCCAGAGTCCGGCCGGCACGCTGAATCAGATTCAGCACATCGTCGTTGGTCACATGAATCTGAACACCGTTAGCGGTATAAGAAACCAGTGCATTCTCACCCCACTGCTCAGCAGCAGCGTCCTGAGTCAGAAATACTGACATAGTAGAAGACATGTAAAACTCCTTGAGTATATGCCCAACGAGCACTCACAGCTCGTACAGGCGGCACGCTTAAGACTTCCAGAAAGCCGGATTCTGTCCTTCGGCTGTCTGTGCCTGATAGGCCATAGCCCGCATCCAGTCACACTGAATTTACTGTGTTTATGGTGCATGAATGCGTAATTTCAAGTTAAGCAATGCGAAAATACAACAAAGCGGACCTTTTGGTCCGCCATTTAGTTTTGTCAGTGCAGGCAATTTGCTGGCTGTCACTCACATATCAAAGCGATTGGTTTACCTTGCCGTCAAATAGACAAATAAACAAGGCATTTGCCACAAGATTAAGAGAATGATCGACTATTAACGAATATCCACTCAGTCCTTTTCTTCCATCCAGCACAATTGCACCGCTTCCAATACTTTTTCCCCGCAGTGGTTTGGGTCATCATCAAACTCGTCCAGCGCCAGAATCCAATCCCGTAACTCGACAAAATGAATGCTTTGCGGGTCAACGTCCGGATGCTCTTCCAGCAAGGCAATGGCAATGTCTCTGGAATCAATCCACTTCAGTCCCATGATTCACCTGCCCCCGTTGCAAACAGAAAGTATTAAAAGTGTAGCAAGCCCGTCACCAAAGGGGGACGGGCTTGCTGATTAATGGTTTTCGCTGGCCAGATTGATGGTGTAGCGAGGAATTTCAACCACCAGATCTTCATCAGACACTCGGGCCTGACAGCCCAGACGAGACTCAGGTTCCAGGCCCCATGCCTTATCCAGCATGTCATCTTCCAGTTCTTCACTTTCGTTCAGTGAATCAAACCCTTCACGGATAATGACGTGACAGGTTGTGCAAGCACAGGACTTTTCACAGGCATGCTCAATACCAATGCCGTTTCGCAGTGCCACATCCAGCACAGTTTCGCCACTAGATGCATCCAGCACAGCGCCTTCTGGGCAAAGTTCTTCATGGGGTAGTACAACAATTTTAGGCATGCCTAAACCTCATCAATCGATTGACCGGCCAGTGCCTCCCGAATGGATTTATCCATACGGCGTGCGGCAAATTCCTGGCTTGCTTTATCAGTTTTCTTAATACCGGCTTCAATCGCACGCGGGTCTTCACCCTGACGCAATTGAACCAGCTCCATCATGGCGGTTTCCAGTGCTTCACGCTCTTGTTTCGACAGCAGAGTCTCGCCATCGGCAGCCAAGGCAGCAATCAGCCCTTCCAGTACCCGATCCGCCTCTACGCGCTGCTCAGCCAGTGCACGGGCATCTTTATCTTCACGAGCATGTGTCATCGAATCGCGAATCATGTTAGCAATCTCGTCATCCGTCAAACCGTAAGACGGTTTGACCTGGATGGACGATTGTACACCAGAGCTTTTTTCCATCGCGGTGACCGACAGCAACCCATCCGCATCTACCTGGTAGGTGACGCGCACATGTGCCGCGCCCGCGGCCATCGCAGGGATACCACGCAGGGTAAAGCGGGCCAGTGAACGACAGTCTGCGACCATTTCACGCTCACCTTGTACCACATGTACAGACATCGCCGTCTGGCCGTCTTTGAAGGTGGTGAATTCCTGCGCGCGGGCAACCGGGATAGTAGTGTTACGGGGAATGATCTTTTCGATCATGCCGCCCATGGTTTCAATACCCAGTGACAAGGGAATCACATCCAGCAGCAGCATCTCAGAATCGGGTTTGTTGCCGGCCAGAATATCGGCCTGAATTGCCGCACCGATAGCGACCACTTTATCTGGGTCAATCGATGTCAGCGGTGTTTTGCCAAAGAATCCGCCCACCATATCACGCACCAGTGGCACGCGTGTTGAGCCGCCGACCATCACGGTTTCAATCACTTCATCAAGTTCGATACCCGCATCTTTCACCGCCCGGCGGCAAGACATCAGCGTCTTTTTCACCAGCGGCTGAATCAGGGCTTCAAACTGAGTTCGGGTAATCTGCCCCTGCCAGCCCAGCACGTCAATCTCAGCACTGTCGCTGTCGGTCAGAGCCACTTTGGCGTCTGTGGCCACATCCTGCAGTGCACGGCGCTCGGACGCTGTCAAGACGTCACTGTGACCACTTTGTGCCAGAATCCACTCCGCCAGCAGATGATCGAAATCATCACCACCCAGTGCTGTATCACCACCGGTTGCCAGAACTTCAAATACGCCTTTAGACAAACGTAGAATCGAGATATCAAAGGTACCGCCACCAAGGTCATAAACGGCAATCACACCTTCCTGACCAGAATCCAGACCGTAGGCAATGGCTGCGGCGGTGGGTTCGTTCAGCAAACGTAATACTTTGAGGTTGGCCAATGACGCCGCATCTTTGGTACCGGCACGCTGAGCATCGTCAAAGTAGGCAGGAACCGTAATCACGACACCTTCCAGCTCACCGCCCAAGGTCGCCTTCGCACGCTCAGTCAGGGTTTTCAGAATATCCGCAGAGACCTGAACTGGATTGACCTTACCGCGGCGAGTCAGCAATTGCGGTAAACCTGACTCTGATGCCTCAAACTGATAAGGCAAATTAGGGTAACGTTGCTGAATATCGGTCAGCGAGCGTCCCATCATGCGTTTAACGGAAATAATGGTATTCGCAGGATCCTGCTGGGCCAGTTTTCTGGCTTCGTCGCCAACGAGAATGCTTTGCTCATTATAATGAACAACAGAAGGTAGAATTGACTTGCCTTGCTCGTCGGGCAGGGTCTCGGCCACGCCACTACGCACAGCAGCAACGAGAGAGTTGGTCGTTCCCAAGTCAATACCTACCGCCAGTTTATGTTCGTGCGGTGCAGCGCTTTGACCAGGTTCAGCAATCTGTAACAGTGCCATTGTCCTTCCTGTGGGCTTTAAGCTGATAAGTAAATAAAATCAGTCGAACAGCGTCTCTTCCAGACGTTCGACCTCGACTCGCAGCTTTTCGATGAATTTGAGTTTACGTACTGCGTCTGCTGCTGGTTCCCACTCGCTGGCTTCCAGCAATTGTTTCAACTCACTGAGTTGGGCTTTCTGCAAACTGACTGCCTGCTGTTCAAAATCAAACAGAGCGGACTCAGGATCCTCAGCGGAAGGGATCTCTTCCAAGGCCTCACGCAGTTCCATTTGCTGCATCAGAAATTCAGGATCCTGCAAGGTCTGCTGTTCGGCGCGAATATCAACGCCGTTTTCCGCCAGCATATACTCAGCACGAGTCACCGGGTTTTTCAGGGTCTGGAATGCGTCATTGATGTGAGCAGCTTTTTGAACGGCCATCAGTCGATCGCGCTCAGAAGCTGTAGCAAAGTTATCCGGATGAAAACGTCGCTGCAGGTCGCGGAAACGTGTGGCAAGAAGGCTACCGTCCAGTTCAAACTGGAAAGGCAGGCCAAATAGTTCGAAATGATTCATATGGCGTCTGATATCGGTTTACAAGCAAGAGGCGCGAAACAGAATGCTCGCGCCCAGGCAATGTCTCGCCGTCAGCGAGTATTAAACGTTGAAGCTTTCACCACAACCACATTCGCTAGACACGTTAGGGTTGTTAAATTGGAAACCTTCATTCAGTCCTTCTTTGACGAAATCCAGCTCTGTCCCTTCCAGGTAAACCAGGCTCTTGGCATCGACGATCACTTTGACGCCGAATTGCTCAAAGACCTCATCGCCCTCGTCGATATCATCAACGAACTCAAGGACATAGGCCATACCAGAGCATCCTGATGTTCGGACACCCAAGCGCAGGCCTAAACCTTTGCCCCGATTTTCCAGGAAAGCCGCAACACGGCTCGCTGCAGTTTCAGTGATGGTAATGGCCATGAACAACAACCCTTATTTCATTAATTACTTTGATGTTTCTTTTTGTAATCGCTAACAGCGGCTTTAATGGCGTCTTCAGCCAGAATTGAGCAGTGAACCTTCACTGGCGGCAGCTCAAGTTCTTCAGCAATCGCTGAGTTTTTGATCGATGCGGCTTCGTCTAAGGTCTTGCCTTTCACCCACTCAGTGATAAGTGAGCTGGATGCGATAGCAGAACCGCAGCCGTAGGTTTTAAAACGTGCATCTTCAATAATGCCTGCATCAGACACTTTGATTTGCAGTTTCATTACGTCGCCACATGCTGGCGCGCCAACCATACCGCTACCGATATTTTTATCATCTTTATCAAATGAGCCCACGTTCCGCGGGTTCTCGTAATGATCAATTACTTTGTCACTATAGGCCATGGTAATTTCCTCGAATTCGTGAAGACCGCAACTTAGTGGTGTGCCCACTCAACTGTGTTCAGGTCGATTCCCTCTTTGTACATATCCCAAAGCGGTGACATCTCACGCAGTTTATCTACTGCGGTACGGATCTGCGAAATTGCGTAGTCTACTTCTTCTTCTGTCGTGAATCGACCAAAAGAGAAGCGAATTGAACTGTGAGCCAATTCATCATTCAGGCCCAAAGCACGCAGTACGTACGAAGGCTCCAAACTGGCTGATGTACAGGCAGAACCGGACGAGACCGCCAGATCTTTCAGCGCCATCAGCAGTGACTCACCTTCAACAAACGCAAAGCTGATGTTCAGATTGTTAGGAACACGCTGCTCCAGATCACCGTTGATTGTCATCGCTTCAATGTCTTTTACGCCGTCCAGCAAGCGGTTACGCAGAGCCAGAGCATGCTGACGGTCCAGGTCCATATCTTCTTTCGCGATACGGAAGGCTTCACCCATACCAACGATTTGATGGGTAGCCAGGGTACCGGAACGCATACCACGCTCATGACCGCCACCGTGCATTTGTGCTTCCAGGCGAATACGTGGTTTACGACGCACATACAGTGCACCGATACCTTTAGGACCGTAAACTTTGTGCGCAGACAGGGAAATCAGATCAACTTTCATTTCCTGTACATCAATCGGCAACTTACCAGCAGACTGAGCGGCATCAACATGGAAAAACACGCCACGTTCGCGGCAGATTTCACCAATCGCGGTAATGTCCTGAATCACACCGATTTCGTTGTTCACATGCATAATGGAAACAAGAATGGTGTCTTCGCGGATGGCGTCACTCAGCTTAGCCAAATCGATCAGACCGTTTGACTCAGGCTCCAGGTAAGTCACCTCGTAACCTTCACGCTCCAGCTGACGGCAAGGATCCAGAACCGCTTTATGTTCTGTTTTGCAGGTAATGATGTGCTTACCTTTTTTGCCGTAGAAGTGCGCAATACCTTTGATCGCCAAGTTATCAGATTCTGTTGCACCTGAGGTGAACACGATCTCACGTGGGTCCGCATTCAGCAGGTCTGCCACTTGCTCACGGGCATTATCAACCGCTTCTTCAGCCTGCCAGCCAAAACGGTGGGAACGGGAAGCCGGGTTACCGAAGTTACCGTCCATTGTCATGCATTGCACCATTTTCTCGGCAACGCGTGGGTCTACAGGGCAAGTAGCGGAATAATCTAAGTATATTGGCAATTTCATCTTCATCTCCAAAAACACGGGCCGCTGGGCGCTAGGAGCGAACATCGACACCTATAGTGGCGCTGTCGTGTGTATTCTTATGTCCAAAAGACGACTTCTGAAGGCGCTGATCCTGGCGGTCTGACACCGTCAGTACGTCGTTGTCCTGCATCAGTTCACCGAGCGTAATATTGTTCAGAAAGTCACTGATGCGCGCGCTGAGGTCATGCCACAGGGTATGAGTCAGACAGCGTACACCACCCTGACAATCCCCTTTACCGTGGCACTTCATGGCATCAACTGATTCGTCGACGGCCGCAATTACAGTGCCGACAGCAATTTGATGCGCCTCTTCGCCCAGTCGGTAACCACCGCCCGGACCACGCACGCTGGCCACCAGGCCGGCTTTACGCAAGCGAGCAAACAATTGCTCCAAATAAGACAGTGAAATCCCCTGACGCTCTGAAATATCAGCCAGAGGTACTGGACCTTCCTGAGAATGCAGCGCAACGTCCAACATGGCCGTGACTGCATACCGTCCTTTTGATGTCAATCTCATAACACACCGCTACCTACTCGAATCTATGGCAGCAGTGTCGCATACCCGACTAAAATGGTCAAGTATATACCCGACTAATTTAGTCAGGCATTATCTGTACATTAAACAACTACTTTTTCTGTCCGGCGAGGGATTTTTGTACCGATGACAGCACACCGCGCAGGATATTCAGCTCCTGCTCTTCGGGTCTGGCGCGCACAAACAGGCGCCGTAATTTTGCCATCACCATGCCGGAACGGCTGCTGATGAACTGTGTCTGCTCCATGACGTCGTACAAATGGTCAAAGAACTTTTCCAGTTCCATGGTGCGCGGGTATTCAGGCAAACTGTCATCGGCAGGAAACGCTTGGGATTCCTTATCCAGACAGGCCATGCGCACTTCATAACTGATCGTCTGCACAGCCATCGCCAGATTCAGCGAACTGTATTCCGGGTTAGCGGGAATATACACGTGGCAGTGGCACTTTTGCAGCTCTTCGTTGGTCAAACCAGTACGTTCACGACCAAACAGCAAGGCAACCGGGTGAGCCGGCGCTTCCTGAATGGCTTTAATGCCACATTCGTGGGGATTGAGCTGCGGCCATTCCAGACTGCGGGAACGGGCGCTTGAACCGATCACCAGGCCGCAATCGGCAATGGCTTCATCCAGGCTGTTAACAATACGGGCATTTTCGACAATATCTGCCGCGCCGGCAGCCAGCGCGATAGCCTGGCCATCAATTTCACAAGCGGGCTCGACCAGAACAAGCTGGCTCAACCCCATCACTTTCATCGCTCGTGCCGCTGAGCCTATGTTGCCTGAATGTGATGTGCCCACCAGCACCACGCGGATTTGATCTAACATGACGGCCTGTTTTCCAACTCTGATTCCAAAACCGGGGGATTTTAGCACAGCCTTCTGTAAAGTGGGGAAAACATTGTAAGCGAAGACTGGCAGTTAATTCCGTCCTTATGCTGGATAAAAAATCACCACTTCCTTTTTACTCAGGCTCTGATATACTCGCCGCCGCTTTTTAGTTCTTTAACATCCGTTGGGAAGATCCTATGCATCCGATGCTAAATATCGCGATCCGTGCTGTCCGTAAAGCCGGTGACCATGTCGCTAAGTCTTTAGAAAAACCGCAAGGCATTGAAGTAAGTAAAAAAGGCAACGACGTTGTCACCAATATCGATCACGAAGCAGAAGCTATCATCATCGATACTATTCTGAAGTCTTATCCTGATCACTGCATCGTCGGTGCAGAGTCCGGCACCAAAGAAGGCCGCGACAAAGAATGCCAATGGATCATCGACCCAGTGGATGGCACCAATAACTTCGCTCGCGGTATCCCGCATTATGCAATTTCCGTTGCCCTGCGTATGCGCGGCCGTACTGAAGTCGCCGCTGTTTACGATCCTGCCCGTAACGAACTGTTCACCGCAACCCGCGGTTCTGGCGCACAGCTGAACAGCCAGCGTATCCGTGCCTCTCAGCCACGTAATCTGGCCGGTACGGTTCTGGCAAGCAGCCTGCCTTTCACTGCCAAACAACACTCTGAAAGCTACGCCAAAATTCAGCAGGCGATGTTTGTTGAATGTGATGACATGCGTTTGTCCGGTTGTACCGCTTTGGATCTGTGCTACCTGGCCGCCGGCCGTGTAGACGGTGTGTTCAAGCTGAGTCAGAAGCCTTGGGAAATGGCCGCCGGTGAGCTGATTGCCCGTGAAGCTGGCGCCATCTGTACCGACTTCACCGGTAACACCAATTACCTGACATCTGGCAACATAGTTGCCGGGAATGTGCGCGTCGTGAAGCCTATGCTGGCGAAAATCCGTGAACATGGTAGCGAAGCACTTAAAAAATAATACTGCACTGAAAACCACTGTCTGTACGGTGGTTTTCAGCAGCCATACAAAAAGCCCCGGCAATCAGATTACCGGGGCTTTTTTACGTCTTCGCCAACGTTTAAGGGCAGAATTTAACCTGCCCCAATCGCCATTACGGCATGGCGTCGAATTCTTCGCCTTCTTTTTCCACTTTTGGCGGCATCAGGTGCTCACGGGTAATACCCAGTTTCAGCGCCAGTGCCGAAGCAACATAGATAGAAGAATAGGTACCGACGGTAATACCGATCAGCAGTGCTGTGGCAAACCCGTGGATCATAGTGCCGCCTTTCATAAACAGGGCGATCACCACGAACAAAGTGGTCCCTGAAGTGATCAGGGTACGGCTCAGGGTTTGAGTAACAGAGTTATTCATCACCTCTGCCGGGCCACCTTTACGCATCTTGCGGAAATTCTCACGGATACGGTCAAACACCACTATGGTGTCATTGAGTGAATAACCGACAACCGTCAGTAGCGCGGCGACAATCGTCAGGTCGACCTCAATTTGCAGCAGTGAAAAAATACCAATAGTAATGATGACATCGTGAGTCAGCGACAACACAGCACCGGCGGCCAGACGCCACTCAAAACGCATGGATACGTACAGCAGAATACAGATCAATGAGACCAGAATAGCCAAACCGCCCGCTTCCGCCAGCTCATCACCGACGTTCGGGCCGACAAACTCAATCCGGCGCATTTCGACACTCTGGTGCGTGCCTTCACGGAGTGCATCCAGGATCTGATTGCCCAGGGTTTCACCTGCCACGCCTTCACGCGGCTGGAGACGCACCATGACATCACGGGCCGTACCAAAATTCTGAACAATGGCATCGCCAAAGCCGGACGCTTCGAGTGAATCACGAATCTGGCCCAAATCCGCAGGCTGTTCAAAACCCACTTCAATCAGGGTACCGCCTGTGAAATCCAGCCCCCAGTTCATGCCTTTAGTGACAACAATAGAAATGGAAGCAATGATCATCACTGCAGACAAAACAAAGGCCAGCTTCGACCAACGCATAAAGTCGATCACTTTATCCGCTTTCATTAATTGAAACATGTCAGCGTCTCCTTAGATCGACAGTTTATCGATGCGCTTACCGCCATACAGCAGGTTCACCAACATACGGGTGCCCACGATAGCCGTAAACATAGAGGTCAGAATACCGATAGACAGCGTCACCGCGAAGCCTTTAATCGCCCCCGTACCTACCGCAAACAAAATGATAGCGGTGATCAGCGTGGTGATGTTGGCATCAGCGATAGTGCTGAAAGCATTGGCGTAACCTTGCTGAATCGCCTGCTGCGGGCTGCGACCATCACGCAGCTCTTCACGAATCCGCTCGAAGATCAGCACGTTGGCATCCACCGCCATACCTACTGTCAGTACAATACCGGCAATACCCGGCAAGGTCATAGTGGCGCCCGGAATCATGGACATCACACCAATGATCAATACCAGGTTCATCGTCAGGGCCAGGTTGGCAATCAGACCGAACTTGCGGTAGTACAGCAAAGTGAACAACATCACGGCGACCATACCCCAGATACAGGCCTGGATCCCCATGTCGATGTTCTGCTGACCCATAGAAGGACCGATAGTGCGCTCTTCCACAATTGAAATTGGCGCGATCAGTGCACCAGCACGCAACAGCAGTGCCAAATTGTGCGCTTCAGCCTGGCTGTCAATCCCGGTAATACGGAAATCACGTCCCAGCGCGGTCTGAATAGTTGCCTGGTTAATCACTTCTTCGTGTTTTTCCAGAATCACTTTGCCAGCCGGGGAACGCTTGCCGCTGTCTTTATATTCAATGAACAGCGTTGCCATCAGCTTACCCACGTTATTACGGGAGAAAGCTGTCATTTTATTGCCGCCTTCACTGTCCAGCTTGATGTTCACCTGCGGGCGACCATACTCGTCATTGCTGGATGTGGAATCGGTAATGTGTGAACCTTCGAGGATCACCCGCTTTTTCAGCACCACAGGATTACCGTCACGGGAAGTTTTCACCTCGCTGCCCGGTGGTACACGTCCTGCAGCGGCGGCAGCCAGATCCACATTGGTGTCCACTTCACGGAATTCCAGGGTTGCGGTTGCACCCAGAATTTCTTTGGCACGTGCCGTATCCTGTACGCCCGGCAGTTCCACAACAATGCGGTTAGCGCCCTGACGCTGAACCAGTGGCTCTGCTACACCCAGTTCGTTAACCCGGTTACGCAGAATAGTAATATTCTGAGCAACGGCATAGTTCCGAATTTCCTGCATCCGCGCTTCAGTGAAGCTGGCGGTGAGTGCAAAACCACTGCCTTCAACGAACAGCATGTCCGGGTGCGAAGCCGACAGTGTACGCTTGGCTTCTTGTACTTGCTCGTCGTTACGAAGCCGGATTTCCACCCCGTCGCCTTTCACTGAAATCGCACGGTAACGGATACGGGCTTCACGCAGCTCAGTACGGAAAGTATCTTCTTGCTGGCCCAGCAGTTTATCCATCGCAGCATCCATATCCACTTCCATCAGAAAGTGCACACCGCCGCGCAGGTCCAGGCCGAGTTTCATTGGGGTGGCGCCCAGGCTTTCCAGCCAGGCAGGAGTTGAAGGTGCCAGGTTCAGAGCAACAACATAGTTATCGCCAAGAAATTGATTCATTAAATCGCGGGCACTGATTTGTGTCTCAGTGTCTTTGAAGCGGACCAGAATAGCCCCGTTTTCGAATGCGACAGATTTGTAGGAGAGTTTATCTTGATTAAGCTGCTCGGTAACTTTATCCAGCGTGGCCATTTCTACCGAGGCGCCACGCGCCCCGGAGATTTGAATCGCTGGATCTTCACCGAACACATTGGGAAGTGCATAGAGCAAACCGATGAGCAGTGCGAACACCACCATCAGGTTCTTCCACAAGGGATACCGGTTTAACACTGAGAAGATCCTTCAAAGCCATAAATTACAGTGATTTCATTGTGCCTTTTGGCAGAACGGCAGAAACAAAATCCTTTTTGATGGTAACTTCAGTTGTGTCGTTCAGTGCGATCACAATGTAGTCATTTTCCGCTGAGACTTTGGTGATCTTACCCACCAGGCCGCCATTGGTCAGCACTTCATCACCTTTGCCCATGGCAGACATCAGGTTTTTATGCTCTTTCACCCGCTTGGCCTGCGGACGGTAGATCATGAAGTAGAAAATTACAGCAAACAGAGCCAGCATGATAAACAGCTGCATGCCGCCACCTTGTGGAGCGCCTTCTGCTGCTGCATGTGCCTGAGAAATAAAAAGACTCATTTATTCACGTCCTCGTTATAGTTAAACGTTTTTTAATGGTGGAACTTCGCGGTCCCGGCGCGCGTAGAACTCTTCTACGAATGCGTCGAAACGATCTTCTTCAATCGCCTGACGAATGCTTTCCATCAAACGCTGATAGTAGCGTAAGTTGTGGATTGTATTAAGGCGTGCACCCAAAATTTCATTACATTTATCCAGATGATACAGGTACGCCTTCGAGTAATTGCGACAAGTGTAACAGTCACAGTGCGGATCCAGTGGACTTGTATCCGTTTTATGTTTCGCATTACGGATCTTGATCACACCGCCAGTCACAAACAGGTGGCCATTACGGGCATTACGGGTTGGCATCACACAGTCGAACATGTCGATACCACGGCGCACACCTTCAACCAGGTCTTCCGGTTTACCGACACCCATCAGATAACGCGGCTTATCTTCCGGTAATTTCGGACAAGTATGCTCCAGCACACGGTGCATATCTTCTTTCGGTTCGCCAACGGCCAGACCGCCCACAGCGTAACCGTCAAAGCCGATCTCAGTCAGGCCTTTGACCGATACATCACGCAGATCTTCATAGACGCTGCCCTGTACGATACCGAACAGAGCATTCTTATTACCCATTTTATCGAAATGGTTACGGCTGCGTTTTGCCCAGCGCAGTGACATTTCCATCGATGTCTTCGCTTCGTCATGCGTCGCCGGATAAGGCGTACACTCGTCGAAAATCATCACCACATCAGAGCCCAGATCGTACTGAATTTCCATCGACTTTTCGGCGTCCATGAAAATCTTGTCACCGTTGACCGGGTTACGGAAATGCACCCCTTCTTCGGTAATTTTGCGGATATCACCCAGGCTGAACACCTGAAAACCGCCTGAATCGGTCAGAATCGGGCCTTGCCACTGCATGAAGTCATGCAGATCGCCGTGCAGTTTCATCACTTCCTGACCAGGGCGCAGCCACAGGTGGAAAGTATTACCCAGCAGGATCTGTGCACCTGTGTCTTTTACTTCTTCCGGCGTCATACCCTTTACGGTGCCGTAAGTACCCACAGGCATGAATGCCGGCGTTTCTACCGTACCGCGTTCAAAGACCAGACGGCCGCGACGTGCACGTCCCTGGGTTTTATCTAATTCAAATTTCACAAAGCCTCCAAAAGCCAGAGAAACAATCTGACATTAAGTCGATGCAAAAGGCCCATCGCCTGATGCACTGCAACCCCCAATCAATCAGGATCGCGAACTGTCCGGTCCAAGACCAGACAGTGATATTGAGTAAAAGTTCAGCTATTCAGGCTGCCGCGCCAGAATTCGCGCACACAGCCAGACACTGGCTCAGCGCAGCCGATTCAGCGCTGACGCCGGGTGATGAACATAGAATCCCCGTAACTGAAGAAACGGTAACTGTGTTCAACAGCCTGCTGATAAGCGCCCATGGTATTTTCATAACCGGCAAATGCGCTCACCAGCATGATCAGGGTGGATTCCGGCAGGTGGAAATTGGTGATCAGCACGTCCACCAGCTGGAACTCGTAGCCAGGGAAGATGAAAATATCCGTGTCGCCAAAGAAAGGGACCAGTTCGGTACCGTTCTTCAGGGCATCCTGAGCCGCACTTTCCAGCGAACGAACAGAAGTGGTTCCCACTGCAATCACCCGGCCGCCACGGGCTCGGGTGGCCTGAATCGCATCAACCACCTCTTGCGGAACTTCGACGTATTCCGCGTGCATATGGTGATCATGAATATTATCAACCCGGACTGGCTGGAAGGTGCCGGCACCTACGTGCAAGGTCACGAAGGCAAACTCGGCCCCTTTTGACTTGATATCCGCCAATAGTTGTTCATCAAAATGCAGCCCGGCGGTCGGAGCAGCCACTGCACCGGGTTTGGCATTATAAACCGTTTGATAACGCTCTTTGTCTGCTTCTTCGTCCGGACGGTCGATATAAGGCGGCAAGGGCATGTGACCAACCTGCTCCAGAATCTCCAGTACCGTCAGCGCACTGTTGAAGCGAATTTCAAACAAGGCATCGTGGCGGGCAACCATTTCGGCTTCAAACTCGTCATTTTCGCCCAATAACAGTTGGGTGCCCGGTTTGGGTGCTTTAGAAGCCCGAACGTGAGCCAGAATGCTCTTATCATCAAGCAGTCGCTCGACCAGCACTTCCAGCTTACCGCCACTGGCTTTACGGCCGAACATACGCGCCGGGATCACCCGGGTATTGTTAAATACCAGCAGGTCACCGGGACGCACCAGATCCAACACATCTCTAAACGATTTATGGCACACATCACCGCTGTTACCGTCCAGTTGTAACAGACGGCTGGATGAACGCTCCGGCTGCGGATAACGTGCAATCAATTCATCGGGAAGGTCAAAGTGAAAATCTGAAACTTGCATTTTTTAGGCCCTAACTTACAGCAGGCAGCTAGTATAGGCCGCCACACTGCAATATCAAGCCCGGAGAAATGTTATGAAATGATTTGTTGTCAGCCTTTCTTGCGCGAACGCCACAGAAGCAGGCCGACGAGTCCCAGCAGCCATGCCAGCGAATAGCTTCCCCCGCTGTCATCGCTACCACTGCTCTCCACCCGAAACTGTTCCAGCCCCGCATTGCTGTAGTCTTTCAGAAAAGGATTCACGCTGAACACAGCTGCCGGATTGGGACGGAAATCGCTGCCAGCGACAGCGGCTATCCAGTCAAAATAGGAAGGGACTTGGGTATAGACTCCGGGCAGATTGCCGGCACACCCTTCGCCGAAGCTCACCAGCCCCAGCAGACGCAGGCCAAAATCCGGATCACTGCTGGCCTGCGGATCCTGCCAGACTAACGGCCCGCCTGAATCACCAAAGCAGCTGTCGCGGGATAAATTAGGTGACGGAGGAGAGGCGCAGACAAAAATACTGTACACCCCGGGGTGCACCGAACTCCCCCACAAGTTGTCACAGACCCGGTCGGGTACGCCAGACAATACCGTCTGTTGCAGCTGAGTGGAACCCGCAGAATCCGGATCCGGTGTCACACTGCCCCACCCCGAGATCAGTAAATTGGCTGGACGGTTGCTGTTTGCCACCCAAGTATTGGCAAATTCAGCATCCGCCCGGTTCTGGGTCGGGACAGACGCTATCTGTATCGGGATCGCGGTTTCCGGCAGATCCAGGCTCAGGCGGATGATGGCAATATCGTTGTTAAAATTACTGCTGTTGTAACTGGGATGCACATTGATTGCGCTGACAGGGACAGCATTTCTGCTTGTCGCACTGAATACCGATGTAATACCGGCCCAGACTTTCACACGCAGGGGAGTGGCAATTCGGCCGCCATTGATAATGCAATGCGCCGCTGTCAGTATGATGCGAGGAGCAATCACCACACCGCCACACAGGTACACTTCTGTGCCGTTATCAGAAAAATCAATATTGATAAACGCCTGCCAGGGAATATCTCCGGGCACAGCGGATATACCACCAACAATTCTGGCTGTTGGTTCGAATTGCTCCGCCTGGACAGGCGACTCATCAGTCTGTGCCTTCGCCAGCCCTGACACAAAAAACAGGAAAGCCAGCAATAACAGACTGTTAGTTATGGGGGCTTTCATAACTGCTACCCTCATGATTTACAGTCGCTTAATTATAATTCTCACTGTTATTGCGCCATTGTCACTTATTGAGAATTTGGACGGATAGTTCATTGCAGAGGATAAAGCAGGCAGAGTGGCATCAGGCTCTGGAGGGACAAGCATTCAATACCGTTGATAATAAAAATAATTTTACGGGGCAGTTGTTATTACGCCTCTCAGATACTGAGCATACTGAACTGCCCTTGTTCAGCTTTCACCGCCCTGACTTCTGCGCCACCAGAGCATCCCCAGCAGTGCAAGCATGCCTCCTGCCGTTACGCTCCCCCCCGATCGACTCGCCATAGCGCCACTCAATGCACTGATAGCACTGTCTTGGCTGTTCTGAGTGTCTGTCTCAGACGTCACTGAGGTATTTTCGGCATTGAGGGCAAACGGATTAAATGCAAAAACAGAGTCCGGGTAAAAGTTAAAACCGTCTCCCGCTATCAAAGCAATCCAATCACGATAATGAGAAACCTCAGTATAAACAGCAGGGAAATCCGCTGCGCATTCCGCCCCAAAGCTGACTAAGCCCACCAGCCGAAAACCCAGATCACTATCGGCGCTGGCCTGGGGGTTCTGCCACACCAATGGACCGCCGGAATCGCCCTGACAAGTGTCACGCTTAACCGCAGGATCTGGCGACATCGCACACACAAACATTGCACTCTGAGACGGTTCAACCACTGAGCCCCATACCTGTTCGCAATAATCGTCCGGCACGCCAGCAAGCAACGCATGCTGCAGCTGCCGGGCCGAGGTGGCCCCGGGTTCAGTTGAGGTCCGGCCCCACCCGGACACCAGTAAATTCTGACCGCGCTGGCTGTCGGGCACAAAAGTATTGTCAAATGCCGTATCGGCCTGTTGCTGTTCACTCACAGTGGCCAGTTGGATGGGCTGGGCACCTGCCGGAATATCCTTGCCCAGGCGCAGCAAAGCAATATCATTGATAAAAGTCTCTTCATTAAAACCCGGATGTAGATCAACCGCTGTCACTCGCAGGGCATTGAAAGCAGTCACAGAGTCCGTCGAGGTAATACCCGCCCAGACAAATATCTCATCTTGCTGCGCTGCGACTGAGTTTTTGATAATGCAATGTGCGGCTGTCAGTACTGTATTCTTATCTATGATGACACCACCGCACTGAAAGACATCATGGCCGTCGTTGCTGGCGTCAATATATACCAGCGCCTGCCACGGAATGTTTTCCTGATATGTCGGGTTGCCGCCAATGATCCTGGCTACCGGTTCAGTACGGGCTGAGGCACTGGCTTGCTGCACTTGCTGTTCGGCCAACACAGTGCCTGAAATCAGCGGCAAGGCCAGTATTGCGGCTAACAGCATGAATGAAAAGGCGTTCATAGTATTCCCTCACTCCCTGGGCAAAGCATTGCAGCAAAAGGGTTACATTGGAACTCATGAGTCTATTAATATGACTCAGGCAATGCGACTAAGCTAAGGCGACCAAACTGCTTGCTTTAACTAAGGATAGTGGCGTTTTTTCGCAATAAAGTCCGCAACTGCGAAAAGAGATCCAAAAAGTTTTACCAGTGCCTCAGAATGACAGCATCATTATGTTTCACTCTACACTGTATCTGATACTGCACGCAGTCACTGCACCGCAGCCCGGTATTGCTGCTACAGTGTCAGGCTCACTCTTATCTAACGGCAGCAATAGATGTGAATTCACTACTATGAACTTCCTGGCACACCTTCACTTGGCTGATCATTGTCAGAGTCATCTGGCGGGCAACTTGCTGGCCGATTTTGTTCGCGGCGATCCCTACCGCGATTATTCTTCTGATGTGGCAGCAGGTATCAAGCTTCACCGCTTTGTCGATAGCTATATCGACAGCCAGCCTGAAGTCAAAGCCTGGCGCAGAGCATTTCCGCCGGACATCCGCCGGGTAAGCGGTATCGCTCTGGATATGATCTGGGATCATTACCTCGCCCGCCACTGGCAGACTTTCCATGCCTTATCCTTGGCCGCATTTGTTGAACAGGCGCGTAAAAACGTTGAAGGCTTTGAGGGAAATGAACCGGACCATTACCGGCAAATGACGCAACGTATGTGGCAGCAAGAATGGCTGATTCAGTATCAGCAGGTTGCCAGTATTCATCAGGCATTGGAACGCATGGCAATTCGCCGCCCGAAGTTAAGCTCGCTGGCTGAATGTCCGCCTTTTCTGGCTGGGCATTATCAGGAGCTGGAACAGAGCTTCTTCATTCTCTATCCAAGGCTGATGGATGCATCCCAAGCATTCTGGCTGACGCACAAAGAGGTACTGCTACGCCCGGAAAAGTAAGCGAAGGCAAAAAGCAGAGATAAGTCGAAAATACCGATTAGAAAAATCAGAAAAGAAAAAGGGGAGCCAGAGGCTCCCAAGGCGATAACAATTCGTTAAGTGAAAGCGTTATCAGACTAGGCTTGACGTGAACAAGCCTGATCACAGTCGATAACGTTAATCGCAATCCCCTCTCGGGTAACAGCTGCGAAACGGTCTTACTAGGATAGATTGCTTATTGCCGGTCAATTCAATCAGAATTGATCTTCTTCAGTTGAACCTGTCAGCGCAGTCACAGAAGAGTTTCCGCCCTGAATAACGTTCGTCATTTTGTCGAAGTAACCAGTACCCACTTCCTGCTGGTGAGCAACAAAGGTGTAACCCTTCTCTGCTGCCGCAAACTCAGGGCGCTGTACTTTCTCAACATAATGGCGCATACCTTCACCCTGAGCATACGCGTGTGCCAGTTCGAACATGTTGAACCACATGTTGTGAATGCCCGCCAGTGTGATGAACTGGTACTTGTAGCCCATGTCAGACAGCTCTTGCTGGAATTTGGCAATCGTATCGGCATCCAGGTTCTTCTCCCAGTTGAAAGAAGGTGAGCAGTTATACGCCAGCAGCTGATCCGGGTATTTAGCATGGATAGCTTCAGCAAACTTACGCGCTTCTTCCAGACAAGGCGTCGCTGTTTCACACCAGATCAGGTCGGCATACGGAGCATAAGCCAGACCACGGGCGATAGCCTGATCGATACCGGCACGAACGCGGTAGAAACCTTCCTGTGTACGCTCACCGGTAATGAAATCGGCATCATACGGATCGCAGTCTGAGGTCAGCAAATCGGCAGCGTTCGCGTCGGTACGGGCAATCACTAGCGTCGTTGTGCCGGAAACGTCCGCCGCCAGACGGGCAGCAATCAGTTTTTGTACCGCTTCTTGCGTAGGTACCAGAACTTTACCGCCCATGTGGCCGCATTTTTTCACCGAAGCCAGTTGATCTTCGAAGTGTACGCCGGCAGCTCCTGCATCAATCATGCTGCGCATCAGCTCGTAAGCATTCAGTACCCCGCCAAAGCCGGCTTCCGCATCTGCAACGATAGGCAGGAAGTAATCAATGCCGCCTTCTTCCGGGCTGTTGCCGTTTGCCCACTGAATCTGATCAGCGCGGCGGAAAGAGTTATTGATGCGCTTTACAACCGCTGGCACTGAATCGACCGGGTACAGGGACTGGTCTGGGTACATGGATGATGCCGTGTTGTTATCAGCAGCTACCTGCCAGCCTGACAAATAAATAGCTTCAATTCCCGCTTTCGCCTGCTGAACAGCCTGGCCGCCGGTCAGCGCGCCAAGACAGTTCACATAGCCTTTCTTGGCAGAGCCGTTAACTAAATCCCACAACTTATCAGCACCACGCTGTGCCAGTGTGTTCGCCGGTACGACCGAACCACGCAGATTAACCACTTCTTCCGCAGTATAAGTACGCTTAACATGTTTCCAACGTGGGTTCTCCGCCCAATCCTTTTCAATGGCTTCGATCTGTTGCTGGCGAGTCAGTGTCATAATAAATCCCTCGTATTATGTGGCGATATTTCGCAAAATCTGGACGTTCTGCGCTTCAGTTCTACTCAGTTTTCTTGGGCTTCCTCTGCCCGGACTAAGCCGGGCAGTACTTGTTGCACTATGTGCTTTTTGTTATGTGTTACAGTTCCGGTTTGAATGCTTGCTTCACTGTTATTCCAGGTATTCATAACCAGGCAGTGTCAGGAAGGTGACCAACTCATCACTGGTGGTCAGGCGCGCCATCATGGCAGCCGCTTCCTGGAATTGTCCTTTGCTGAAACGCTCAGTACCGATTTCCTGCTCCAGGACTTGCATTTCTTCATCCAGCAGCTGTTCAAACAGTGCTTTGGTAACTATCTGGCCGTTACTCAGCGACTTTCCGTGCTTCATCCACTGCCAGATGGAAGCACGAGAGATTTCAGCGGTGGCAGCATCTTCCATCATGCCGTAAATCGGCACACATCCGTTGCCAGAGATCCAGGCTTCGATGTACTGCACAGCAACACGAATGTTATGACGCATGCCGTCTTCTGTTCGTTCGCCGTCGCAGGGTGCCAACAGCTCAGCCGCCGTGATCGGTGCATCCGAATCACGCGTCACATCCAGTTGATTTGAACGTGCACCCAGGCACTTATCAAAAACGTCGCGGGCGGTATCCGCCAGCCCCGGGTGGGCAACCCAGGTGCCGTCATGGCCGTTATTGGCTTCCAGCGCTTTATCGGTCTGGATCTTGTCCAGTACCCAGGCATTACGCTCGGCATCCTTAGAAGGAATAAAGGCTGCCATGCCTCCCATTGCAAACGCTCCGCGGCGGTGGCAGGTTCTCACCAGCAAACGTGAGTAAGCGTTGAGGAAAGGTTTTTCCATGGTCACCACCTGCCGATCCGGCAAGATACGATCCGGGTGGTTACGCAGTGTCTTGATATAACTGAAGATGTAATCCCAACGGCCACAGTTCAGACCCACAATGTGCTCTTTCAGGCTGAAAAGAATTTCATTCATTTCAAACACCGCCGGCAGAGTTTCAATCAGCACAGTGGCCTTAATCGTGCCTCGCGCCAGGCCAGCCTGATCTTCGGCAAAACTGAACACATCACTCCACCAGGCCGCTTCCTGGTAAGCCTGCAGCTTGGGAACATAGAAGTACGGCCCGCTGCCGTTTTCCAGCAATTGCTTATGGTTGTGGAAGAAATACAAGCCAAAATCCAGCAGCGCACCCGGAATCGGCTGACCATTCCAGAAGAGGTGTTTTTCCGGCAGGTGCAAGCCACGGACGCGACAGATCAGTACTGCTGGGTCCTCTTTCAATTCATACACTTTCCCTGTGTCAGGGTGGGTGTAAGAAATAGTGCGCTTCACCGCATCCCTAAGGTTACGCTGGCCGTCAATCACTGCACTCCAGGCGGGGGCAAAGGAGTCTTCGAAATCCGCCATGAATACTTTTACATTGGCATTCAGCGCATTAATCACCATTTTGCGATCAACGGGACCTGTGATTTCCACACGGCGATCCTGCAGATCAGACGGAATGTTCTGAATGGTCCAGTTACCTTCGCGGATATCCCGGGTGCCAGGCAGGAAGTCAGGTAACTGCCCGGCATCAATAGACTGCTGACGAACTTCACGTGCTGCCAGCAGTTCCGGCACACGGGAAGCAAATCGACTGACCAGTTGCTCAACAAAAGCCATTGCGTCATCACTCAGGATGTCTCGCTGTGACTCTGAAAGCGGTGCGACCAACGTCAGCTGACCAAACTGGTGGTGATTTTCCATACTCATTTATGACTCCCCATTTACCCAAATCAGCCAAGTGTAACTAAATCACGACTTAAACTATGCATCGGCTGATTTCCATCATAGACCACTTTCGGCCTCAACATGGCTATTACGTTGCCTTAACAAATCGGAAAAGGCAAACCCTCCCCAAAAGCAACAGAATCACAAAAACCAAACAAACACAACAAAATCAATAATTTACAAAAAATAGAGTTATTACTCAAAACACTAAATTAAAACACTTTAAGGCGATATATTCGGTTTTTAACCTCCAGTCTGTTTCTCAACCAAAAATGTAAAGTATTACGTAATTAAATTACCAATTAACACTAAATTAACAATTGGAAATATGCCGTTTTAAACAAGACAAAATAGCAAGATGGACTGTAACGCACTCAATCTACATACATTTATAGACAAGATTTGGCAGAGTCATACATTGGAGGAATAATTTTGCAGACGAAGCGGGGAATTGTTTTACAGTACGAAACAGAAAAAACCTACAAAATGAAGCACTTGGCAAAACGACCAAACAGAATAAAGTATCAAACAAACCAGAACTCAGTAGAATATTTCACCAAAAAATAAAAACATGTCTACTGAGCGTCCTGAATGTTGTTAAAGCAGCTCTGTGACTATCTCTGCCAGGCATTGAAAAGTGGGTACACGACTGGATGTCGGTCGCCAGACCAGACCTATTTCACGATAAGCGGCCTGCCCTGGCGGATCTAAGATCACCAGATCCGGGCTATCGACCAAGCCATGCTTGATCGCCATGTGCGGAATAAAGGTAGAGCCAAGACCATTCGATACCATCTGTACCAGGGTATGTAAGCTGGTCGCCGCAAACGGGTTAATCTTTTCTTTACTGGTTAGCTGGCACGCAGACACCGCATGGCCGGTGAGGCAATGTTCTTTCTCCAGCAAAAAGACAGATTCATCCGGTAAATCGGCATAGCGCAGCGGAACATTCACCTTGGCGGCCTGATTTTTACTGATCACCATTTTGAAGGGATCGCGCCCCACTACCTGGCTGTGCATACCGCTGATTTCAACCGGGAGTGCCAGTATCAGCACATCCATGTCACCATTGCGTAACGCGCTCAACAGGTTGTCCGTTGTATCTTCGCGCAATAGAAGATGGAGTTGCGGGTGCCTGCGATTCACAGCCTGCACTAAATCGCCCAGCAAGAAAGGGGCAATGGTCGGAATACACCCCAGCCTGACCTGACCGGCCATCTGGTCTTCACCGCTTTTCGACAGCTCCATCATATCTTGCGTTCTTGCCAGCAGTTCACGGCTGCGTACCACGACTTCTTCACCTGTGGTGGTAAAGACCAGGGCTTTATTGTCCCGCTCAATCAGCTGGCAACCAACCAGATCCTCAAGATTCTGAATCCCAGAGCTTAATGTGGATTGACTGACAAAACACTGCTTGGCCGCTTCACCAAAATGGCGGGTTTCATAAAGTGTCACCAGATAATGGAGTTGTTTCAGAGAAGGAAATTTGCTCATCGTATTTTTCGATTGTAATAATCTATTTATTCCACTTTTTTCAATGTAGCACTTTCGCTATAGTGTGTCCTGATTTATGAAGGAACTGCCCTTACGGGGTGGTACACATTCCAATATTAGGAGCACCAATATGGTACTAGTAGGTCGTCAAGCACCTGATTTCACAGCTGCTGCAGTTCTGGGTAACGGTGAAATCGTTGATAACTTCAACTTCAAGCAATTCACTGAAGGCAAAAAAGCGGTTGTTTTCTTCTACCCGCTGGACTTCACTTTTGTTTGCCCATCTGAGCTAATCGCTTTTGACAAGCGTTTTGCTGATTTCCAAGCGAAAGGCGTTGAAGTTATCGGTGTATCGATCGATTCTCAGTTCTCTCACAACGCATGGCGTAACACTGCTGTTGAAAACGGCGGTATCGGCCAGGTTAAATACCCTCTGATTGCTGACGTTAAGCACGAAATCTGTAAAGCTTACGACGTTGAGCACCCAGAAGCTGGCGTTGCTTTCCGTGGTTCTTTCCTGATCGACGAAGAAGGTGTTGTTCGTCACCAAGTGGTTAACGACCTGCCTCTGGGCCGTAACATCGACGAGATGCTGCGTATGGTTGACGCGCTGAACTTCCACCAGAAAAACGGTGAAGTTTGCCCGGCACAGTGGGAAGAAGGCAAAGCAGGCATGACTGGTTCTCCAGAAGGTGTTGCTGCTTACCTGTCTGAGCACACTGCAGACCTGTAATACAGCCTTGCGCTGAATGCATAGCCCGGCCATAGTGCCGGGCTTATTTTTATCTCATTTTCATCACTGAGATTGATCAGACACTTCGACAGCCTTCCCCTCTCCGTTTACACTCTGCCAAGGTTTACTGAACAAGGCACCCTCATGTCCGCATTTCCCCTGACTCATCTTGAAGTCTGTATTGACAGTATTGAATCCCTGCATGCCGCCCAACTAGGCGGGGCAAGCCGTATAGAATTATGCTCGTCACTGGCCTTGGGTGGCCTGACACCCAGCGTCGGTTTAATGCATCAGGCTGCGCGTATCGCTAAGGTGCCCGTCTATGCCATGATCCGTCCCCGCCAGGGCGACTTTCTATTCTCCGGCGAAGATATGGAAGCCATGCTGGCAGATATACATGCCGCCAAGCAAATAGGCCTTCAGGGCATTGTGATAGGCGTGCTGACGGCGCAAGGCAAAGTGGACACCGCACAGCTGAGCGAGCTGATGAAAGCGGCTACAGGGCTGGGGGTCACTTTCCACCGGGCTATTGATCAATGCGACAACTACACTGAAGCGCTTGATGCCATTATGGGCGCAGGTTGCGAACGCGTTCTGTCTTCCGGGCTGCAGTCCACGGCGCTGGAAGGGGCTGAGACACTGGCAGACATGGTACGCTATTGCGGTGATCGCCTGAGCATCATGGCCGGCGCTGGGATTACCGCCAGCAACGCCGCTAAGATTGTCGCGCAAACCGGAGTGAAAGAGTTGCACCTGTCGGGTAAAACGACACGGCCAAGCCTGATGGAGCATATCGCCGCTGGCGCCCACATGGGCAGTCAAGAGGTCGATGACTACACCATTCCCGTGACCAGCAGTGATAAGATCGCCGCAGTCATCACAGCACTCAAGTACTGAGCACATACTCGCTCCTTTTCAGGGAGCGAGTCGTCAAACTTTTCATCCCTATAGTCAACCAATCACATAACACATGACTCAAACAGGCTATTATTAGCGCAGAGTCCAGTAAACAGGAATGTGATTTACTTATGTCTGACAAGCCGTTACAAAGCAAGCTCAAGAAGAAAAACTATGAGAAAGAGCTTGAGCGTCTGCAAATTGAACTAGTGAAGTGCCAGGAGTGGGTCAAACAGGAAGGCCTGAGAGTGCTGGTGATTTTTGAAGGCCGGGATGCGGCCGGCAAAGGCGGCACCATTAAGCGGATCACCGAGAAGCTCAACCCCCGTGTCTGTCGGGTGGTCGCCTTACCAAAACCGACAGAGAAAGAGAAAACCCAGTGGTATTTTCAGCGCTATGTGGAACAGCTTCCCTCTGCCGGCGAAATCGTACTGTTTGACAGAAGCTGGTATAACCGTGCCGGGGTCGAGAAGGTGATGGGCTTTTGCAGCGAAGAAGAATACGAAGAGTTTCTGCTGGCCTGCCCGGAATTCGAACGCATGCTGCAGCGATCCGGCATCATACTGATCAAATACTGGTTCTCGGTATCAGACGAAGAGCAGGAAAAGCGTTTTCTGGAACGCATCAATACCCCGATCAAGCGATGGAAATTCAGTCCGATGGATTTGGAATCACGCTCACGCTGGGCGGAATATTCGGCGGCAAAAGACAAGATGTTTGCCCACACAGATACTAAACAGAGCCCATGGTGGGTGGTTGAAAGTGACGATAAGAAACAGGCCAGAATCAACTGTATTTCGCATTTCCTGAGCCAGATCCCCTATCAGGACATCCAGTATCCGGAAGTGATCCTGCCCGAAATCAACAAGAGTGGTTACACGCGACCGCCCATGGACGAGCAAACTTTTGTGCCGGATCGCTTTGATAAAAGCGACGATTAAGAGCAAACCGGGGAGCCGTATGACTCCCCCGATAACCTTCAGCGGTTATTATCCATGAAAATTTCCATTTCCTGTGGACTGGTATGGCGAATATCTTTGCCTTTAACGAAGTAAATGATGTATTCGCAGATATTCTGGCAGCGATCCCCCACCCGCTCAATGGAACGCGCCGACCACATCACTTGCAGCACATTCGGGATAGATCGCGGATCTTCCATCATATAGGTCATTAATTGCCGGATGATCGCCTCGTATTCTCTGTCAATCCGGTCATCTTCCTGATACACCCGAATCGCCGCTTTCACATCCATTCTGGCAAAGGCATCCAGTACTTCATGCAGCATACGGGCAGCATGCTGACCAAGGGCTTCCAGCGACACCAGCAGGTTGTATTGCTTATTGGTGAAGTTTTCCAGCGCCACTTTAGCAATGCTTTCTGCCACATCACCAATGCGTTCGAGATCAGTAATGGTTTTGATAATGGCAATCACCAGACGCAAGTCACTGGCGGTCGGCTGACGTTTGGCAATAATCCGGGTGCAGGCTTCATCAATCGCCACTTCCATCGCATTGACTTTATGATCATCTTTAATGACCCGGCGAGCCAGATCGACATCCTGCCTGTGCATTGCCTTGAGCGCATCTGTCAGCTGTTGCTCAACCAGTCCGCCCATAGCCAGGACATGGGTGCGTATACTCTCAAGCTCGGCATTGAACTGGCCGGAGATATGACGGCTAAGGCTCATATTGTCTAACATTGTCTCTACTCCTTATCCGTATCTGCCGGTGATGTAATCTTCCGTGCGTTTTTCTTTAGGGGTGGTGAAGATGTCATTGGTTGATGCGTACTCCACCAGCTCGCCCATGTGCATAAAAGCCGTGTTGTCTGAAACGCGGGCGGCCTGCTGCATATTATGGGTAACAATAATAACCGTGTACTTTTTCTTCAGGTCATTGATCAGCTCTTCAATGGTCAGCGTGGAGATCGGATCCAGGGCGGAGGTCGGTTCATCTAGCAAGATGACTTCCGGCTCAATCGCAATGGCGCGGGCAATCACCAAACGCTGCTGCTGGCCGCCAGATAAACCAAATGCATTCTCATGCAAACGATCTTTCACTTCATCCCACAGCGCGGCGCCGCGCAGTGAATTTTCTACCGCGTCATCCAGCACCCGGGTATTTTTCACCCCTTGCAGACGTAAACCGTAAACCACGTTTTCATAAATGGATTTAGGAAACGGATTGGGCCGCTGAAAGACCATGCCGACGCGACGGCGCAGGGCCGCCACATCCACATTCTGATCATAGATGTTTCTGCCATGCAGCATGATCTGCCCTTCAACCCGACAGCCTTCCACCAGCTCGTTCATCCGGTTAATACAGCGCAGCAGGGTGGATTTCCCACAACCGGACGGACCGATAAAGGCCGTGACCTGGCCTTTGGCAATCTTCATGTTGATAGTAAACAGCGCCTGCTTCTGACCATAATACAGATCCAGCCCGTCTATTGTCAGGGCGGTTTTTTCTTCTGGCAGTGCGGTCAGATCGACTGGCTTAAGCCAGTCCATACTGGCGTTGAATGAAAACATCTACGTCCTTCTCGTTATTGTTCCAGATCGCGGAATTTCTCCCGCAAATGATTACGAATGCCAATGGCGGTCAGATTCAGACCAATAATGACAGTGACCAGCAGCAAAGAGGTCGCATAAACCAGAGGGCGCGCCGCTTCTACGTTCGGACTCTGAAAGCCGACATCATAGATATGGTAGCCAAGATGCATGAACTTTCGGTCTAAATGCAAATACGGAAACTGTGCATCTATCGGTAACGATGGCGCCATTTTCACAACACCGACTAACATCAGTGGTGCCACTTCTCCCGCCGCTCTGGCCACCGCGAGGATTAACCCCGTCATGATAGCCGGGCTGGCCATGGGGATCACAATCCGCCATAAGGTTTCGGCTTGTGTCGCGCCCAATGCCAGCGAGCCGTGACGAATGGAGGGCGGTATACGGGCCAAGCCCTCTTCGGTTGAGACTATCACCACAGGCAAGGTCAGAATCGCCAGTGTCAGCGCAGACCAGAGAATACCCGGCGTACCAAAAGTCGGCGCGGGTAACTGATCCGAAAAAAACAGCTCGTCAATGGTGCCGCCCACCATATAAACAAAAAAGCCCAGACCAAATACGCCATACACGATAGACGGCACACCCGCCAAATTGATCACAGCCACGCGAATTAAACGGGTAAAGCGGTTCTGTTTGGCATATTCATGAAGGTAAATCGCGGCCAGTACTCCCAAAGGCGTCACAATCACGCTCATCAGCAGTACCATCAGCACAGTGCCGAAAATGGCCGGAAACACGCCCCCTTCGGTGTTCGCTTCACGAGGCGCATCAGTGACAAAGTGACCGAGCTGACGTCCCCAGTGTGCCACTTTTTCAGAGAATGACATATCGTTGGGGTACCAGACGTCCAGTATATCCGCCAGCGGTATCTGTACCTCACGCCCTTCAGCGTCCTTCATCAGCAGCGACTGACCATCCAGTACCTGACGGACTTGTCCTAGCTCGTGCTCAACCTCACGCAGACGAGCCAGCAACTCCCCCCGTCGCGACTCGGACGCTTTATCACTGCTAGCTGCCAGCGACGCCAGTTGACGATTCAGCGGAATATACTGATTTTGCTGTAGTTCCAGTATAGCTTCTTTGGCGGCCTCAGCCTGGCTCAGCCAGTCAGGTAATAAAGCGGCACTGTGACTGCTGCCATTAACCATCACTGCCTGCGGATAACCGTAAAACTTGCCGTTACGCAGCCTGTCAATCACTGCAACCCCATGCGCCACTTCCTTTGACCGGATTTGTGTATCGAGCAGGGTCACAAAGTCTAAATCGGCTAATTCACGATTGCCGGTTTTGATCAGATAGCGGGCAATGGTCGTATTATCATTGCCCGCCAGCTCATACCCGGCTTCCAGTAACTGCTGGCGGGGCACCTGTTTGGTTTCATAAATTTCACCCACGATCACTTGCTGATGATCAGCCAGACTGACGTCAAACCGATACACCTGTGCCGGCCAGAAGTAACTCAATCCTTTCCAGCCTATCATGAGTAACAAACCCAGCACCGCCAGCAAACTCAGGCTGACAGTACCAGCCGTCAGCCAGATCCAGGGGGAGCCGGAACGCATCCATTTCAACATCTAATCAGTCACACAGCCTCTGCCCCGGTGATCATAGCGACTTGTATTTTTCACGCAGTCGCTGACGCACAATTTCAGCCAGGGTATTGAAGAAAAAGGTAAAAACAAACAGAACAAATGCCGCCAGAAACAGGACACGGTAATGCGCACTGCCGACTTCCGATTCCGGCATTTCTATAGCAATGGTTGCCGACAGCGTACGCAAACCTTCCAGTATGTTCCAGTCCATAATGGGCGTATTGCCTGTAGCCATCAGCACTATCATGGTTTCTCCCACCGCCCGTCCCAGCCCCATCATCACAGCGGAGAAGATCCCCGGGCTGGCGGTTAGCAGAACAACCCGGGTCAGGGTCTGCCAGGGGGTCGCCCCCAGTGCCAGCGAGCCGCTGCTCAGATGCGACGGTACCGAATAAATGGCATCTTCGGCAATGGTGAAAATGGTCGGGATCACCGCAAAGGCCATGGCGATCCCCACCACCAGCGCATTTCTCTGATCATAACCAATCCCCCAGTTATTGGTCAGATAACTGCGTATATCCCCGCCAAAGTAAGCTTGTTCAACCACAGGGCTTAGCGAGAAACAAAGGTATCCGGCCAGCACCAGCGTTGGCATCAGCAATAAAATATGCAGCCCGGTTGGCATTTTTCGCTGCCAGCCGCCTGGGAGCATAGCCCAACCCAGACCGACAGCCACCATCACCAGAGGCAGCACCAGCACGCTGAGCACTATGCCTATCAAATTATTTTCAACGATAGGCGCCAGCCAGATACCAGCCAGAAACCCCAGAATGACAGTCGGCAGGGCTTCCATGATCTCTATCGTCGGTTTCACCACTTTACGCATCGAAGAAGACATAAAATAGGCGGTATAGATAGCACCAGCCAGTGCCAGAGGAATTGCAAAACACAAAGCGTAAAAAGCCGCTTTCAGGGTACCGAAAACAACAGGTATCAGGCTCAGCTTAGGCTCACTCTCGTCAGTACCAGAAGTGGACTGCCAGACATAATCCGGTTCCGGGTAACCTTCATACCAGACTTTCTGCCACAGGCTGCTGAAACTCACTTCCGGGTAAGGGTTGGAGACCTTAAATAACTGCCACTGCTGCTCTGAGATCGCCAGCAACCTGTCGGCACGGGGCGAGACAGCCATCAGATCGGGCGTTTGACTGAACAGCCGGGATTCCAGTACAGGAGCAGGTGAATCCGCCATGTAATATCCCGTCAGCCTGCCGCCATCCTGAACAGCGAGAAAGCCTTTGCGGTAATACTCAGGCACCACCAGATGCAGAGCACCTGAATCGGCTGAAAAGGTGCGAGCAGGTATCAGCTGGCGTTGCCCCGTACTCACCACTTCAAACCATTGCGTGACTTTGCCGTCATTACCGGTAATTAACAGCGAATTAGCACCAGAAAGTGCCGTCATGGCGACCGGATCCCCCGCCCCCTGACTGACATCTGTTTGTTGGCGAATCCGCCCTACGGTATGCCGCAGATCAATCACAGTAACTTGCCGGCCATTAAGCACATACACAGTACGGCCATCCGGCGTCACCACCATATCCGTTACCGGATGCCCGATTGCCGGCATAGCAAGCTGGGTTTCCTGCCACGCCTGTTCACCGGTATCCAGACCACTGCCACGATGGAAAACCTTGGCAACGAGCCGCTGATCCTGTGTGACACCAACCAAAGCCGCGACCTGGCGACGCACTGAAACCGCCAGCTGAACCAGAGGCTGCCCCTGAGTATCAAGCTGAATATAAGAGGATGTCAGGGGCTTGCTCATCATCAGCTTACCCTGTCTGATCAGCGGCTTCACCACAGTGACGCCACCTGACTGATCACCATAGGCAAACACGTGCTCGTTAGGCAAAGCCGCAGCGAAGCTGGTCGGGTTAGCCATCACAGCCTGCTGCTGTGTAACCGCTTGCTGTCCCTCACGGGCACTGAGTGCGACCAGGCTGATCTGCCCCTCAGAGGAGAAGTGAAAAACATGGGTGTTCTGTTCATTGACACGCACTGCAGCGGTTAGTGTCAGCGGAATAGAAAACGACTGAACAGGCGTGATCCTGGCCGGTGCAAACACAGGCACGATCACATAAAGCAGATAGAAAAAGATCAGGACAAGAGTCAGAAGGACAGATATTCCACCGGCAATCACTCCATAACGCGCAAACCTGTCTTTTCGTTGACGGTTACGGTTATTGTCAGTCAAAAATGCACCGGCATCTGCCATTCTCACCCCATGAAAGTTACAAACTGACAAAGTATATGTCTGTTAGATGACAGTAATATTACAGCGACTTGCGGTTTATTGCTGGCCTTTTTATTGTGAGAGACTGATGGAATGACTGACATCAATTTGCAACAAAATTTCCGTATTCTTAATGATTTATGACGGTAGCCGAATTCCGGTGACTCAGTAGGTATCCTGTCTGGACATAATCTGATCGTGGTCAGATAATGAATTTAACCGCTACCAGAAGGAGACGCGACATGAAACACCTTGTCATTACAGTCATTGGTCAGGATCGCCCGGGATTAGTGGGGGCATTATCAGATACTGTTTATCAGCATAAAGGCAACTGGCTGGGCAGCAGTATGAGCAAATTGGCAGGTCAGTTTGCCGGTATTCTTCAGGTCGATATCCCGGAAGAGTCCGTCAAGCCCTTACGGCAGGCTATGTCCAAGCTTGATGGTCTGAACATTCATATCGCCGAGGATACCAAGATCACGGCGCCTCCCGCTCAACTGCAGCAGCTCACAGTCACAGGCAACGACCGCTCAGGCATCGTCAAAGAAGTCACCACTCGCCTTGGCGAGCTGGGGATCAATATTCACAAGCTAAAAACCGACACACACAGTGCACCCAACTGGGGCTACCCCATCTTCACTGCCTGGTTTGAACTTGAAATCCCGGCAGAAGTGGCTGTCTCGACCATACAGCAGCAGCTGGAAAGTCTGGCCGATGATCTGACAATAGATTTCGAAGAACCCGAAAGTAGTGAAGCGCACTAAAGGGCTGTTGTCCTTTCAAAACTGAAAGACAGGCCGCTCTCTCTGCTGTTGATTCTGATGTTAGGAAAACCATGAGTACTGAACCGCTGTATATTGACAAAGAACTTAGCTGGCTGTCTTTTAATGAACGAGTCCTCCAGGAAGCGGCGGACAAATCAGTGCCGCTGATTGAGCGAGTCCGTTTCCTGGGTATTTTTTCCAGCAATACAGATGAGTTTTATAAAGTCCGCTTTGCCGATGTCAAACGACGTATTCTGATCACCCAGGAGCAGAGCGGCAACACCAATGCCAAGCACCTGCTGAGCAAGATCCAGAGCCGGGTTCTGAAAATGAATCAGGACTTCGATACCCTGTATAACGAAATCCTGCTGGAAATGGCCCGCCGCCATATTTTCCTCATCAACGAACAACAGGTCGATGATAACCAGGTTGAGTGGTTGAAACGGTATTTCCGCCACACCATTTTGCCTCACGTGACACCGATTTTACTGACTGACGATATCGATCTACTGCAGTTTCTCAAGGATGAATATACCTATCTGGCGATCGACATGAAGCAGGGGGACAACAGCCAGTATGCCTTGCTGGAAATTCCGACCGACCAGCTACCGCGCTTTATTAAAGTTCCTGAGTCCAAAGGTAAAAACAGAAAAACACTGATTTTGTTAGATAATATTATCCGGCTGTGCCTGGATGATATTTTCAAGGCTTTTTTCGATTATGACAGTCTGGCGGCCTATTCGATGAAGATGACCCGGGATGCCGAGTACGATCTCAGCCAGGAGGTTGACCACGGTATCTTGGAACTGATGTCAGAAGGGCTGAATCAACGCCTGACGGCTATGCCGGTACGTTTTGTCTATCAGCGCGATATGCCGGGGGAGCTGATCGAAAAACTGTGCGGCTTGCTGAAAGTGTCCAGCTACGACAGCATTATTCCCGGCGGCCGCTATCACAATTTCAAAGATTTCATCAGTTTTCCGAACATTGGCCGAAGCTACCTGGAAAACAAACCCTTACCGGCTCTGGACAGTTACCATTTTGTCAGCGCCAGAAATGCGTTTGAAGCCATCAAGGCGCAAGATATCCTGCTGTACTACCCGTACCACAAATTCAACCACATGACGGAATTTGTCCGTCAGGCCGCGTTCGATCCTAAAGTCCGCAGCATCCATATCAATATTTACCGGGTCGCCAAAAACTCGCGCATCATAGATTCTATGATAGATGCCGCCAATAACGGCAAACAGGTCACTGTAGTGGTTGAACTGCAGGCGCGTTTTGACGAAGAAGCCAATATCGAATGGGCCAGACGCCTGACCGAATCGGGTGTGCGTGTCGTGTTCAGCGTACCCGGACTGAAAATTCACTCTAAACTGTGCCTGATCACACGCCAGGAAGACGATGCCATCGTCCGCTACGCACACATAGGCACAGGCAACTTCCATGAGAAAACAGCACGGATTTATACCGATTTCTCGCTGTTCACCGCCGATCCTGAGCTGACCAACGAAGTGCGTCAGGTATTTAGCTTTATTCAGAACCCGTACCGGCCGGTAAAGTTCAATCAGCTGATAGTCTCGCCGCGCAACTCGCGCAGCCGTCTGTATGAACTCATCGACAGAGAAATTGCCAACGCCAAGCAAAAACTGCCGGCAGCCATTACACTCAAGGTAAACAACCTGGTTGATAAGGGACTGATTAACCGCCTCTATCAGGCCAGCAGCGCCGGTGTTCGCATTGATATGATCATTCGTGGCATGTGTTCTCTGGTGCCGGGTATTACCGGTATCAGCGACAACATACGGATCATCAGTATCGTTGACAGGTTCCTGGAACACCCCAGAGTCATGGTGTTCGAAAATAATGGCGAGCCCGAAGTGTTCATCTCGTCCGCAGACTGGATGACACGCAATATCGACAACCGTATTGAAGTTGGCTGCCCGATAAGGCAACCTGAGCTGAAGCAGAAAATCATCGACATACTTAACATCCAGTTCTCAGACACAGTCAAAGCAAGAATTCTGGATAAGTCGATGAGCAACAATTACGTACCGCGCGGTAACAAGCGGAAAATCAGATCGCAGATTGCCATCTACGACTACCTGAAACAGTCTGAAAAAAAGATGCAAAAACAAGCCAGCCAGATAGCTGAAACGATGGCCTCCGAAGAGAATAATGAAAACGCAGCATGATAGAAATTGAGCGTCCCCGCGAAATAGCAGCAATAGATATGGGCTCAAACAGCTTCCATATGGTGGTCGCCCGGGTAGTGGGCCATAGCTTGCAGATTGTCAGCCGGCATAAACAGCGTGTGCATCTGGCTGAAGGACTCAACGATAATATGGATCTGGATCAGGCTGCCATTCAGCGCGGCCTGAGTTGTCTGACAATGTTTGCCGAACGCTTGCAGGGTTTTGCGCCGGAAAACGTCCGCATCGCGGCGACCTATACCCTCAGGCAGGCAAGGAATGCCCATGTTTTCCTAAAACGGGCTGAACGCGTACTTCCCTATCCCATTGAAATCATTCCCGGCACAGAGGAAGCGCGTCTGATTTATCTGGGGGTCGCCCATACACAGCACGAACCGGGCCGCAAACTGGTGGTCGATATTGGCGGCGGCAGTACCGAACTGATTATCGGCGAAGGCTTTGATCCCCAGCTTCAGTACAGCAAACACATGGGCTGTGTGAGTTATAACCAGCACTTTTTTCCCAACGGCAAAATTTCCGCCAAAGCCATCACCAAAGCCCAGATGGCAGCGCTGCAGAAAATGGAAAGCATCGCCAGCAAGTATCGCAAAATGGGCTGGGACACGGCCATTGGTTCCTCGGGTACCATCAAAGCCATTCGGGAAGTGGTCATCGCCCAGGGACATGCCGACGGGGTGATCACCAGAGAGCGGCTGGACGAGGTGGTCAAACAGGTTTCCGCCTGCAAACAGAGTTCTGAGTTAAACCTGCCCGGACTGACCGAAGATCGAAAACCGGTTTTTGCGGCAGGTGTCGCCATCTTAAGCGCGGTATTCAGCGCACTGAAAATCGACACTATGATTTTTTCCGATGGCGCGCTGCGTGAAGGGCTGCTGTATGAAATGGAAGACAGGTTCCGTCAAAGTGATATCAGAAGCCGGACGGCCACTGCGATGGCAGCGCAGTATAACGTGGATATCGATCAGGCCAACCGGGTAAAAAACACAGCAGAGCACTTGTACAGCCAGATTGCTGATCCGTCCGCCAGTCATACGCCTGAGCTGGCATCGCTGCTCAGCTGGGGCGCATTACTGCATGAGGTCGGGCTGAGTATCAGCTATCCCGGCTTTCACCGCCATTCCGCGTATCTGTTGCGCCACAGTACTATGCCAGGCTTCAATCTTGAGCAACAGACAGTACTGGCGACCTTAGTGCGCTTTCAGCGCAAACCACTCAAGCTCGATGAAATGCCAGAGCTGACCATTTACAACCGCAAACACATCTATCCGATGATCCGCGCCTTGCGACTGGCCGTCGCCCTGCATGGACAGCGCTCTGATGAGCCGCTGCCAGCACTTACCCTGAGCGCTGATAAAGAAAAATGGCAGCTCACCCTGCCTGATGGCTGGCAGGGTAATAACCGTTTACTGGCGGCCGATCTGGCGAAAGAGCGGGATTACTGGCAAAAAACCGGTTGGGAGCTGTCAATTTCGCCGGAAGAAGAATGTGAATAGACAGGTCAAGCGAAAACCATCGCAGTCTTAGTAACCTACCCAATCCCCGCTTTGGCGGGAATTATCGTTTGAGCCTTTAACAGATACTGAGACTTACTCAGCATCTGCCAGCCCCAGCGCCGCCAGCTCTCTGGCGATCACAGCCGCGGGTAAAGGCACGTAGCCGTCCTTATCCACCAGTTGCTGACCGTCACTGGATAAAATGAACCGCAGGAATTCCGCATCCAGTTTAGGTAAGGGTTTGCCGGGCGCTTTATTAACGTAAATCAGCAGATAACGCGCTAGCGGGTAGCTGCCGTTGGCCGCATTGGCTTTGGTGGCCGCAATAAAAGGACCATCCCCCTGAGCGATAGGTAATGCCCGGATCCCTGAGGTCCGATAGCCAATGCCCGAATACCCTATGGCATTGAGCGAGGTCGATACCGACTGCACCACAGAAGCCGAACCCGGTTGCTCGTTGACATCATTGCGGAAATCGCCGTTGCACAAGGCTTTTTGCTTGAAATAACCATAAGTGCCTGAGACGGAGTTACGGCCAAAGCGCTGGATATCACGCTGCGCCCAGCGGCCGGTTAACCCCAGCTGCCCCCAATGTGTGATTGGCGAATTGGCACCGCAACGCAAAGTACGGGAGAACACCGCATCCAGTTCCCGGTATCGCAGCCCCTGCAAGGGATTATCTTCATGCACAAAGACGGCAAGTGCATCAATCGCAACCCGAACCGCCGTAGGCTTATACCCGTAATTCTGTTCAAAAGCGGTCATTTCCCGGCTCTTCATCGGGCGGCTCATCGGGCCAAGCTGGGCTGTGGCTTCGATCAGTGCGGTCGGCGCGGTGGATGAGCCCGCCGCCTGCACCTGAACGTTCACATTAGGATAGCGCTGCATAAACGCTTCCGACCAGTAAGTCACCAGGTTGGCAAAGGTATCGGAGCCGACAGACGTCAGCACACCGGCTACGCCTTCGACGTTCTGATAAGGAGCAGGCGCCGGCGCATCTTGTGCAAGAGCATGACCACCACTCAACAGGCTCATCACGCCCAGCCAGCCCCACTTCAATGTCGCCACCCAGCCTTTGTGTCTCATTTACCGCTCTTCTCCTCTGCCGGCCCCCAGGGCCGGCTGTATATCATCCCAATCTGAATCAGGCTGCCTTCGCAATCAGGCGCTGCGGCAGCGTAAACGAGAAAGTACTTCCCTCGTCAACCACACTTTCAATTTCGAGAAACGCATCATGGTGACTCAGGGCATGTTTCACGATTGCCAGCCCCAGGCCGCTGCCGCCCGTTTCACGCGAGCGTGCTTTATCAACCCGGTAGAAACGTTCGGTCAGCCGGTGGATATGCTGCGGCTCAATGCCACTGCCGGTATCTGTGACCTCCAGTCGCGGACCTTTAGGCGACAGGAACCAGCGTACCGTCACTTTGCACTCAGGCGGCGTGTGTTTAACTGCGTTATAGACCAGATTCGAAATGGCGCTACGCAGTTGATCGGCATCACCAAATACCTGAAGTGACTCATCGACATTAAATTCAAAGAGTTGATTTTTATCGCCGCTGAGCGAAATAGCCTCTTTTTCAAGCACATCCAGCATGGCGGGTACATCGACTCTGTCTTCCAGCTCCAGATGAGGAGCCGCTTCGATTTTGGACAGGGTCAGTAATTGCTCCACCAGCGAATTCATCCGCGTCAGCTGCTCTGTCATCACGCCGTGGGCTTTTTCCCACATCGGGCCAACCAGCATATCCGGGTCCCGTGACATTTCCAGATAGCCCTGCAGTACTGTCATAGGGGTGCGCAGTTCGTGCGAAACATTGGCAAAAAAGTTGCGGCGCATCCCTTCCAGTTGCTTGAGCTGCGAGATATCACGCACCACCATCAGGTATTCACCTTCGGTATAACGCATGATACGTAACTCCAGCGTCCGGTCGTAATTGAGCGGCGAGGTGATTTCCAGCGGATCTTCAAAATCCTGTTTGGCCAGATAGCGGACAAAATCCGGGCTGCGCAGCAGGTTACTGACCGGCTGGCCGGCATCGTCCGGCCAGCGAAGGCCCAACAGATTCTGCGCCAGTTTGTTACACCAGACGATATTGCCCTCGCTGCGAAAAACCACCACCGCATCCGGCAGAGATTCAGCGCCATTGCGAAAGCGGCGGATTAAGGTCGCCAGTTCGCGGCGGCGGCGGCGGTTTCTTTGCTGCAGGCGGTAAATACCGTTAAACAGCGGCTCCCAGCTGCCCGAACCGGATGGCGGAGTCAGGCTGCGATCCGTCCACAGCCAGCGGGACATTTTAAGTTGATGGTGACAGTGCCAGCCCAGCAGAATCCAGCTGGCCGCCAGCAAAAACCAGGGCATGTAACCAACAATCAGCCCGAGGATAACCCAGGGGAAATAAAAAAAAGCCAGTTCCCGGACCAGCTTTTTCCATGACAAGCGTTCTACCATTCACCTCTCCCGCCAGTAACTGCGGCTTAACCCGGCCGTACAACCAGCTACTGACTCATCGTCCTTTTGTGTGGTCATTACACCCTTGTTGAAAAACGGTATCCGGCACCACGCACCGTCTGTACCATTTTATCGTGTCCGCCACACTCCAGTGCCTTGCGCAAGCGACGGATATGCACATCAACCGTTCTGTCTTCAACATAGACATTGGTGCCCCAGACATTGTTCAGCAGTTGTTCGCGGCTGTATACCCGCTCCTGATGCGTCATAAAGAAATGAAGCATCTTGAACTCTGTCGGCCCCATATCCAGCGGGTCATCATTGGAAGTCACACGGTGTGAGACAGGGTCCAGTTTCAGTCCCTGCACGTCTATCACATCATCCAGTGACGTCGGTGACACACGGCGCATCACGGCTTTCAGACGAGCCATCAGCTCTTTGGGAGAGAAAGGCTTGGTGATGTAGTCATCCGCGCCCACTTCCAGCCCACGTACTTTATCTTCTTCCTCACCACGCGCTGTCAGCATCACAACGGGAATGCTGCGGGTGACCTCATCGCGCTTGAGGTGTTTAATCAGGTTGATCCCTGACCCGCCCGGCAACATCCAGTCGAGCAGAATCAGCTCAGGAAAAGGTTCACAGATCTTCTCCAGCGCAGAATCATAGTCTTCTGCTTCAATTGTCTGATAACCTTTTTGTTCCAGCACAAAGCACAGCATTTCGCGGATCGGTGCTTCATCCTCAACCACTAGAATCCGTCTAACCATAATCTCGATACCTAAGTCATAGCTCTCTGTCTGGCGCCATTATCCGAATAAAGTATGACACTTTTGTGACCAAGAGGCGAAAAGCTTCACCCGATTGCTATCAAACTGTCATGATATCCGCGATTTATCCCGCTTAGCCCAGGATCCGTACCCGACTGCGGCCACCGCCCATGGCTTCGACCGCCACCTGGACACCAATGCGTTCCACCAGTGTGCCGACATGGGAGATCACCCCAATCTGGCGGCCATCGGCCTGTAAGGCGTCCAGACAGGCCAGCGCCATTTCCAGGCTGTCAGGATCCAGGGTGCCGAACCCTTCATCAATAAACAGCGAACCCAGCTGGCGGGTATCAGCCGCCAGTGAAGCCAGCGCCAGCGCCAGTGCCAGCGATACCAGAAAGCTCTCCCCGCCGGATAATGACTCAACACTGCGCACTTCATCGCCCATATCATGGTCGACAACCTGCAACGCCAGCGGGCTGCCCGGCACAGGCTGAAGGGCATAGCGCGGCGCCAGATCCTGCAAATGCTCATTGGCCAGAAGTACCAGTTGCTGCAATGTCAGTCCCTGCGCCAGCGTTCTGAATTTATTCCCATTGGCAGAACCTATCAGCTCACTCATTTCCAGCCAGAGTTCAGTACTCGCTTGCTGCTGTTGCAACTGCTGAGTCAGAGTACCGGCCAGTTGTTCGGCCTGCTCCGCCTGCACCACACGCTGTCGCTGGGTAAAATGCTGCTCTTCCAGTGCCTGCTTGTCCGCTTGCCACTGAGCCTGATGCTCACTCTGGCGTTCAGCCTCCGGCGCCATGCCCTGCGCGGTCAGCCAGGCTTTGGCGGCATCCACTCTGGGCTGATGATCTTTCAGCGACTGCTCCCGTTCGGACAACCGGGTCTGGGCGGCGGCCTGTGCCTGCTCAATCACTCGCAGCGCCGCTTTTTCCTCAGCCAGCCACGCCTCATCCTTGCTTAGCAAGGTCATCAGTTCCTGCTCCGACATCCCCAGCTTCTGATGCCAGCTCTGCCAGCGCTGCAGCACTGAACTGTGCGCTGTTTGGGCCTCTTGTAATTGTTGCTGCGTGCTGTTTAAGGCCGACTGAGTGGCGGCATGGCGCTCACCGGCCTGCCGCTGCTGCTGCTCGCTGGTGCTGAGTGACTGACGGGCCGCTTCCACTACGGCTTTATGCTGCGATTCTATAGGAGTGAGTGCCTGCTCACCCACCAGTGCTTTTCTTTCCTGCCATAGCTGCTCAAGCTGGCTCTTGAGTGCCGCTTGTTTGTTCTTCGCTTCTGCCAGTTGTGTCTGCAGATTCTGAATACGGGTCAGGCGCTGCGCCAGCTCCGGGGCCAACGCATGCAGCTGTTTGTCTGTGGTGATCAGATCCTGCTGGCACTTAAGGTAATCCTCCGCCTGCCGGGTTAACTGCAGGGTATATTGCTCTTCTCCCTGCTGACGCAAGCCCTCCAGCCAGACCTCGCTGCCGAACTGTTTGTTCAGGGTCTCGGCTCGCTGACCGAGCAGGGTCTGCTGTTCAGCGCACTGCTCTTCCAGCGAGGTCAGTCTGGCTTGCCGGCCTGCTTCTGCCTGAGCTAACTGGTGGATGTCATGCGCGAGTTTGTTTTCAGCCTGTACCACTTGCTGATACTGCTGCTCCAGTTCTCTGGCCTGCCGCAAGTGTAACTGACCGCTTTCATACTGCTGCTGAAGCTGACGCAGTTGCGGGGATAATTGCCCGGCTTCATGTTGCCAGGCAGTCAGCTGTTCACGCAGTGAGGCCAGGGGCATCTGTTCAGTAAACTCAATGTGCAATGCCTTGGCGCAATCGGCTGCCTGAACCGCCATCTTCGCAGCTACCGCAGCGATACTGGCCAGCTCGTCATTGATCACCGCCAGGCGTTGAGTGTATTGCGGTACCAGCTGCGCCAGATGATGGCGTTCACCTTCCAGCGCTTGTAACTGCTTCGCCAGTGCCTGCCGGCGTTGATTATGCTGTTCCAGCACGCTATCGACTGCCGGATGACTGGCGGCATAAGGATGATCAAGCCCGCCGCACAAAGGACATGGCTCATCCTGTTTCAGCAGGCTGCGGTAATCGCTCAGCTGCAGCACGGCCTGACTTTGCTGAAACTGATATTCAGATTCTTCCGCCCGTGCACTGAGCAGACTCAGCTCGGGCACTAATGCCTGCAATTTCTGCTCTGTCTGCAGACGGGCTGACTCCAGCTCCTGTCGCTCCTGCATCAGCCGGCCTTGCTGATCCAGCAAGCCACACCATTCCTGTGTGGCGGCCATCGCCTGACGCAGATCATCAAGACGTTGCTGATGGCGGCGGTAAGCCTGCTGACTCTGCTCCTGCGCCGCGCTCACCTCGTCGACATTCAGCTCAGTCCGCTGTTTTTCCAGCTGTTGCCGCTGTGTCAGCAGGTGCTCACTCTCTTGTTTCAGCTTGCTGTCATTGAGCCGGTATGCCTGCTGCTCCTGCAACCCTTGCTGCATGTCTTTCCTGAGCCGGGACAAGGAACGGTGGGCGGTCAGATATTGTTTCAGGTTATCCAGCACAGGCTGGAACTGTTCGGCTACCGCAGCCAGAGTACGATTGTCTTCCAGTTGCTTGGACAACTGCTGGCCCTGCGCCTGCAACTGCTGCTGTGCACTCTGCTGGTGCCGGTATTCCCTGTCTTCCTGCTCCAGTTGCTGTTGCAGCGCCTGAGCATCCTGCACCAGCAGCTGATGTTGCTGCTCCAGCCCCTGTCGCTGTTGATCCAGCATCTGTGCCTGTTTCAGCCTGGGCTCCAGCAGCAGCCAGTCTTGCTGTGCCTGTTCGAGTGACTGCCGGGCTTGCACTACGGCCTGATCGGCATCCAGTCGCTGCTGCTGATCCTGCGCTAACGCTTGCTGAGCGTCGTTCAGTGAGGCCTGCAAACGGCCGATTTGCTGCACAGACTGGGTCAGCAAAGTAAAGTCTGCCCGCGCCGGCTGGGCTGTCTCAAGCTTAGCCAGATATTCAGTGCGGGGAGTGGCCTGCGTACTGTGTGCGATCGCCTCAGTCAGCGCCTGCTGACTCTGCGCCACCCGCTCCTGCAGCGTTTTCTCTGTGCTCAGCGTCTGCTGATGCTGGCTCAGCGCCGCCAGCCGCGCATCAAGCTCGGCCAGCTGGGTTTTCAGGGCAGTGATCTGCGCGTTCAATACCAGTTTTTCATCGTCACTGAGTAAGGCAATATCACCCAGCTTTTCCTGCAGCTGTTGCAGTTTCAGTTTCTCTTCTCTGGCTCTTTCGTAAGCGGCTACCGACAGCCGGCCGTAAATTTCACCGCCTGTCATGCGCTCGAGCAAAGACGCGCGCTCATCAGCAGCCGCTTTCAGAAATGCCGCGAACTCGCCCTGCGGCAACATCACGGCCCGGCGGAACTGCTCAAAGGTCAGGCCGATCAGACGCTCGATTTCCAGCTGCACTTCTTGTTTTTTACCCGCAAACCGCTGCCCGGACTCGAGGTTTTCCAGCCATTGCTCAGAAGGCTGCACACGCCCTTCCGCATTGCCTCTGGCCCGGCGGACCTGCCAGTGTGCCCGCCAGCGGGAGCCATCATTGGCCTGAAAGTCGACCTCGGAAAACGCTTCCGCTTTGCCCCGCGACAGAATACTGCGGACATCGTTGGCTCTGATGCGGTTCTCATCGTCGCCGCGTCCGATTTCCGCATCATTTTTTTTGTTCGACTGTAAACGCGGAATGCGGTCGTATAACGCCAGACAAATCGCATCCAGTAAGCTTGATTTGCCTGCCCCGGTTTTGCCGGTAATGGCAAACAAACCGGCCTCGCCCAGACGCCCGTTGGCAAAATCAATCTCAAACTGTGTTTGTAAGCTGGCGAGATTTTCGCCCCTCAAAGCCAGAATTTTCATCGTCTCTGTCTGCCGTTATTTATCTTCTTCGTCGTCAATGCGCGTGAGTAATGTCTCGAATGCCTCACACATCGCACTGGGTGGCTGTCCGTCATATTTCTGTTGCCAGCTCAAAGCAAAAACCTGCTGCGGACTCACTTCAGACAAGCGCTGATGTTCAAGCGAAGGCGCGTCTTGCTGCTGACGATAATGGGTGGTTATCTTCGCCAGCCGGACTGCTTTCCCCTCCAGCGCCTGCAGCACTTTCTCCCGCAGCATCGCCTGAGGTTTATCAAGCAGCACCGGCACTTCCAGATAAGGCTGGGTTTCCCTCGGACCATCCCCGCTTGCTAACGCTTTCAGGGCGTTCAAAGCCTGATCCAGCGGCTGAGGTTCAGCCGGAACTCTGAGCATATCAACCACTCTGGGTACCGGGATCGGGGTAATACCCGACAAGCTTTCCCCGTCAAGCTCCAGCAATACCACCTGGTGCTTGTAGTGGCGTTCAGACATCGACAGAGGCAGCGGCGAGCCGCAATACCGTATGTGCTCTTTTTTCGCGACCCGCTGGGCAAGATGGAGATGGCCCAGCGCGGCATAGCAGAGATCATCAGGGAAGACAGAGGCTGGCAATGCATGCTGGTTACCGCCCAGCACCCGGCGCTCAGACATTTCAGATAACTGGCCGGAAGCCATATAGACATGCCCCATGCCAATCAGTGCCTGACCTGGCTGCTGGACCTTCCGGGCGGCGTCGGTCACCTGCTGGTAGAGTGTTTCGACACCTTTGATCAGGCGATCGTCATCTTCGCTGAGATCGTCAGTGCGCAGATCACTGCTGCGCAGAAACGGCACCGCCAGCACCCAGGCTGTCGTAGCGCCGCTGCGGTTGGTCAGCGGCACCAGCAATCTGTCCATCTCCAGCCGGCCCTGATCATCGCGGCTGATACCACCGACCAGATGCAGGTCAAAGGCTTTTAACAGTTCATGAGGCGCATCCAGCTTGCTGGGCGAATCATGATTGCCGCCCGTCATCACCACGTTCAGCTCTGGCAGGGTTTTCGCTAACCGGGCCAGAAAACGGTACAGCATACGCCAGGCACTGGCCGGCGGATTGGCGCTGTCGAAAATGTCGCCGGCCACCAGCAGGGCATCGACCTGTTCGCGTTCCAGCGTATCGGCCAACCAGTCGAGAAACTGCTGGTGCTCATAATCGCGCTGATAGCCATGTAATTGATGCCCGAGGTGCCAGTCTGAGGTGTGAAGTATTTTCATGCCGTTAGTGTAAATACTGAGAGATCCAGAGAAAAGATAAGGGCCGATTGTACCTCAGCCAGGTGCTATCACGGTCAGATCAACAGAAAAAATTGCGACTGCCAGACACGATTTTCTGCCGCCAGGCCACGGGAATACCGACGGCAGCCTCTGTCCGTGCTGCTTGCAAACCTCACTGAACCTAGCAAAGTGAGGCAACTTGGGTATAAGATTGTCGGCCCAATGCACACACCTAGGATCAGTCACAACTATGCTGTGGTTTAAAAACCTGCTTACCTATCGCTTCAGTCGCGAGATTGACTTCAAACCGGAAGAGCTTGAGAAGCAACTGGAAGAATTCCGCTTTACCCCTTGTGGTAGCCAGGATATTCAAAAATTCGGCTGGGTTTCAGCACTGGGCAAACACGGTGATATGTATACTCACCTTGCCGGGGACAACATTCTGATCTGTGCCCGCAAAGAAGAAAAAATGCTGCCCGCCTCTGTGATCAAAGAATCACTGAATGCCAAAGTGGAGATGCAGGAGAAAGAACAGGGCCGTAAACTAAAGAAAAATGAAAAAGACACCCTGAAAGATGAGATCGTGATGGATCTGCTGCCTCGCGCTTTCAGCCGTCAGAGCCACACCTATGCGCTGATCATGCCTGCGCAGGGATTGTTGCTGGTTGATGCCGGCAGCTTCAAAAAAGCCGAAGATCTGCTTGGCTTGCTACGTAAATCCATCGGCAGCCTGCCGGTTGTGCCTGTGACTGTGGCCAAACCAGCCGCGCAGACACTGACAGAATGGGTGCGCTCCGGCGAGTCCCCTAACGGTTTTACCATAGGTGAAGAAGCCGAGCTGAAAGCCATTCTGGAAGACGGCGGCGTGATCCGCTGTAAGCAGCAGGACCTGAGCTGTGATGAAATTCTGGCCCATATCGAAGCCGATAAAGTGGTAACCAAACTGGCTATCAACTGGCAGGAGCGCATCGATTTTGTGCTGGGCGACGATCTGTCACTCAAGCGCCTGAAATTTTCCGATGAGCTGAGAGAGCAAAATGACGACATCGACCGTGAAGACATGGCGCAGCGTCTGGATGCTGATCTGTCATTAATGTGCGGTGAGCTGTCCGCCATACTGCCTAACCTGTTTGAAGAACTGGGTGGCATGGAAGAACGCGTCTGACAACGCATTGCCTTTTCAAGGGGGCGGCCAGGCGGGGGGTTACCGAGCACAAATGCCAAATCTGTGCACATTTCACGAACCCCGCCCTAACCCTCCCCTTGCCAAAGGGAGGGAATCATTGTGATTCCTGCAATCGGTTCAGTCCCTCCCCCTTTTCAAGGGAAGAAATCCTCACAAACACTCGCTTAAGCGTGATTCACCGGCTTGACAGTAAAGCGACCGACATCCACCGCCACCACTTCCACTTCCCGGCCTTTTTCTACCTGCTCACCGGTGTAATCGCTGCTGAGTACCAGTTTCCAGCTGATGCCGGAATACTTTACTGTCCCCGGCTGTTCATGGCTGAGTGCGGCATCAAGCCGGAACGTCAGGCCGATAAAATCACTGCTGATATTTTGTTTCGGTTTTTCCGCTTTCTGCGAGCGTTTCAGCGGTTTCCACAACAACAGCGTCAATACGCCCGCGCCGATACCGCTGACCGCCACCAGGGCTGTCATGGTTTCAGGTACCACACCCACCAGTGCCAGCGTACCGGTCAGGATGGCTGACACACCAAGGGCCAGCAAAACAATAGTCGACAGCCCCAGCATCCAGACCTCGACGGCCAGCAGGATAAGGCCGATCACTATGGTCAGCTGAGCCGGGCTCAGTCCAAAAAAATCCGTCATCATTACTGTTCCTCGTGCGGGTCGGTTCTTTTAGCCGAATTGCCCTGCTGACGGTTGAGCTGGTGAATAATGGTCATGGCTTCTGCCACTATGTTTGACGCAGAAGAAGAAGCATCAGGCAGCAGAACAACAGAGGATTCTTTCGCAATCGCTTCTTTGGCCTGAATGGCCTTGCCCGCCAGATCCAGCTGGATTGCCTTCTGGCCTTCTTCGGTAGATGCCACCCGGCCGATAATCGCCAGCGCATCGGCTTCGGCTTTCGAGACCGCCAGAATAGCCTGGGCTTCACCTTCGGCTTTGAGAACCTGCTCGGATCTTTCCGCTTCTGCTGCCAGTACCCGGGCCTGCTTCATACCCTCGGCAATATTGATCTCGCTCTGGCGCTTACCTTCAGATTCAAGAATAACCGCCCGCTTTTCACGCTCGGCTTTCATCTGGCGCTCCATGGCGTCCAGTACTGAACGTGGCGGCTCAATATCTTTGATTTCATATCGCAGTACCTGAACACCCCATGGCAAGGCGGCATCGTTGATGGCAGACACAATCGCCGTATTGAGATTCTCACGCTCTTCGAACGTCTTATCCAGGTCCATTTTCCCCACTTCACTGCGCATGGTGGTCTGCGCCAGCTGGGTGACAGAGAAAATATAGTTGTCGACGCCATAGCTGGCTTTGTAAGGGTCGATCAGCTTGATATAGAGCACCCCGTCAACAATCAGGGAAATGTTATCTTTGGTAATGGCCGACTGGCTCGGGACATCGTACGCCTGCTCTTTCAGGGTCTGGGTGTAGGCAACCCGGTCAATCATAGGCACGATAAAATTCAGACCCGCTTCCATGGTTTTGTGGTATTTACCGAATCGTTCAACGACCACAGCAGTATTTTGCGGAACAAACTTAATAGAAGAACGCAGTATGACAATTACCAGTATTGCCATCACCACCCAAATACTAAACACAGACGAAATGATCGACGCTATATCCATTTTTTTATATCCAACTCAATGCAATAAGAAAACACCGTTAATAAGTAAACTTAAACGGCTAAGACCTCTAATACTCTTACCGCTAACATAAAAAGTATGAGACATGGCTCACATCCATTTTAAGCAGCTGTCATCTTTTGTGCTACTTAATACCCTTATCAAGATTCAGGATATTTGCCAGATCCCCGCCTTCACAGTAAAATTCGCCCTCTGTTTTCCGCCTCCCATGAATTCGCCCTGTCGGTGAGCAGGAGTGCGGCCTGATCTGACATCAGACTTTGACCCAAAAGGGAAACCCGAGTTATGTTTAAACCTGAATTGTTATCGCCTGCCGGCAGCCTGAAGAACATGCGCTATGCCTTCGCCTACGGTGCCGATGCCGTGTATGCAGGCCAGCCCCGTTACAGCCTGCGTGTACGCAACAATGAGTTCAACCACGACAACCTGAAGATAGGTATCGACGAAGCCCATGCCCAGGGTAAAAAGTTCTACGTGGTGTGCAACATTCAGCCGCATAACTCCAAGCTTAAAACCTTTATCCGCGATCTGACCCCGATTGTCGACATGGGCCCTGACGCCTTAATCATGTCTGATCCCGGCCTGATCATGATGGTCAGAGAAAGCTTCCCTGACATGCCTATCCACTTGTCGGTGCAAGCCAATGCAGTTAACTGGGCGACGGTAAAATTCTGGTCAACGCAAGGGATTGAACGGGTGATTCTTTCCCGCGAGCTGTCGCTGGAAGAAATCGAAGAAATCCGTGAAAAATGCCCGCAAACCGAACTGGAGATCTTTGTTCACGGCGCGCTTTGCATGGCCTACTCAGGTCGCTGCCTGCTGTCTGGCTATATGAATAAGCGGGATCCCAATCAGGGCACCTGTACCAACGCCTGCCGCTGGGAATACAAGGCGGAAGCCGCCAAAGAAGACGATGCCGGCCAGATTGTAGAAGTGCAACAACCCGCTTCCGCGGTACAGATGCAGGACGTCGCGCCCACACTGGGTGAAGGCAAGCCGACTGATCAGGTCATTTTGCTGAGCGAAAGCCACAAACCGGATGAAAAAATGGCCGCGTTTGAAGATGAGCACGGCACCTATATCATGAACTCCAAAGATCTTCGCGCGGTTCAGCATGTTGAGCGCCTGAGCAAAATGGGCGTACATTCGCTGAAAATTGAAGGCCGTACCAAGTCTTTCTACTACTGCGCCCGCACGGCACAGGTGTACCGTAAAGCGATTGATGATGCCGCGGCCGGCAAGCCGTTTGACGAAAGCCTGATGTCGACACTGGAAAGTCTGGCTCACCGTGGCTACACCGAAGGCTTCTTGCGTCGTCACACCCATGATGCTTACCAGAATTACGACTATGGTTACTCTATTTCGGATAACCAGCAGTTCGTGGGTGAATTTACCGGCAAGCGCCGCGGTGCACTGGCGGAAGTCGAAGTCAGAAATAAATTTCTGGTGGGTGACAGCCTGGAGCTGATGACACCGAACGGTAATATCACCTTTACGCTGGAACACATGGAAAACCGTAAATCCGAAACCATTGAAGATGCCAAAGGCAGCGGACATTTTGTGTTTATTCCGGTTCCGGAAGATCTGGCGCTACCGTTCGCGTTACTGATGCGCAATCTCAACGCTGGCGCTACCACCCGTAACCCTAACGCGGTCTGACAGGCTTCTGTTCGCCACCGTATTGCTGTTCCTCTGCAATACGGTGGCAGACTAACTACTCACCGTCACATTGGGAATATCTGAGCATTTGATAGGAATAGTGTACCGCACACCCTGCTGCACCATTTCCTGCTGGCATACAGGCTCTGTCGTTACTTCCGTCCATCCCCAGCCCAGTAAGATAGAAACAACAATCAACGCTATGGGGTCTAATCGCACCTTCATTTACCACTCCCCCGCACAATCCAAGAGCCACTGTTCACAATGGCCATTGATATAATGCACTCAATTTCAACAATAATGTCGGATGCCGCTTTGTCAGCCATGGCATAAAAAACCAACATTGCCAGAACACTATTGATTTGCGGCTGAGGAAGAAACAACGTTAAATCACTAAATTAGCCCGTTCTTGGCGATAACAAACCCGTTTCCCCCAATTTATTGGGCGTTCCTGACTTCTGTGCTACACTTTTTGCCGCTTTAACTCCTTTCATTTTTTGGGGAAACATCACAAAGCGCAGTTAACCGGCAAAGGATCGCACACCCGCTTTACCCTGTGACAAGAACCTCCTCGGACGTAAAAATTATGGCTTTATTGATTACAGACAAATGCATCAACTGCGACATGTGCGATCCCGAATGTCCGAACGATGCCATCAGCATGGGGGCAGAGATCTATGAGATTGATCCTGACCGCTGCACTGAATGCCAAGGCCATTACGACAAACCGACCTGCCAGTCAGTCTGCCCGATCAATAACTGCATTATCCTCGATCCCGCACATGTCGAGACCGAGGAGCAATTGCTTGAGAAGTTTGTGGTGTTGCAGGGAATGGCGTAACTGCGCTACTGAGACTGCTCCCTGAGTGCGCGCTGCTCTTTGGCGTATTTGTCTCTGTCCGCATCCTGAGCAGGGGCATTCAGCATCGCCATGCAACCCGCAGGCGGAAGCGGTTTCAGCACAGGCCGTTTCTTAACCGGCTTGGCGCTGGCCGTTTTCTTTTCCGCTGCAGGTTTGGGTTGCCAGGAAAGCAACTCTGCCCCGCAGCCATCGCCCGGAGGCGGCGGTAACTGTTCCTTGCATTGCTGACTTCCCTGCGGGCAATGCAGACGGACATGAAAATGGTAGTAATGTCCCCACCAGGGTCTTACCTTGCGCAGCCAGCTGCGATCTGTCCATTGCGCGTCACACAGCTGTTCTTTTATAACAGGGTGGACGAATATGCGCGCCACGTTAGCATCTGACGCTGCCAGCTGGATCAGGTTCGCCTGGCTGGCCGACCAATTGTCTTTGATAATGCGGTATGCCTTGAGATCAACCATAGGTAAAGGTTGCAGCTCAGGCAGTGCCTGCTGAGAGGCCGGTTGCTCTAATGTCGTCAGCCAGATATCGGCATCAAGTCCGGTCTGATGACTGGCATGCCCTGAGCGAAACCGACCGCCGCGCGGCATGGCGATATCACTGACCAGCAAATTACCCAACTACAATTTTTTCGCCTTCGCCGACAATTGCTCCAAAAAAGTAATCATGCTCTCATGACCGTAAAAGCGCCCGCGCTCCGATCTGACCCTCTGATAGCCTTCTCCCTGTTCGGGCAGGACTTTCGCACCGGCCAGACAGCCATTGCTGTAACTGCCAATCGACTGCGGACTGCCTGCAGTCGGGGCACGAAACTGCTCCCAGGGCGTCGCAGCCGCCTCTGTGCTCAGGCCCAGTCCGCCACCAAAGCACAGCAGGCAGGCAAGCAAAGCCGCTCGCCTGTCAGCCGCCAGACAAGCATGCCGTACACCACCAAAACACTGCCAGAGGGCAAGTTGACTATTTACGCTCAGCACCGGACGCCACCTTGTAATAAATTTGCGATCATAGTCACATAAGCATACACCATGAGACTGACTTTATTTGCTGTTCAATATTGAGACTGGCGTGCTGTGGCCGCTTCAGTGTCAGATGTAACAAACTACCATGTACAGCTTTTCAGTTAGCTGTCAGCTCTGTCTTGTACAGCATTTCACACGAAAGGATCATGGCAAGCCAAATAAATATAACGCCTTGATATTTAATGAATGTTCAGCTTGTACAGCTTTTAGAGCATTATAACCCCAAAGCTCATTCCTGCGTATTCTACCCTTCTATAACCTTAACCGCGTACCGGCAAATTCTGCCCGTCCGCACTGACAGACAAGACTCAGTCACAGCAGAAAATTACCGCTGAAACTTAATGCAGGGCAAGCAGCATTCTGGTCTCCAGAGTCACCTGATGTTCCCGGTGCCAGCGATCTTGCCAGCTTGCCTGTACTGTCACCGTTGAGATGCCACCCGGCTGAGTGTCATGACCAACCACAGCCTCCAAAAGGATAGTGACACTATGCAAAGCATGCTGCTCTGTGTGCGTATGCTGTCCCGGCTGCGGATCAGCGCGCAGACTTGCTAAGTGCAGGCTCTCAAGGTGCAGATGTTCTAAGTGCGATTCCGCCAGATTCACCGCAGTAAGCATGACCAGAGCATTATCTACCTGTAGGTTGAGATAAGCGTGCAGCTTCATCAGCCCGGCCAGACCGACACTGACCAGCAGCAGCGACACCAGTACTTCCACCAGACTGAACCCTCGCTGTTTGTCCGCTACCGGCTTTATGGCATCAGACATCACGCCAGGACCCGTGCAGCCAGCGAATCTGATAAACCAGCCGCTCTTGCGCTTGCGGCAAAGATCCCAGAGCCACGCACTCTGGCTCTTCGCTGGCCGATAACGGCTCAGCACCTGAGTTGCACACCCTCACCACAGCAATCTGCTGAAGCCTCACCCTAGCCCTGCCATCCACTCTGGCTTCGGCGCTCACCTGATAGCTTCCGTTTGCCAAAGGTGCGATCCGCACCGCTATATGTCCGTCGCCTTGTATTGACGGGCAAACCGCAGACCCGCTGTCAGAAAACGCCTGTGGATCGGCACTGACCGGCTGGCGCTGAAAATGCTCAGCTATCAGGCCAAGTCCGCAAGCCAGAGCGCCTTCTGCCAGCCAGAATGCCTGACGCGAAAATACGGTATTCTGAGCGCGTTTGACCTGATAAAAGCTGGTGCTGTAGCTGGTCATCACAAAGACCATCGCCACGGACAGCATCAGGCTGCTGATCAGTAAAGTGCTCATGCCTTGCTGAGTCCTGACAGGGTCTCGCTGAAATTTCATCACGGATTTCTGACCCTCAGCGCCATCGTTTCATCAAGCTGCGCGGAGCTATCCAGCGATGAGACAGAAAGACGGACAGACAGTAGCTGACCCTGAATACCTGCCGCCGGAGAAGTGTCAGACTGAACCTGCCAGCCGGTCACTGTCATCCAGCGCGAATCCAGCAGTGCCTGTCCGCCCTGACATGCCTGCTCCGGGGTAGAAAAAGTGTCGTGCGACGAACGCACTCTTAATTCACCGTCTTGCCGGTAGTAGGCCTTCACCACAGTACGACCTTCCAGCTCGTAACTCATCACCAGGCAGTGTCCGGCCGTAACATGTACCGTGAGAACCGCCCCCGGCAGTAAAAGCGGTGTCCCGGACTCTGCGGTCTGAAAACCGGCCCGACGCACATCCCCCGAGAGCATGCGCCACGCATCCTGCACATCCTGAGCCAGGATCAGCTGCAACGAACGGCTCAGTGCCGCCTGTTTTCCGGCCATCAGCAAGTGCACCAGTAATGACAGCACCATCAGGCTCAATGCTGTCGCAACCGTCAGCTCTATCAGGCTGAACCCGCCCTGCCTGCTGAGTTTTTCAGCACTGGGCATAACCGGCCTCCGCGCTCAGGCTGCAGACATAGATTCTGCCGGTGACATTGCTGAAAGTGATCCTGACCTGCGACTTGCCGTCCCGGCCGACAAAAAAGCTGCCTGCGGCGTGAGGACGTCCTGTCAGGCTGTCCACTGTCAGAACATCACTGGCAAAGCTCCGCGACAGTGTCAGGTGCGGAAAATCAGCGGCGGACAGCGGTTTTAGCACAGGCTCGCCATCTGCCAGCCTGGCAAGGATTATCCAGTCGTCAGACCCGGGCTGCGACGTCGTCATAGTATGGTGCAGAACGGTATGGTGCAGAGCAGTATGGTGCGGGACGGTCTCTAAACCAATCGATACATCTTCGCCGCGCATCACAGCTTCCGATTTGGCCAGGACCAGCAACCATTCCAGCTCACTGACCAAACGGTGCAGGCGCTGAGTGGCAAAGACGTCGGAAAATGAAGGCGTGGCCACGGTAGCTATCAACATGATGACAGATAACACCACTATGGCTTCAATCAGCGTCATCCCTCTGACGCTCGCAATACAATGTAACCGCATTTGCCTGAATGGCATGTTTTCTGTCGCTGACTCCCAACTTCTCACCTGACCTGCTCCCGAACCTTTTTCACCGCGCAATAGGATGGCAAAACAACGGCAAGACGCAGCTGCAAAGCACCGACTTAGTGACATGAATCGAAAGGAAAAAAAGATGAGGAAATCAAGAAACCAGCAAGGAGTGACGCTGATCGAACTGCTGATTGTCGTTACCCTGGCAGGCATACTGGCGATGTCAGCCCTGCCGGCCTATCAGGCACACCAGCAAAAAGCCTATCTGCGTCAGGCCCAGGCCGATCTCATTATGTTGCAGCTCGCCATTGAACAGCAGCGCTCTCAGGGTCAGGCATATCCGGCGCAGTTGTCCGCCGCACTCTGTCCTGCCTGCCGTTATGACAACCCCTTCTATTCCTACCGGATTGCACTGGAGAGTGGCACATACCGGCTGTGGGCCGAAAGCAAAGATGGGGCGCAGGAATGCGGCTCTATTGCGCTGTTACACAATGGCACCACTGTCCCGTCTGAGTGCTGGTAAAGCGGCTGGCACAAGCTGGCAGCGGCAGAAACGACAAAGGCCAGCATAATGCTGGCCTTTAAGGTATATGACTCAGAGGTTAACCGGTCAGATCATCAAAGAACTTTTTCACGCCGTCGAAGAAACCTTCCGAACGTGGCTTGTGCTTTTTGGCATCAGAGCCCGCCAGCGTGTTCTCAAACTCCTGCAACAGTTCTTTCTGGCGAGTGCTCAGGTTCACCGGTGTTTCAACCACCAGCTTACAGATCAGATCGCCAACTGCACCGCCACGGACAGACTTCACGCCTTTACCGCGCATACGGAACATGCGTCCGGTCTGCGTTTCCGTCGGTACTTTCAGGCTGACACGACCGTCGAGTGTCGGTACTTCCACTTCGCCGCCCAGTGCCGCCATGGTAAAGCTGACCGGCACTTCGCAGTACAGGTTGTTGCCATCGCGCTCGAAAATCGCGTGCTGCTGCACATGCACCTGTACGTAGAGATCCCCGGCTGGTGCGCCGAATTCTCCGGCTTCACCTTCACCGGTCAGGCGAATACGATCGCCCGTATCCACACCGGCAGGAATCTTCACCGACAAGGTTTTGGTTTCCTGAACCCGGCCCTGACCATGACACTTACCGCAAGGATCAGAAATGATCTTGCCGCGGCCATGACAGTGAGGACAGGTTTGCTGTACCGCGAAGAAGCCCTGACGCATCTGCACCTGGCCAGCACCGTGACACGTTCCGCAGGTCGTTGGCGAGGAACCTTTCTTCGCCCCTGAACCTTCGCAGGTATCACAGTTTACCAGGGTTGGAACGCGAATTTCCTTGCTGCAGCCGCGTACCGCTTCCTCCAGCGTCAGCTCCATGTTGTAGCGTAAATCGGCGCCGCGCTGAGCACGATGCTGACCACCACCACGACGGCCACCGCCACCAAAGATATCGCCGAACACATCACCAAAGATGTCGCTGAAATCTGCACCGCCGCCGAAGCCGCCGCCACCGCCCATACCGCCTTGTTCAAAGGCTGCATGGCCATACTGGTCGTAGGCCGCTTTCTTCTGAGGATCGGTCAGAATTTCATAGGCGGTTTTCACTTCTTTGAACTTGTCCGCCGCTGTTTCATCGCCCGGATTACGGTCCGGGTGGTACTTCATCGCCAGACGTTTATAAGCCTTTTTGATGTCACGCTCATTGGCGTCACGGCCTACGCCTAACACTTCGTAAAAATCACGTTTTGACATAATTAAACTGTCACCTGCTTATACAGCTGCGGGCGTAAGAGTAACCCCAAACGCCCGTGCCCAAATAAGATTATGAGATCACACTCTTATTTTTTATCGTCTTTTACTTCTTCGAACTCGGCGTCTACAACATCGTCGTCTTTCGACTGAGTCTGCTCACCGCTGTCCGCTTGCTGGGCCTGAGCTTGCTGCTGGGCAATTTCCATCAGCTTCTGAGAAGCCGCGATCAGCGCCTGTACTTTGGCATCAATCGCTTCTTTATCTTCGCCTTTACGTGCTTCTTCCAGTTCAGAAACCGCGGCTTCGATCTTCTCTTTCTCATCCGCAGGCAGTGCGTCGCCCGCTTCTTCGATTTGCTTACGGGTACCGTGTACCAGCTGGTCAGCCTGGTTACGGGCAGAGACTAACTCTTCGAACTTCTTGTCCGCTTCTTTGTTAGCTTCTGCTTCCTGTACCATTTTCTCGATTTCGTCGTCGCTCAGACCGCCAGATGCCTGGATAGTGATCTTCTGCTCTTTACCTGTGCTCTTGTCTTTTGCAGACACGTGCAGGATACCGTCAGCATCCAGGTCAAAGATAACTTCAATCTGAGGCATACCGCGAGGTGCTGCCTGAATACCTTCCAGGTTGAACTGACCCAGGGACTTGTTAAAGTTCGCCTGCTTACGCTCACCCTGCAGCACATGGATGGTTACCGCGTTCTGGTTGTCTTCTGCTGTCGAGAACACTTGCTCCGCTTTGGTCGGAATCGTGGTGTTCTTCTCGATCAGCTTGGTCATCACACCGCCCATGGTTTCGATACCCAGAGACAGCGGGGTCACGTCCAGCAGCAGAACGTCTTTAACTTCACCGGCCAGTACACCACCCTGAACCGCAGCACCTACGGCAACGGCTTCGTCCGGGTTAACATCTTTACGTGCTTCTTTGCCGAAGAACTCAGCCACTTTGGCCTGAACCATAGGCATACGGGTCTGACCACCCACCAGGATAACGTCAGTGATTTCGCCTACAGACAGGTCGGCGTCAGCCAGTGCCACTTTCATTGGCTCCAGAGAACGCTGTACCAGATCTTCAACCAGTGACTCCAGCTTGGCACGGGTCACTTTGATGTTCATGTGCTTAGGACCTGTCGCATCTGCAGTGATGTACGGCAGGTTCACGTCAGTCTGCTGAGCAGAAGACAGCTCAATTTTAGCTTTTTCTGCCGCTTCTTTCAGACGCTGCATCGCCAGTGGATCTTTACGCAGATCGATGGCCTGATCTTTCTTGAATTCGTCAACCAGATAGTTGATCAGACGGTTATCAAAGTCTTCACCACCCAGGTGTGTGTCACCGTTGGTTGCCAGTACTTCAAACGTCTTCTCGCCTTCAACTTCATCAATCTCGATGATAGAGATATCGAAGGTACCACCACCCAGGTCGTATACCGCGATAGTGCGGTCACCGCCTTGCTTGTCCAGGCCATAAGCCAGAGCAGCAGCAGTCGGTTCGTTGATGATACGCTTCACTTCCAGACCCGCGATGCGGCCGGCATCTTTGGTAGCCTGACGCTGAGCATCGTTGAAGTAGGCAGGAACAGTGATTACTGCGCCTGTCACTTTCTCGCCCAGGTAGTCTTCAGCGGTTTTCTTCATTTTCTTCAGCACTTCTGCTGAAACCTGAGGCGCGGCCATTTTCTGACCTTTCGCTTCCACCCAAGCGTCACCGTTGTCTGCTTTCACAATTTTGAAAGGCATGATTTCGATGTCGCGCTGTACTTCTTCGTCTTCGAAGCGGCGACCAATCAGACGCTTGATTGCATACAGGGTATTTTCTGGGTTTGTCACCGCCTGACGTTTCGCAGGCTGACCGACCAGTGTTTCGCCATCCTGTGTATAAGCGATGATAGAAGGCGTAGTGCGATCACCCTCTGCGTTCTCAATAACGCGTGGCTTATCACCATCCAGTACAGCTACACATGAGTTGGTTGTACCCAAGTCAATACCAATGATTTTACCCATCTGGCTTTCTCCGAAATTCGTTGGTTTACTGGCTTCGTTCTGCGTAATGCAGAATCGAGCATGGGGGCCAAGGCCCTCAATTAATTCAATTACGCTATCGTATGACTACTAAATAAGGCCATCAGAGACCTTTTCAAGGGGCAGATCGAAAAAAAATGTAAAAAATAAAAACCCACCAGAGTGGGCTTTCATCACTCGGCCTGCCCGTCAGGCACATCAGGCCTGAGTGTCGACATTGCTGCCAGGTGCAGCCTTAGCGACCATCACCATAGCCGGACGAACCACACGGCCGTTCAGCTCATACCCTTTCTGCAGCACCATCATTACGGTGTTAGGCGCATGCTCTGCGCTTTCCTGCATCGACATCGCCTGGTGGAATTCCGGGTTGAACGCTTCACCCATAGGGTTGATCGCTTTCAGACCGAATTTCTCTACCGTGTCCGTCATGGTTTTCAGGGTCAGCTCAACGCCTTCCAGCATTGGCTTTAATGTCTCGTCGGTTTTATCAGCCAGTTCCAGCGCACGCTCCATGTTGTCGATCACAGGCAGCAGCTCGCCGGCAAATTTTTCCAGCGCAAACTTACGGGCTTTGTCGATTTCCTGCTCGGTACGACGGCGCATATTCTCAATATCAGCGCGGGCACGCAGTACTGAATCCTGCTGCTCTTTCACTTTGGCTTCACTGACAGCCAGCGCGGCTTCCAGTTCTTCAATACGGGACAGTGCCAACTCGTCCAGCGTTAGCTCTTCCGCGTTGTCTGCGGCCGCTTCAGCGCCTGCTGCTTCCGCCTGCGCCTGCTGCAGTTCTTCTTCGTTCAACACTTCGTCTTTCTTGCTCATGCTTTCGCTACTCCGCTAAGCTCAAAAAGGGTGATATGCATGGCCGATAGGTTACGTAAGGCGCAACTTGCCGGCCACTATTAAAACGTGATGGGCATATTATGGGGATGAAGTTCAACGATTCAACCCGATATCGACGACAAAGGGCGACATTTCCTTATTGCTAAGGCTATACTGGCCCCATTCTTACCCGTTGGATCAAGGACATGACGCGCCCTTTTGAAATCATCGCCCTGGTTGGCAAGCCGAGAAATCCTGACGCGCTTCACACCCACACCAGCCTGTACAACTGGCTGACCGCCAAAGGCTACCAGGTACTGGTTGATCATCGTCTAGCCCATGATCTGGATGTGCCCGCTGAAGCGCTGTGCGATTTGCTCACCATAGGTGACCGCGCCAGCCTGGCCATTGTCGTCGGGGGGGACGGTAACATGTTAGGCGCCGCACGGGTACTCTCGCGCTTTGATATCTCGGTGATCGGCGTTAACCGCGGTAATCTGGGCTTCCTGACTGATTTAGATCCGGACAACTTCGAGCAAGAGCTGGAAAAGGTGCTGGACGGCGAGTTCGTCACCGAACAGCGTTTCCTGCTGGAAGCCGAAGTTCACCGTCATGGCCAGATAAAAAGCCGCAATACAGCGCTCAATGAAGCCGTACTGCACCCGGACAAGATCGCCCATATGATTGAGTTCGAGGTCTATATCGATGAAAGCTTTGCGTTTTCGCAGCGCTCCGACGGCCTGATCATCGCCACCCCAACCGGCTCCACGGCCTATTCGCTGTCCGGCGGCGGCCCGATCCTCTCGCCGAGCCTGAATGCCATCACCCTGGTGCCTATGTTTCCCCATACCCTGTCATGCCGCCCGCTGGTGGTGGACGGCAACCGCAGGATCAAGCTGATTGTCCCTGACGACGGACGGACACTGGAAGTGAGCTGCGACGGACAGGTGTCGCTGCCCGTAAGCCCGGGCGATGAAATTCACATCTATCAGAGTCCGGATCACCTGCAGCTGATCCACCCGAAAAGCTACAGCTACTACAACATACTGCGCGGCAAGTTAGGCTGGTCGAGCAAGCTGTTCTGAAATCAAACCTACGTCTTTGTTAAGCCAGCCTTGTGCTGGCTTTTTTAATGTCAGCAGAAACTTAACCTTAATCACAATTTTCACCATAAATCCGTTCACCGCCACTTTACTGTATGTAGATACAGTATATACTGTGCAAATAAACAGGTGTTGATTTAGACAGGTGAACACAGATGCTGGCACACATGACGATCTCTAATTTTGCAATTGTCAAAAATCTCGAGTTTGAAATGAAATCTGGGATGACAACCATCACAGGTGAAACCGGTGCAGGTAAATCTATAGCGATTGATGCCCTTGGCTTATGCCTGGGCGACCGTGCTGAAGCCAGCATGGTCCGTCCCGGTGAAGACAAAGCAGAAATTCACGCAACCTTCTCGCTGCGCAACAATCAGGCTGCCCGCCGCTGGCTGGAAGACAACGAGCTGATTGAAGGCGACGAGTGTATCCTTCGCCGTGTAGTGACCAAAGAAGGCCGCTCCCGTGGCTTCATCAATGGCAGCCCAGTGCCCGCCTCTCAGCAAAAAGCGCTGGGCCAGCTGCTGATCAACATCCATGGTCAGCATGCACACCAGTTGCTGATGCGCCCGGAGCACCAGCAGGAAATGCTGGACAACTATGCCGGCCATCATGCCCTGATGGAAAAAGTCAGCAGTGATTATCAAGCCTGGCGGCATGCCAAAAACGAGCTGAACCGCCTGAGCCAGAGCCGCGCCGATAACGAAGCGCAAAAGCAGCTGATCCAGTATCAGGTCAAAGAGCTTAATGATCTGGCGCTGGGTGAAGACGAATTTGCTGAGATCGAAGAAGAGCACAAGCGCCTGTCCAATTCCGGCGATCTCGCGCTCACCAGCCAGCATGCCCTCGCCTTGCTGTACGAAGGAGATGAGGTCAATGCACTGCAGTTACTGCAGCAAGCCAGTCAGCAAGTGCTTGAGCTGGGCGAAATGGACAGCAAGCTCAGCACCCTGGCCCCGATGCTGGAAGAAGCCATTATTCAGGTACAGGAAGCCAGCCAGGAGCTGCGCGGCTATATGGACGATCTGGATATGGACCCGCAGCGTCTGGTCTATCTGGAAGAGCGTCTGGCGAAAATCATGTCGCTGGCCCGTAAACACTATGTGATGCCTGCGGAACTGTGGCAGAAACATCAGGAGTTGCTGCTGGAGCTTGACAACCTGGACGGCAGCGACGAAAAACTCGATGCCCTGGCCGATGCGGTAGAAGCCAAACGCCTGAGCTTTCTCGACAGCGCGGAAAAACTGAGCAAAAGCCGCCAGCGTTACGCCAAAGAGCTGAACAAGAAAATCTCGCACAGCATGCATGAGCTGAGCATGGAAAAAGCGATTTTCCAGATTGATATCCACAGCGATCCGGAACGTATGCTGACCCCGCTGGGTTTCGACACCATTACCTTCATGGTCTCCACCAACCCGGGCCAGCCGCTGCAGCCACTGGGCAAAGTCGCCTCGGGCGGTGAGCTGTCACGTATCTCTCTGGCCATCCAGGTGATCACCGCTCAGAAAGTGGAAACACCCAGCCTGATTTTCGATGAAGTGGATGTCGGTATCAGTGGCCCGACGGCCGCAATTGTCGGCCGTATGCTGCGCACACTGGGCACCTCGACGCAGGTGATCTGCGTGACCCACTTGCCACAGGTTGCCGGTTGCGGGCATCAGCAGATGTTCGTTGCTAAAAAGACCGCCAAAGGCCAGACCGAAACCCAGATGAAAGCGCTGGATGAAAGCTCACGGATCAGCGAGCTGGCCCGCCTGCTGGGCGGCAGTGAGATCACAGAGCGCACGCTGGCCAATGCCAAGGAATTGCTGGTAGCAGCATGATCCGGCGCAGAAAGTGGGCGGTTAATCGCACCACTGATGCAACTTTCTGACCATTCCAGCGTCTGAACTCCCGCTTAATCTTTGCATTATGCGGGAGTTACCCACCTAGTGCTTTTACTTCTGCCACTAACTTGCTTATCATCACAAGCAGAACTGATTATTTTGCCGGGATGCTATGAACTGGAAAACTTTTGCCGCGTTAGCGTTGAGCGTCAGCCTGCTGGGCGGCTGCTCTTTGGTTGAACGCTTGGTCTACCGTATTGATATCAATCAGGGCAACTATCTTGATGAAAAAGATATCGATAACCTCAGATACGGCATGAATCAGGAACAGGTGCGTTATGTGCTTGGCTCGCCGATGCTGGTAGAGCCTGAATACCCGAACACCTGGTATTATGTGTTCTATCACAAACCGGGCCACGATGAGCCGGAACAAAAAGATCTGGTTTTAACCTTTGATCAAAACCGCTTGCTGACCCGCATGACAGGGGATTATCAGCCGGGGCCGAATTTCAACGACCCGTTAAATTAAGCGGTGAAACCTACAGATTCAGCGCCAGAACACAAAAAGCTCGCCAAGGCGAGCTTTTCTTTTTGTTATCCGACAGTAAATCCGACAATAAATTGAACTGTGGCGGCGCAGAAAGCGCTTTAAGAGGCCGCATCAGGGCTCAGCACTGCTGTCCTACTCGTCTGTCGCGTGTGACGTATCTGGCGCATCGGATTCCGGCACAGCGTCGCCTTTGGCTTTCTTGGCCGCCAGGGCTTCCTGCTTGGCCTGCTCGGCGCGCTTGCGGCGGATCTCTTTCGGATCGGCCAGCAAGGGGCGATAAATCTCTATCCGATCCCCTTCATGCACTCTGGCATCCAGCTTCACCGTACGGCTAAACACCCCGACCTTGTTCTTTTTCAGGTCGATCTCCGGATACATTTCCAGCACCCCGGAGCGTTCAATGATCTCCTGTACGGGCGTATCCGGGGTAATCGCCAGCTTGATCACCCGCTGAGTATTAGGCAGCGCGTACACCACCTCAACATGGATCAGATTATTCTGCTCAGAGCTCATAAACTTCCCTGGCCCTCTGGGTAAAGGCATTCACCATGTTGCTGGTCAGCTCATGAAACACCTTGCCAAACACCGCTTCCACCAGCGCATTGGTGAATTCAAAATCCAGCTTCAGCTCCACTTTACAGGCATCGGTATCCAGCTCGGTAAAGTGCCAGCCACCCACCAGTTTACGGAACGGCCCTTCCACCAGCTGCATGCTGATCTTATGAATGCCTTCTAACTGATTACGAGTCACAAAGGTTTTTTTGATCCCAGCCTTGGAAACGTCTACTGCCGCCATCATATGTTCAGTAGAGCTTTCCAGAATTTTGGTGCCAGAGCATCCCGGCAAAAACGCCGGATAAGACTCAACATCGTTCACCAGGTCAAACATTTGCTTGGCACTGAACGGGACCAGTGCAGAGCGACTGATTTGAGGCATAGTTTCTCCTTAACCCAATATCGCTGGTAATGATACCATTAGTCGGCGATCTGCCAAAGATTCAGTGATAGTGTGTCTCCATGGCCTATTGCCTCTGGGAAAAACGTTCCCCTAACAACTTGAATCCGTATAATAAGAAGCTATGGCAAAGAAAAAACCAAACAAGCCGGGCAGCAACACCATTGCGCTGAATAAGTCTGCCCGCCATGAATTTTCGATTCATGATGAATATGAAGCCGGCATTTCGCTCCAGGGTTGGGAAGTGAAGTCCCTGCGTGCGGGTAAAGCCAACATTTCCGAAAGCTACGTGTTTATCCGTAACGGCGAGGCGTTTCTTTCCGGCGCCACCTTCACGCCGTTGAATGCGGCCTCTACCCACGTGGTGGCTGAGCCGACCCGTGTGCGTAAACTGCTGCTGAACCGCCGCGAACTGGACCGCTTAACCGGGGCGGTGAACCGCGACGGCGAAACCATTGTGGCACTTTCCATGTACTGGAAGGGTTCATGGGTTAAACTTAAGTTAGGTACCGCGAGAGGTAAAAAGCTTCACGATAAACGTTCAGACGCTAAAGACCGCGACTGGCAGCGCGATAAAGCGCGAATCATGAAGCACAGTTCGCGGTAGTCATTGACCTGGCAGAATTTTCTGCTAGTATTGAACACCTCACTGGGGCTGATTCAGGATTCGACAGGATCAAGAAGGCCCGTGGAGCATGCAGAGGTGCGGTTTGCCTCTTTAAAAAGCCGCAAAAAAATAGTCGCAAACGACGAAAACTACGCACTAGCAGCTTAATAACCTGCTCAGAGCCTGCCCTCCCTAGCCTTAGCTCGTAGGACGGGGAATCAGGGCAGTCAAACCCAAACGAGATCGCGTGGAAGCTTTGACCTGGGAGCGGAAGCGTTAAATTTAATTCAGGTGTGTCTCAGCATAGCGTGTTTGTTCGCAGTGCTTTGGCGAGATTAAAGACAAACTAAGCATGTAGCGCCATTGGTTAGACTGATTTTGGACGCGGGTTCAACTCCCGCCAGCTCCACCAAATCGTATACGAAGACATCTTCGGATGTCACAAAGCCCGCTAAGGTCCTGACCTGGCGGGCTTTTTGTTTTTTATAATCAAAGCTTTACCTCCGATTTTGCTTTATTCCTGTGTAACCGTCCCTACTTTAATGGCAGCCTAAATTAGAGTTTTTCCTGCTTTCGTGCCTTGCTAAGTATTCCCAATCTCCACTTCCCCTTTAGCCAAAATAAATTGACTGTTACTAATTTTGCTGGAGATGGATATTAAAACTTAACCTAGAGATGCAAATTACGCATTATTTCCATAAGCAAGAAATATCTTTAATAATTTTCATTTAAACAAAAATGATAAGTTTACTTTAAGCGTAAGGTGTTTTTATTTTCTCTATCGGATATTATGCTATCTAACAGTTTTTATTTTTTGTATAATCAATCTAAGATTAAAAAACTCGTGGTTATATATTTAAAACCGTTCTGGAAGTTACCTTCAACCACCATTAACTCTAATTTCATCAAAAAGCCACGCTGTAAGCGGATATTCTAAAATCTAACTTCATTATACTCTTCATAAAACAAAGTCAAAAAATGTATTAAACCCCTCACCTTATCTAAAACACCAATTATTAAATATCACACCTCGATTAACGGAAAAGTTATTTTTAGTAAAGAATAAATGTCAGATAATAGCGTTTAAATTGAGTGTATACACACAATATCCTGCACTAGCTAAGGGAATTAGAAATACATATAACTTGGTTACCCCTGTGATATTTATCATTTAATAAAAATTCACCCGATATTAATTGACATTAAAAAAAGTAGTGACATACATTGAGTAATGTTTAAAAATCACTTCTGATTTTATTGCTTATAACACCAAAAAATACTCAATCAACAATTTCAATCACTTACCCTCAAAGGTATTTGCAATCCTATAAAGTTCATTAAACAATAAAATAATAACTAACCCACCACTGGTGTTATTAACTCCTTTGAGATCATTAATTACCTGTAGTGTGTCAGAATAAATTTTCTTTGAGAAATCGTCATTTTTAACAGCCACTCTAGATATAGCCGTTACCAGAGTTCCATCATCACAAAAAGATCTAACAATAGTTGATTTACCATGCTGCATTAATATCCAACCCTCAGAATGCAAAGCTTTTAGTGCTATTCGTAAAGTAGAACGATTCACTCCAATAATATCTGCCAGCTTCCTTTCAGATGGTAATGAGCTTCCAGCTTGGTACTTTCCAGAAATAATACACTCTTTAATATACAGCTCCGTTAATTCTACTGGTAGCATTGTGTTGACCTTAAATCACAGAGAAAATATAATTCCGATAAAATCGTAATACAAAAAAAAAATAAGACCTGAAATCTCATATTATTCATCACTTTATATTTTTGTCACTCCCCATACACCCCATATAATTTAATGACATTTTTAATTTATATTTCTCTGAAGTCAAATCATTAATTATCGAAGGCTATTACTCTCAACATTAAATGAAGCGAGCTCTTTCCGCATAATTGGAAAACGGATTACATAACAGTTTAATTCGAGATCCATTACGAATCGTGCTGCATGTCAATTTCTTAGAATTATCCAGTTCTTTACTAGAAAGACAAACCCAATACCATAACCACCAATATAAGTCAATGAATATATTTAACCACAAAAACATTACCACTTCTGACGTGGTGAAGTTTAGATTCTAAGTACCATATCAGCAAGTTCCCAATACAACATTCAGTATACATAGAATACAGATACTCAACTTTGCGCCCTCGGAACCTTCTTCGTTAATCTATGCACACCTCCATAATCAACGAGGCTTCTTCATTAGAAACTGCATTTGGATTGTCCACTTCCTTACGCATACAAAGTACAGCATTCCTTACAGCTACACGCTCTAACATTAACATCGCCAACGCTAGGATCAGTAACAACTATAAAAACTATAACATAAACCTTTGAAATATAGACAATAAAATCATTGGGTAAAAATAGCTTTATGATACTGTGTAAACATACAGAAAACACATCATGATATGGTAGAATTCTACTGGACCTCAGTAGCTATCACATGTATATTATGTGACCGAACCTAACGACCAAGCGAGCAATTAACATTGAAATATCTTAGTTTTTTTAGTGGTGCATTAGGATTAGACCTCGGACTGGAATCTGCCGGATTCAGGCCATTGCTAGCCTGCGAGGTAAACAGAAATTGCATAGCAACAATTAAAACCAATAAACCAGAGTTACCTGTTATTGGTGATATTCGTGACTATACAGCCTCCAAAATCCTAGATATTTCGGGTATCACACATAAAGAAGATGTCGATCTAATCGTTGGTGGACCGCCATGCCAAGCATTTTCAACTGCTGGAGCAAGAAAATCCTTTGAGGATGAGCGTGGAAATGTCTTTCTCAAATATCTAGAAATTGCCATAGAAATTAAACCAAAATTTATTGTCATCGAGAACGTTCGAGGTTTACTATCCGCACCACTAAAGCACCGACCACACAGCCAACGTGGTAAAGGTTACTCAGAACTTAATAATGACGAAAAGCCCGGCGGCGCACTAGCTTATATTGTCAAATTCCTAGAGACGGCAGGCTACGGTGTGAGCTTCAACCTTTACAACTCGGCCAATTTTGGAACCCCACAAGTAAGAGAGCGAGTGATTCTAATCGCTTCTCGAGATGGTAATCGGTTACCTTATCTCATGCCTACACACTCAGAGAACGGGAAGTTTGACTTACCTAAATGGACAACAACCCGAAGTGTTATCGAAAACCTCACAGATGAAGATAATGCAGAAAGGCTTGAGTTCCCTGAAAAAAGGCATAAATACTTTGAACTGCTCGGTCCAGGTGAATACTGGAAACACTTGCCAGCAGATATTCAAAAAGAAGCAATGGGGAATTCTTACCACTCAGGTGGAGGTAAAACTGGTTTCTATCGACGTGTTGCATGGGACAAGCCGTCACCAACACTTGTGACTAGTCCTATAATGCCTGCAACTAGCCTTGCACACCCGGAAGCACTTCGACCTTTAAGTGTTGCTGAGTATGCACGAATTCAGCAGTTCCCTGATAATTGGGTGTTTGGTGGCACAACACTAGAGAAATACCGACAGATAGGAAATGCAGTTCCATGTGGTCTCGGTAAAGCTATTGGAGAATTGCTAAATGCTCACAGTAAAGGGATTGATATTCAAGCACCAGCTGGATTCAAGTACTCTCGATACCGTGGTACAGATGACATCAGTTGGAGAAATAATCACCAAAATCTTTTCAAGCAAGATAGTGATATTGAGTTCATTTCCAATCGGATGGAACAACTTTCCCTTATCAGCTAGATAATATATCTTGGCATTAAGTTTATTCAGGCAAAATGTGATACGAGGAAAGGGCGGGAAGCCGCCCTAACTCTAAAGACTCAAGTTTTTCAAACGTTTCCTTGTCCTAGTCCCTACCTCACTAGCTATCTCTAAAATCTCTTGATAAGTGCCCGGCCCACCAAGTGTATCCCAATATTCCTGGCCAATTAATACGCAGCTGTCTTGAGCAAAATCAAATACTCGCTTAGGAGGAGACCACATGTAAGACTCTCTAATTTCACCGTAAGGATTGTAATACAAGCCAAAATACACTCGACAGTTTGGATCAAACATTTTCAACTTTAATAAATCTTTTTTAGCTTCTGCAGTTTGATCAATATTAGGCTTGACTGTCTTAATGCTCATATAATGGTTCACACCATGCTTTTTCCACCACAAATCAGAGATAACACGGATCGGCACTGAACCATTCCCTGTAGGTGTAACAGCAATTTGCTGAACATCATTATCCCAATTACCTCGTATACCGCTACTATCTCTTAACTGAGATATGTGGTGATCAATAGCATTTAGCTTATTTTTGCAGATACTAAATCTAGTATGAAATTGTGTTTGCGCTTCATTTGCACCGCCAGCTAAGGCTGTGATTTCAGAAATTTTTTCAATTACTCTCTGCCCAAAAGATGTACTAAATGAGCGTTCAAATTTACTCCAGAAAAGAGCATCGTCAGATAGTAATGCTGAATGAAATGGCCGATAACCGCTTTCCCCACGGATCCGCTCAACTGTTCTTTCAACACAGCCCTCAAATTCAAGAGCAATAGCTTTCTTTTGAACTAAATCCATTTTAATGTACTACTTATCAAGAATTAAGAAAAACAGACCTTAATGCTTGAACAGTAGAAAAACAAGTCTTATCGCCTAACTTATCACTATAGAACTGTAAATAATTCATTATAGTTTGATGCATTGGAGATCCTTTTAGTTAACTAACTCACTACTAAAATGTGGTTAAAAAAGTGTAAACCTTCCTTAATTAGCTACACACATCACTAGAAGTTTCTATCTATTTAAACACACTATTTTTCCTTCAAAATCACTAAAACTGCCACAATCATTACAAAACTGTCGCAATTATCACAACCCACTCCCCCCCATTCCCCATACCCTTTCAGTTGCTTAGGTGAGCTTTTGCTTTTATCGCTGATGAGTTTATGTATAATCAAACGAGAATAAATATCATTACTGATTAAGGAAACATTATGTCCGTGCCCGACAGCAGGGAAAAACGTCAGCCGGTGTTACTTACGGTGAAATCTGTCCGGGATTTGGGCCCGCGTTATCGGCGTATCACTTTCACATCGCCGGCGCTGGCGCACTACCCACCGTGCAGTAATGGTGCGCACATTAAGATCATGCTGAGCCAGGACGGACAGTCCGAGCCTGTGCTACCGACCATGACGACAACCGGGCCAAAATGGGCATCTCCCGAAGACAAGCCGCTGCTGCGCACCTTCTCGGTCCGTGAACTGCGCCGGGAAACCGGTGAAATGGATATCGACTTTGCCCTGCACGGCGATCTGGGTCCGGCGTCGCGGTTTGCGCTCAATGCCCGTCCCGGCGATCAACTGGGGATCTCACCGCCGGGTGGCCCGTATCCTATGCTCAAACCGGCTTCGCAGTATTATCTGGCCGGGGATCTGACTGCCCTGCCAGCGATTAGTGCGATGCTGGAAGAGATGCCGGCAGACAGCCGCGGCTATGTGGCGATCCAGGTCAGTGATGAAACCGATATTCTGGATCTCCGCTCTCCGGCAGGGGTTGAGGTTCAGTGGTTTATCGGCCAGCCGGATCAGGTGCAGCCGCTGATCGACCAGTTCTGCCAGCAGCCGTTCAGTGCAGAAACGACTGCCGACAGCTATTTCTGGCTCGGCGGTGAAGAGCAGATTGTCGTTGGCCTGCGCCGCTTTATTCGCCGCGAACTGGATGTCGAGCGTACTCAGGTCTATGCCATCCCGTACTGGCGCTTTGGTATAGATGAAGACAGCTATCACACCAGTCGTCACCAGGCTGTTGATAACTAATAATAATCCAGATCGAACCGGCATTTGCCTGTATGGGCACTTTGAAGCACAAGAGTGATGTCATCTCCCGATGACAACAAAGGAAACAACAATGGCTATTGACCCTTCAGTGATCCGCGCCCATTCATGGCAGGCACTACCCACACCGGCGGCACTGGCAACCGCGATCCCCTGCCCGGCCGCACTGACCGCGCATATCGCACACTCGCGCAGCACCATCAGAGAGATTTTACACGGCCAGGACGACAGACTGCTGGTCGTCATCGGCCCGTGTTCGATTCATGATCAGGACGCGGCCATAGAATATGCCGAGCAACTGGCCCGATACGCCGAGCACTATCAGGATCAACTGGTGGTGGTAATGCGCACCTATTTTGAAAAGCCGCGCACCACAGTGGGCTGGAAAGGCATGCTGTTTGACCCGGATCTGGACGGCAGCGATCAAATCGGCAAAGGCCTGCAGCAGGCCAGAGAGCTGCTGATCCGCATTAACGCACTGGGCCTGCCGGCCGCCACAGAATTTCTTGATACCACCAGTTTTACCTATCTGGCCGATCTGATGAGCTGGGGCGCCATAGGCGCCAGAACCACTGAGTCTCAGCCGCACCGTCAGCAGACTTCCGGTCTGCCGTGCCCGGTCGGGTTTAAAAACGGCACCGACGGTAATGTCAGTGTGGCGATGGATGCCATCATTGCCAGCCGCCACCCGCACCTGTACACCACCACAGGTCAGGACGGACAGCTTTATGCCGTTAACAGTACAGGCAATCCGGACTGCCACCTGATCCTGCGTGGCGGTAAAGCGCCGAACTACAGCGAAGAAGATATTCACCATGCCCTGCAGCAACTAGAGGCCAAGGGGATCACCACAGGGGTGATGGTCGACTGCAGCCATGGCAACAGCCTGAAGCAGTTCCGGCGCCAGCTGCTGGTGGCCGAAGAGCTGTGCCGTCAGATTGGCAACGGCAACCATGCCATTAACGCTATCATGGCGGAAAGCTTTCTGGTGGAAGGGCGGCAGGATATCTCGGATACCATGACCTATGGTCAGTCCATCACCGATGCCTGTCTCGGCTGGGACGATACCGAGGCCCTGTTGTCTATGCTGGCCAGCGCTGTCAAAGAGCGCCGTCAGGGACATCAGACCCGGTTAGCGGCCAATGAAGGGTAAATCTGAATAGTCACATCCGCTACAGGCGGTGTTTTGATGGTGACAACAAAAAGCCAGCCGTTTCAGGCTGGCTTCTTTTTGAGGCTGCACAACTTTTTGAACAACGCAACTATTTGGACTGCGTAACTTTTTTGACTGTACAACAGGCTAATGCTAGCCCGCGATCTGCTGCCAGTCTGCCTGACGGCGCGGCACAATCACAGGCGCATCGTCAAACGGCGCTTTAAGAATATCGACATGGGTATTGTACAGCTTGTCGATCATCGGCTTGGTGATCACCTCGGCAACCGGTCCCGCCGCCACCACGCCCTGCTCACCAATCGCCACCAGCTCATCACAGTAACGCGCGGCAGCCGCCAGATCGTGTATCACCAGCACCACGGTTTTACCCATTGCCACCATCTGGCTGATGCTTTCCATCACTTCGATCTGATGGCCGATATCCAGCGCGCTGGTCGGCTCATCCAGCAAAATCACATCAGTATCCTGCGCCAGGATCATCGCCAGCCAGGCGCGCTGTCGCTGACCGCCGGACAAACTGGCCACAGGTTGCTGCAGCAAATCGTCCAGTTTCATCCACTGAATGGCTTTGGCGACCTGTGCGGCATCGTCGTCACTCCACTGACTGAACCAGCCCTGATGGGGATGACGACCATACTGCACCAGTTGTTCCACCGTGATCCCGGCCGGGCTGATCGGCTGCTGCGGCAGAAAAGCCAGCGCTCTGGCCAGCGCTTTCATGGAGTAGTCCGCCAGCGATGTGCCGTTGAGGGTGATCTCGCCCTGCTGCGGGGCCAGCTGCTTGGCCATCATCTTGAGCAGCGTCGATTTACCGCCGCCGTTCGGGCCGACTATGCCAACCAGCTTACCTTTGCCGAGACGAAATGAGACATCCCTGAGGACGGTCTTGCTCTCGTAGGAAAACCCTACGCCTGTCATCGATAACGCTGTCATTAGTCTGCCTGTCCTTTATCTCGCAGTAGAAATATAAATAGCATGATGCCGCCCAGAATGCGGGTCATGATCCCGGTGGCCACTTCGTGGGGATCGGCCAGTACCCGCACCAGAGTATCGCTCAGCAGGAGTAACAGTGCCCCCAGCATGGCGGCGGTCCACAGTGGCACGATACGCCCCCGCAGCAGGAAAGTCGCAATAATGGGTGCGGCCATGGCGATAAACACCACAGGGCCGCCGATGGCGGTGCCCAGCGCGGCGATCAGAATCGCCAGCATCAGAATCGCCACCTGCACCCGGCTGACGTTGACGCCCAGACTCTGGGCGGTCGGCAGCCCCAGCCGCAGCACATCCAGCTGGCGGGAGAAGTAAATCACCGCCGGACTGAGTAACAGCAGCAATCCGGCCACCGGCAGACTGACGCTGTAGCCCTGACCGACAAAGTTACCCATGGTCCAGAAATACACGCTGCTGACATGCACAATGGATTCGGTCGACATCAGAAACTCGCCCACCGCGCGCATCAGCTCCGACACCCCGATACCTATCACCACAAACAGATAACCCTGCTCGCCGGGGTTGCGGCACAGCATATACAGCATCACCGCAGCCACCACAGCGCCCAGCGGTGCCGCCCACCAGGGCCAGGAACCCAGCGTGAGGTATAAGGTAAAGAAGGTGATTGCCAGCGTGGCCCCTTCATTCACCCCCACCATATCCGGGGTCGCCAGCCGGTTGCGCACCAGCGTTTGGATCATACACCCCGACAGCCCCATGGCCGCACCTGCGACTAACACGGCTACCACACGGGGCAGCCGAATTTTAAACACCATGATCTCGACCATCCGGGTCGATTCACCAAACAAAGCTTTGAGTGCCAGCCAGGGCGTGAGTTTGGCCGAGCCGATACTGACCGCCAACAGGCTCATCGCCACCAGCGCCAGCATCAGCAGCGCGCCTAACAGCACAGCCCGGCGCTCCACCAGCAGGGTCTTGTTGCCGAACTGCCACAACCATTTGCCGTACGGGATATGCCGTGCCGGTTGAGCTGGGGTTAACGAGGCCGCTGGTCGCTCACTGGCAGCCATGTGCTGCGACATACTTTTGTCCATCATTCAGGCTCCTACTTCACCGCCAGCAGCGAGCGGAAACCGCCACGCCGGACCACGCCAATCAGCACAGGCGCCCCTATCATAGCCAGCAATACCCCGTTGGGCATTTCATAAGGCTGGATCATCCAGCGGGCCAGAATATCGGCGATCAGAATAAAACAGACGCCGAACAGCGCCGAGAAAATGACCTGCAGAGACAGACGTACCGGCTCGACCATACGGGCGCAATAGGCCGCCAGGAAACCGACAAAACTGATCGGCCCGGCGACAGAAATGGCACAGGCGGTGAACAGGGTCGAGGCCAGCAACACGCCGATGCGCACCCAGTGGGTATTAATGCCAAGCGAGCGGGCCTGCTGCTCCCCGAGCTGCATCATGGTGAGCTGGCGGGCCAGCAGGAAGGTCAGCACTATGGCAGCCAGCATAAAGGGCGATATCAGCGCCATCGCCGTCATATCGGCCGCGGCCAGCGAACCCAGGTTCCAGAAGCGGAACTGATCCAGCACCACCTGGTTCGACAGCAAAATATAATTGGATAAACCGCCGAAGGTCGCGTTCATCGCTACCCCGACCAGAATCAGTTTGAGCGGGCTGGACTTGCCCATCACATGGCCGACCAGCAGCACTACTATATTACCGGCCAACGCCCCCAGTCCGGACCAGACCAGATAGCCCTGAGCGGATTCAACGCCAAAATAGGTCAGGCCGGTGACCAGCCCCAGCACAGCGCCGGCATTGACGCCCAGCAAGCCCGGCTCCGCCAGCGGGTTACGGGTGGCACTTTGTAACAAGGAAGCGGCCAGTGACAAGCTGACACCGACCATCAGGGCGCACAGAGTGCGCGGCAAGCGCAGGGTATCCATCACCATGGTCATGTGTTCTGACGGAACAATGGCAGAGAAATAGTAGGCCAGCGCTTCTGCTGCGCCGTACTCCCCGGCACCGACCGACATAGACATCACAGAAAAAAAACAGACACTGAACACGCCTGCTGCCAACCAGACGAGGTGAAGTTTCGACACGCTTGCAACTCCATGTATAACAACGAAGCTGAGCATGATATCAATCCGTCTTTTCAGAGAACAGCATTAAATAAAAATAGTTCTCAATATCTTTATCAAGTACAATTTCGAGCTCTTCATTCAACTTATTGATACACATAATAAGGAGCATTATGTTGCGACTAAGCCTCTTTACGGCCCTGGCCCTGTTCTGCATGGTGAGCCAAGCCAGTGCTGCCGATACCCGCACCATAGAAGATGCGCTGGGTGAGAAAGTCACAGTCCCGGCGCACCCGAAACGCGTCATTACCCTCAGCGAGATCGATCTGGATACCGCGCTGGCGCTGGGCATGACCCCGATTGGCACGGTCAATGGCCGCGGCCAGCAAACCCTGCCCCGTTATCTGACCCCGGCCATTAACGGCGATATTCAGGTCGTCGGTGATCTGTCCCGTCCGAATCTGGAAACTATTCTTGAGCTGGAGCCGGATCTGATCCTGACGGCGCCAAACCGCCAGGAAGTGATTGAACTGCTGGGCGAAATCGCCCCGACTGTGGTCACTTTCAACTACGGCGAAAACTGGAAAAGTGTGTTTAAACGCACCGCCAATATCCTGAACCGTCAGGCCGATGCCGATGCCTTTATGGCGCGTTACCAGGCCCATGCGGAAAAAACCAAACAAGCGATTGGTGACAAGCTGGGCCAGACCATCAGCGTGGTGCGCTGGAACCCGAAAGGCCCGGCTTACATGTTCCGTGACTCTTTTGCCAGCCAGGTAATCACCGATGTCGGCATGAAACGCCCGGCCAACCAGCAGGATCCGGGGCATACCCACTCTATGTCGCTGAGTCTGGAAGCCCTGGCTGTGCTGGACGGCGACTGGATGGTTATCGGCACTCTGAGCACCTCAGGCGAAGCGGTTGAAGCGATGAAACAGGCCGAGAACACCCCGGCATTCCACCAGCTGAGCGCTATTGAATCCGGCCGCTTTGCTCCGGTTGACGGCTCGCTGTGGACCTCAGTCGGCGGCCCGCTGGCCGCGCTGAAAGTGATGGATGACATCGCCAGACTGGTCAATACCCCGGATGCCCGGCCGCTGACGCAGTAAACTCTCACAGAGCCAGCGCTGTCATAAACAGCGCAGCCAATAAAAAGCGCTTCTATAAAAAAGCGCAGCCATGAAAAAACCGCCAGACGTCAATCTGGCGGTTTTTTTCGTTGTGACCACAGGCCGGATTAACCGACAGCAAGCTGCTTGCGATCCACTTTTCCGCTGGCAGTTGTCGGCAGGCGGGCCAGCCAGACAAAACGTCCAGGGATCATATAACCGGGCAGATGGGCAGACAGAGCCTTGCGCAGTTGCAGGCGGGTCATCTCCGGCGAACCGCTGTTCCCACTGCGCTCCCCCTGTTCCAGATACGCGACCAGAGTTGCCTGCTCACCTTCTCCTTCCAGTGTGACCGCGGCATCCCTGACGGCGGCTAACCCGCGCAGGCGCGCTTCAATCTCACCCAGCTCGATCCGGTAGCCTCGCAGTTTGACCTGACCGTCCAGGCGGCCAAAATACTGATAGCTGTCATCCGCCAGCCGCCGGACGTGATCACCGGTACGGTAATAGCGCAGGCCGTCACTGCGGGTGATGAACTGGCGCGCGGTCAGATCCGCCCTTTGCCAGTAACCGTCACTGAGCGCATCACCATAAATACACAGTTCCCCTTCCTGGCCCACAGCCACCGGCTGATCATTGTCATCCAGCACCAGATGCCCATAACCTGCCAGACTGCGGCCGATAGTGATCGGCTGATCCGGCTGCACCTGTGACATCAGTGACCAGACCGTCGCTTCCGTCGGGCCATAGCAGTTCCACAGCTCCGCACAGCGCGACAGCAACTGCTGCGCCAGCCCGCCATCTAAGGCTTCACCGCCGGTCAGTGCGGTCAGTCCGGTCTGGCCCTGCCAACCGGTATTGACCAGCATCCGCCAGAAGGTCGGCGTGGCCTGAAGGGTATTGACCGAGGGATAGCGCGCTAAGATGGCGGCAACGGCATGGGGATCTTTATGCTCTTCGCTGCTGGTGAGCCGCAAACGCCCGCCCACCAGTAAGGGCGCAAAAATCTCCAGCATCGAGATATCAAAAGCGATTGTGGTGATCAGCAGCCAGTGACAACCGGCGTCCAGATTCAGCCTAGCTAGCGCCGCACAAAGAAAAGTCGACAGCGCCTGATGGCTGATCACCACCCCTTTCGGCTTGCCGGTCGAGCCGGACGTGAACATCATGTAGGCCGTAGTGTGCGGACGCAGCAAGGGCGAACACATTGGCGCCGCATTGCCCGCCTGCAACGGCCATTCGCCTTCAGGTTCCACAGACAGCACCGGGCAACAAAAGCCGATTGGCGCGGAAGCATCCCCGCCCGTCTCCAGCACCGCATCCAATTGCGCTTCATCAGCAATGTCTCTCAGCCGTCCGGCCGGAAACAACGGGTCGAGCGGCACAAACGCCACACCGGAAAACAGGCAGGCCAGCAAGGTTGCGATCAATGCCGGCGAGCGCTCGACATGAATCCCCACCCGATTGCCCGGCTGCAAATCTGCCTGATTCAGTTGCTGCTGAACCCGGCTGACTGCTGCCAGCAATTGACGGTAGCTTATCGACTGCTCGCCAAAGTCAATCGCCTCTCGGCCGGATTCGGCCGCCCCGTTCAGGGCGGCCTCCAGCATAGGCGCTAAGTCCGGCGCAGTATCTGCCCGGAGCTCAGCCCGAAGCTTAGCCCGAAGCTCAGCCGGAAGCTTAGCCCGATGATTAGTTGCTGACATCCGCCACCTCCTGTTCAGACTGCTGGTCCAGCGGCTCTGAACTGGCAGCACTCAGTGCCCGGCACATCGCATCCGCTGTGGCATGCTGATACAGGAAGGCTAAGGTCACAGGCTGCGTGACGCCCACCGCCGACACATCATGCATATTCAGCGCATGATTCAGGCGCTGTACCAGCGTAATAGCCGCCAGAGAATCTATCCCCAGCGCGCACCAAGGCTGATGCCAGTTGTTATGATCCGGCGTCACTGGCAGCGGGGTGCTCTGCTGCCAGGCCTCACTGACCAGCTCGGCCATTTCAGTTGTAATCACGCCCCGCTCAGGGTGATCTTGCTCAGGCCGGACTTTCGCCTCCTGATATGGCAGGGGCTGAGTCGCTCCCTCGAACGGCGTCAGCGGCCATGCCTGCTGCGGATCGGCGGCGATCACCTGCAGCAGTTCCTCCTGCCACAGCATCAGCACCTCACTGGCACGGGACGGATCGACCTGCGCGCCATCAAACTCAAAGCGTAGCGACAGCTGACCGCCCACTTCATTGACCACCAGACTGAGCGGGATCTCCACTTTTTCAAACGCCGGGCCAAACTCGGGACGCAGTCGCCCGTCAGCTGTCTCGCTCTGACGATTGGCATTCCCCTCGGCGCGCGGGTAGTTCTCATAGACAAACACGCTGTCAAACAAGCGGCTACGTCCGGACTGCAGAGCCATCAGCGACTGGGTCGCATGCTGGTTCAGCGCCATGGCCTCGCCCTGCAACTGCGTCAGCTGGCTGGCCAGCGAGTCGCCATCCTGCCAGTGGATGATCAGCGGCAAGGTGTTGATATACAGTCCGACACTGGCGGCAATCCCGGCCACAGGTGCATCACGCCCCGGTACCACGTTACCGACAATCGTGGTTGCCTTAGCGGCGGGCAGGCTGCTCAGGCGGGCAACCAGACGGTGCCAGGCAAACTGTGCCACCGTACTGTGGGTTACACCGACCTGACGCGCAAAGTGCTGCAGCGTCTCCTGAGCTTGCGCGCTCAGTACCGTTTTCACGATTTCAGGCTGCTGCTGCAGCGGTGATGAAGCGAAATCCGGGCCGAACAGCACAGTTAAATCATCGGCCTGAGCGTTTGTCAGCGCTTTGCCTGCCCAGAAGGCAGCAGTTTCAGGCTGGCTGCTGGCGGCATACTCGGCATGGGCCAGATAGGCCTGATCGACCGGCAGCAAGGCGGCCAGATCGTCGCTATTGTGATCCGCCAGCGCCTCATAGGCCTGATGCAGCGCCGCAAACAAACGCGGACCGCTCCAGCCGTCAATCACAGCATGGTGACAGCTGAAGATCACCCGGATATCGTCGTCGGCCAGACGGAAGCAGCGCACGCGCAGTAAGGCATCGCCATCGAGCGCCATATCGCGCTGACGATCATACTGGCAGTATTCAGTGATCAATGCCTCGGCATCGTCCTCGCCGGTCAGATCCACCACCTCAAACGGCAGTACGATCTGGCGCTGCACCACCTGAAGCAGTTGATCACCGGTACTATAAGGGCCGCTCAGCACAGTGCGTAAAGCCGGGTAAGCGGCCACAACCGCTTGCCAAGCCTGCTGGTAACGCGCCAGATCCAGCGGCTGGCGGTAACGGATTGGGGTTTGCAGCAGATAAGCTTCATCGTCCGGGCAGCGTTGCTGATGGGTAAACATGCTTTGCTGCAGCGACGAAGCCGGCAGCAACGCTTCGATCTCAAACCGTTTGCTCAGCCTGTCCAGCTCCGGCTGCGTCAGGCTCACCAGCGGATAATCCGATGGCGTCGACTGCCGACCGTGGGACTCGGCATGCTGCTCACAGTAGTGGATCAGCGCCAGCAGGTTGGCTTTGAACGCCGTCATGAACTGCTCGCTCAATGCCTGATCCAGCACCCCGACCTGGCGCAGCGTCAGCTGGCCGTCGTAGATCCCGCCATGCAGACTGAGCAGCTCCGCGCCCGGGTTCAGCGGCGAAGCGGTCTGCCCCTGAATCACAGGCAAAGGACGCCACAGCTCAGCCTGCTGGCCCTGCTTCTGGGTCTGACGGCCGAGATAGTTAAAGACAAGCGGCGAGAAAGTCAGCTGCTCACCCTGAGGGTGATAGCAGCGCAGGGCATTGAAACCAACCCCGTTATCCGGGATCTGACGCAGGGCTTCTTTGGCCTGTTTGATGGTCTCCGCCAGCGAAGGCTGCACAGCGACAGTGCATGGATAGGTACTGGTAAACCAGCCCACGGTGCGGCTGACATCCAGCTGCGCGCCAATCTCTTCCCGGCCATGGCCTTCGAGCATCACGGTTGACTGCTCACCCCAGCCCAGCGCATTGAGCGTCACGCTCAGGGCCGACAGCAGCAGGTCGCGCACCTCAGTGCTAAACGCAGTATTGGCCGGTCCCACCAGACGGTCGGTCTCTGCCTGATCCAGCTGCAGCATGGCCTGACTCGGAATGACGTTACCGTCATTGTCTGTATTGCGGGTGGCAGGCAGCGCACTGCCTGCACTATTACGGGCGCTCTCAAGCTGGCTGTGCCAGTAGTCAAACTGCGCCGGATGATTATCGGCATAGTCCTTCAGCGCCTCGCCCCACTGACGGTAACTGGAGGTTTTATCCGCCAGCGGCAGCCCTTGCGACAGCCGCTGCAGATCGTCAGCCAGGATCCGCCAGGACACTGCATCCACCACCCAGTGGTGCAATGCCACAAACAGACCGGCCTGAGACGTCGCGCCCTCCTCACCCGGCAGATGACGGATCCGCGCCCAGGCCATGACAGGCCCGTTCTCAAGATCAAACTGCGACTGCAGCGCGGTCAGAGCATCATAAAGCTCATCTTGCGTCATGGCGGCCGCATCCAGCTCTGTCAGCTCAGGCACAGTAACAGCGGCCTGATAACGCTGACGGCGCACGCCATCCTCTTCCGTCACCCGCAGGCGCAAGGCGTCATGATGCGCCAGCAGCTGTGACATCATGGCTGTCAGGCGGGCCGTATCCAGATCCGGAATCGCCAGTACCACCGCCTGATTCCAGTGCGCCGGACGGGCGAAAGGCTGGGCATCGAACCAGCGCTGGATCGGATGCAAATCAAAGGTGCCGGACAACTGACCCTGCTCAGCGTCAATCGCCCGTTCCGTCTCAGCATGCGCAGCCAGGGTCCGGCACAGCTTACGTACCGTTTTGGCTTCAAACACATCTTTGACGGTACAGGCAAAACCGGCATCACGCAGACGGGTGTTAAGCTGGATACTCAGAATGGAGTCACCACCGAGGCGGAAGAAATCATCTTCCACGCCCAGCTCGGTATTGAGCACCTCGCGCCAGATAGCCAGCACCTGGGCTTCCGTCTCCGTTTCCGGCTGAGCACCTTCACCCGTCACCCGCTGGCGGGCCGGCAGGCGGCTGATATCCAGCTTACCGTTAACCGTCAGTGGCAATTCATCGAGCACCAGCAGCTCGACCGGCACCATGTATTCCGGCAGAATGCGGGCCGCGGCGGACAGGATCTGGCCCGGGTCCGGGTCCGGCTGCTGCTGAGCCACCACAGATGAGGTTTCTGCAGTGGCATAGGCCACCAGCTGGCGCTGCGCGCCTTCACCGGCGACGATCACCCGCACCTGATGCAGCTGCGGCGCCACTTTGGCGATCTGGCTTTCAATTTCGGCCAGCTCAATCCGGTAACCGCGCAATTTGACCTGCTGATCCATCCGTCCCAGGTATTCCACTTCGCCGTTATTGAGCCAGCGCGCCTTATCACCGGTGCGATAGCAGCGCACGCTCTGTCCGGCAATCTCAACGGTCACAAAGACTTTGGCCGTCAGCTCCGGCTGGTTCAGGTAGCCTCGCGCCAGACCCAGACCGGCCAGACACAGTTCACCCGCAACACCCACAGGGCACAGCTGGCTCTGCGCATCGAGGATCAGCGCCTGAGTATTTTTGACCGGATGACCGATAGTCACCGGCTCACCCGGCTGCAGCTCTTTCACCAGCGCTGTCACTGTGAACTCAGTCGGGCCATACATATTGAGCAGGCGCAATTTGCCCTGCCAGCTGGCCGCCAGGGTGGCCGGACAGGCTTCGCCGCCGAACGCGACCGTGTTGAGCGAGCTGAGCGGTCGGGGTGCCATGGCGGCAAACAACGCAGTCGAGCTGATCATATGCGTGGCGCCGTGTGCCTCGGCCTGATCCAGCAAGCTGTCATCCGGCTCGCCGAGCACCAGCTGCGATCCGGCAAACAGTGGCAGAATGGCTGTCATGTTCCCGGCATCAAAAGCCAGTGACATAGGATTAAACATCACGCTGTCTGCGCTCAGCGTCAGGCGGGCAGTATGATCGGTCAGCACATTGGTAAACGCGCCGTGCTCGACTTCCACCCCTTTCGGCAGACCGGTCGAGCCAGAGGTATAAATGACATAGGCCAGATCGTCCGCGATGACAGTCACGGCAGGCGGTGTCTCGGGCAGCAGTGACAGCGGCTCAGCCATGGATGACGCTGTGATATTGATCACTTTGCACCCTGTCAGCGCGCCATGGGACTCAGCAAACTGGGCGTCATGGGCAATGATCAGAGTCAGTTGCGCGTCATCGACCAGATGCTGCAGCCGGGCGCTCGGATAGGCAGGATCGAGCGGGACATAGCTCGTACCGGCTTTCCAGGCCGCCAGTGCCGCCACCGCATACTGAGTGCTCCGGCTGGCGACCACGCCAATTTTGTGCTCAGCGGGCTGAGCTTCGCTGTGCGACTGCTGAGCCAGTAAATAATGCGCCAGCCGGTTCGCCGCCTGCTCCAGCTCCTGATAGCTCAGGGTCCGGTCGAATCCGGTCACGGCCGGCTGAGCCGGACACTCTGCCGCATGACGGCTCACCTGCTGATGGATCAGCAGCGGGGCATCGACGCGGGCCGGCAAACCTGCCAGTGCCTGAGCGATGCTGGCCTGATGCGCTTCATCCACCACAGGCAACTGCATCACATTGGCGAGAGGCGCGGCCAGAATGCCGTCCAGCAACGTCAGGAACATGTCTGCAAAGCGGGCCACTGTCTGATGTTCAAACACCCCTTTGCTGTAGAGCCATTCCAGCCGGACACCGTCCACCAGCTCGGTGACTTTCAGTGACAAATCGGTTTTTGCCGGCAGTACCGGCGAGGGTTCTTCCACCGCACCACAGCCGGGGATCAGATCGTTAAAATCTACCTTGGCCTGATAGACCAGCATGATCTGGAAGATAGGGTTCAGGGCTGTGGTCCGGTCGGCCCCGATCGCTTCACTGAGCGATTCAAAGCGGAACAGCTGATGATCAAACGCCGCCAGATCCTGCTCCCGGCAGTAACGCAGGTAATCGGCAAAGCTAAGGTGCTCATCAAGCTGGGTGCGCAGCACTATGGTATTGACGAAAAAGCCCACCACATCTTCGATATCGGCGCGCTCACGGTAGGCCAGCGGCGTACCAATCACCACATCCTTATCGCCGCCCAGACGGGCCATCAGCAGCGAGAACACCGCATGCAGGCCGATAAAATAAGAGCTGCTGTTCTGCTGGCACAGTCGCTGGAACTGCTGCCACTTCGGCAAGGAGATGGCAGAGAACACCAGCGCACCGTCATTGTTGTGACTGGCCGGACGCGGTTTATCCAGCGGCAGCGCATGCACTTCCGGGATGCCTTTCAGGCGCTCGACCCAGAACGGGCGAAATTCTTCGTGATAGTCGCGAAACGCCGGGGAGTTGAGCCAGTGGGCGTAATCGATATAGTTGACCGCTGTCGGTTTCACCGGCTGCTGCTGGTTATTCTGATAGGCCAGAAACGCCTGCTTGAAATCGGCAAACATGTTTTTTACCGACCAGCCGTCTGAAATAATGTGGTGCTGGGTCAGCATCAGCAGATGCTCTTCCTCTCCCAGCCTGACCAGTTCGACCCGGGTCAGGCCGCCCTGTTCCAGATCAAACGGCCGGTAGATGTCTTCCTCGACCATCTTCAGCAGTGCCTGCTCGCGCGCCGCTTTGTCCAGATGGGACAAGTCATGGTGCATCACCGTCAGCTCGGTCTGCGCCGCAATATGCTGCTCACCTTTGCCCTGGCTGTTGCGCAGAAAGCGGGTTCGCAGGCTGGCATGTTTTTGCGCCAGTGCCGAGAAGGCGTATTCCAGCGCGCCGACATCCAGCTTACCGGTCAGACGAAAATGCACCGGCATGTTGTACAAATGCGAGTTGTCTTCATATTGCTCAATAAACCACAGGCCGCTTTGCGAGAAAGAAAGCGGCCCGGAGGCCGCCTGTTGTACCGGAATGGGTTGCTCATAGGCCTGGCGGGCGCTCAGGCAACGGATGATGGCGTCTTTGTTGTCGCGGATCTGCTGTCCGATTTGCGGCGTCAGTGCCTGCTTGCTGCATTGAGAGATCAGCTGCCCTTTCTCGTTCAGTGCCAGCCGGACGCCTTTGCGCTCAAGATCCGCCAAAAATGAAATCATGTCTGTCATTGTGTTTTCCTATTTCACTGTTAGGCGCCTGCTCAGGCGTTAAGAATGGCCCCGCCGTCCACCACTATGTCCTGCATGGTGACATGGCTGGCCAGATCGGAGGCCAGGAACACCACAACCTGAGCGATTTCCTGTGGCTGAGCAATTTTGCCGAGCGGGATCCCCAGCTTGAACTGCTCGGGGAAACCGGCAATGGTGCGTTGCTCGGCATCCTCGCTGTGCCACAGTGAGCGCTGCATCGGGGTATCGGTCGAGCCCGGTGACACCAGGTTGCAGCGCACGCCATAAGGTGCCAGCTCCAGAGCAGCGCAATTGGCCAGGCTGCTCAGCGCCGCCTTGGAGGCACAATAAGCGGTCATGTGCTGACGCGGAACGTGCGCCGCATTAGAGCTGACAGTCACCACAGCGCCGTGACGCTGCTGCTTAAACACAGGGATCACCTGCTGCAGCAGGTAAAACACACCGGAAGCGTTGACGTTAAGGCAGGTGTGCCAGTCATCCACTGACAGCTCCTCGGTCTGTCCCATCCGCAAAATCCCGGCGACATTCGCCAGCACATCAATCACAGGGAAGGCCGCCAGAATCCTCTGCGCCACTTCTCTGACTGCATCCGGGTTGCTGATATCCACCTCATAGGTGGCAAACGGGTGTTCAGTGCCCGCTTCACGTGCAGCGCTGAAATCTATATCCAGGCCGATGACCTGAGCACCCAGCTGGTGGAAGCTCATGGCGACCGCGTGCCCGATGCCACGAGCGGCACCGGTCACCCAGACCACTTTGTTCTCGAACTGACCGCTGAAGGTCATTGCTGTTTGCTGCTGCGCTGCCATCACCACACCATCTCCACTTCGTCTTCGCTTTGTTGCTGCATCTCATCGAGATAGCGGCAGAAATCACTCAGTACCGGGCGGTCAAACACATCGGACACCTTGATGCTGACGTCAAACTCCGCGCCCAGACGGTTCACAATCTGAATGGTCTGCAAGGACTGTCCGCCCAGCTCAAAGAAATTATCCTGCGACTGAATCGCGCTGACCCCGAGGATCTGCTGCCAGACAGTGCCGACCCGGCTTTCGGTTTCGCTCGCCAGCACCTGCTCGGCGCTGTCATTCTGATAGCCAGCCACCAGAGCTTTGCGATCGACCTTGTTGCTGCCGGTTTTCGGCAGGCTGGCAAAAAAGCGGAAATCGGTCGGGATCATCGCTGGAGGCAGGTTTTCCTGCAGGGCTTTTTTGATGCTCAGGGCTTCAAGGCTGTCGTGCTGTTCACCGGCCACAAAAGCCACCAGACGGCGGATACCGTTGTCGAACACCATGCCCTGTACGCAGGCTTCGTCGATCCCGTCCAGAGCCAGCAGATGGGATTCCACTTCGCCCGGCTGAATGCGGTAACCACTGATTTTGAACTCGTTATCAATACGCCCCAGATAAATCAGCTGACCATCTGTTATAGTGACCCGATCGCCGGTGCGATAAGCCCGGCGCTGTTCATCACCCACCTGCAGGCTGGTAAAGGCCGGATGGGTCTGTCCCAGATAGCCGTCCGCCAGGGTGTCGCCCAGAATAACCAGCTCACCTGTGGTCGCCGGACGGGACTGCGCATCCAGCACCAGAACTTCAACCCCGGGCAGCGGCAGGCCAATAGGTAACTGGCTGTGCTGGCCGTGAAAATTCTGCAGCTCACTGCAGGTAGCCACCACTGTGGTTTCCGTCGGGCCATAGGTGTTAAACAAACGCACGCCGTTCGCGATACCGGCCTGCTCAACCACTTTCTGCCACTGGGCCAGCGGCTCGGGGTACACGGCTTCACCGCCGATAATCACGCCTTTGAGCGTGTTCGGCAGGGTAGCTGTGCCCGCCTGCAGGCTGACCACCCATTCGTTCCAGAACGCCGTCGGCAGATCCAGCAGGCTGATCCCGGCGGCGGTGATTGAATCAGAGAAGGTGGCCATGGATTCGAGCATGGCGTCGGTTCGCAGTACCAGCGTGGCGCCCTGACTCAGAGTCACGAAGATTTCTTCAATGCTGGCATCGAAGTTGAACGGCGCAAACTGCAACACCCGATCGCTCGCGTTGATGTCATATCGGGTGGCAGCGGCGGCCACGAAGTGATTCATCGCATAATGGCTGATGGCCACGCCTTTTGGCTGTCCGGTCGAGCCGGAGGTAAACATGATGTAGGCCAGATCTGTGTCTGCCGTTTCAGGCAAAGCCACAGGCGCGGCATGCAGATGACCGGCCAGCTGAATCGAGACCGGCAGCACCGACAGACGGTGCTGGTGCTGGGCTTCAGTGATCAGGGTGCGAATCCCGGCCTGGCTGACGATGCTGCTCTGACGCTCAATCGGCTGTTCAGGATCCAGCGGCACGTAGACCGCGCCGCTCAGCATCACCCCCAGTACGGTGGTGATACACGGCAGAGAGCGGCTCAACGCCACCCCGACTTTTTCGCCCGGCTGAACACCCTGTGTCAGTAAGGCGCTGGCGGCGGCATCGGCTCTCTCCATCAGACTCTGATAGGTCAGCGACATACCGTCCTGCTCAAGCGCGATAGTGTCCGGGTGCTGAGCGGCATGGCGACGGATCGCGGCCAGCACTGAAGTCACCTCAGTCTGCCCGTGTTTTTCACCTTGAATCATGGCGTCCAGTCGCGCCTTGGCATGCAAGCCACCCAGCAGAGTGTCTGTGCTCTGGCCCGGAGCCGCTAACCAGTTCGCCAGCAGGCTCAGCAGCCCCTGTTGCAGGTTTGCCAGCTCATCTTGCTCGTACACCGCCGGGTTGGCATCAAAGTCCACCACCGGCAGCCCTTCCGATTTACTGTGCAGCTCGATAGTCAGATCTTCCACCGGTCCGGCACTGAGATTCAGGGTATCGGCTGCCAGGTTACCGTACTGCAACGGATGATCGAACGGCATGATATTGATCAGCGCGCCATACAGACGCTGACTGCCGCCGACCCGGTTCAGATCACGGCGCAGATCTTCATAGCGGTAGTGCTGGAAACGGCGCATTTTCTTTTTGTGCGCCGCCACTTTGCGCGCCACACTCAGCAGATCGTCGCCACCGCAGACCTCGACCACCAGCGGCACTATGTTCATCTGCATGCTGGGTACGGTCAGCGATTTAGAGCCCAGACGGTTCATCACCATCATCCCCAGCACCACCTGCTCGGTGTCGCTGTAGTGACGCAGATGCGCACAAAGCGCGGCGAGGAAAACATCAACCCAGGTCAGCTGGTGCTGATCAGCCAGGCTCTGGCACTGCTGCCAGAGGCTGTCGCTGAAGGTGCTGCTCTGACGGCGAAAGCGGGCCGCAATCGGCGCCACATCGCGGCTGTACGATGAAGGCGCGGTATTACCGGCCAGGGTATCGAGCCAGAACTGGCGGGCTTTACCATAGGCGCCGGAGTCACGCCGTTGCTGATCTTCATCCAGCACCGCCTGAAACGATCCGAACGGCGATGGCGTAACCTGTACACCCTGTACCAGCAGGGAATAAATCTCAGCGATCCGCTGGAAGACCAGGGTGGTGCCAAAACCATCCAGCGCGATATGGTGGACGCAGTTATAGAGATAATCCTGCTGCCCGCCGCGCAGCAGGGCAAAGCGGCCGGGCAACTGCTGCTCAAGATCGAACGCCAGCGTCATATCCTGCTCGGCCCAGCGGCGCACTGCTGCGAGCTCGGCGTCCTGTCCGCCGCACGGTTCGAGATCCACCACCGCAAATGCCACAGGTTCAGCGGCCGCAACCCGGTAAGGCTGCTCGTTCTCGCTGCGGTAGTAACAGGACAGGCACTCGCTTTCCGCCACCGCCTGGCGTACAGCCATCTCCAGTTTTCCGGCATCCACTTTGCCGTCAAACACAATACATTCAGCGGTATTAAACAACGCCTTGTCTTCGTTGAGGGTGTGCCCCAGCCACAGCCCGTGCTGAGCGGTATTGAGTGCTGTCATCCCTGCACCTCCTTGTTCACATTGTCCAGTGCTTGTTCCAGTAAGCCCCACCAGTGATTAAAGGTCGGGGTTTCTGCCAGCTGGACAAAATTCATTACCACCCCGTGCTTACGCCATTCAGTGATCAATGACATGATCTGCACCGAATCCAGGCCGTAGTCGATCAGGTTCTCTTCCGGATCAAACTCGTCTTCCTCTTCTTCCACCAGTCTGGCAATGCGTGCCAGCAGGCCGCTGCGGGTCAGCACTTCCGGCCATTCACTGTGCGGCGGGTTGGCCTGTTGAGCTGTGCCAATCAGCGCAGCGGTCGATACCACCATGCCAGCACGACCGGCAACATACTTGAGCGCCATGTCATGCTCTTCGAGCGAGAAATCGGCAATTGCATCACCAATCATGAAAGGCTTGATGTCGCGCATAAAAGCGTCCACCGCCGTCATCAGGCAGCCAATGTGGCCGTAAATACCGCCGATCAGCAGCTGATCACGGCCCAGCTCTTTGAGCATGTGCTCCAGCGGCGAGCGCTGAAACGCCGAATAACGCCATTTGTCGAGCACGGTATCGCCCGCTTCCGGCGCCAGCGCCGCAACCACTTGTTGCAGCTCAGGGGATTTGTTCAGACCCGGCCCCCACATGTCGTTCAGCAAGGCACGGTCTGCCATGTTCTGCTCTTTAGGCTGGGCGGTGTAGATCACCGGAATACCGTTGGCTTTACAGAAGGCTTTCAGGGCCACCAGATTGCTGAGCAGGGTTTGCATCAGGGCGCTGTCACGCTCATAGAAGCTGACAAAATATTCCTGCATGTCGTGGATCAGAAATGCCGCTTTTTGCGGTTCAAAGGCCCACGACACTTTGTTAGCAGGAAAGGCCTCGGCAGCAGGCATGGTATAAGTCGGTAATGCTGGAATAGTCATGATAAAACGTCCTTTTCTGGCTGAGGCTGTGACTGGGCTTGTACCTGGTTGGCAATCAACTGACGCAGGGCTTTTTTGTCAATTTTGCCGACGTGCGTCATGGGTAAGGCGTCGAGTTTCTCGATCCGGTCCGGCAGCTTGTAGTCAGCGATGCCGCACGTCCGCAGGTGCTTTCGGATACTGAGGGTTTTCAGCTTGGGATTCGTGGTGACAATGAAGGCGCAGCTTTTCTCGCCCATCACCTCATCGGGCATGGCAACCAGCGCCGCCTGAGTGATTTCCGGCAGAGCCAGCAGCTGGTTTTCGATCTCTTCCGCCGCCACTTTTTCGCCGCCGCGGTTGATCTGATCTTTGTCACGGCCGACCACCATCAGGTAGCCGTCTTCTGTCATCACCACCACATCGCCGGAGCGGTAAAAACCGTCCTGATCAAACGCGACGCGATTGTGCTCCGGGCTGTTGTAATAGCCACGGAAGGTATAAGGGCCGCGGGTCAGCAGGGCGCCGGGGATGCCGCGCGGCACATCCTGGCCGTCTTCATCCACGATCCGCACTTCGTCATCGTCGCTGATCGGGCGTCCCTGAGTGTTCAGCACATGCCACTCGCTGTCGTCAAAGCGGGTGTAGTTGACCAGACCTTCGGCCATGCCGAACACCTGCTGCAAACGGCAGCCCAGTTCAGGCTCAATACGACGGGCAAGACTTTCACCAAGCCGGGCGCCGCCGACCTGCAGCCATTGCAGACTGTCCAGCGCCGAGCGATCATCCGCGGCCGCCTGCAACCACAGTGTGACAGCCGGTGGCACCAGAGAGGTCATGGTGACCTGATGGCGCTTGATCAGCGGGAAACAGGTCATCGGGCTGGGCTCTGCTGCCAGCACCACAGCACCACCGGCGTAAAACACGCCCAGCGCGCCCGGTGAGCTCAGGGTAAAGTTGTGCGGCGCCGGTAAGGCGCACAGGAAAACCGTGTCAGTATCCAGCTGACAGATGTCTGCACTGGCACGCACACTGTAGTAATAGTCGTTATGGGTACGGGGGATCAGTTTCGGGGTACCTGTACTGCCGCCGGACAGCTGGAAAAAGGCCACCTCAGAGGCCGACAGATCCGGCCATCTCAGGGCCTCATCGGCCTGAGCATTAAGAGCGCGGCTCTGCGACTGTGTGCCTGCTGCTATAGCCGCGGCTAACGAGTCGCCGAAACCGGCATCGCCATCGACCAGCCAGTGCTTCAGGGTAGGCACCTGCTGGCTCAGCGCCTGGGCAAACTCACCATCCGCAAATAAACTGTGGCGGGACGAGACGATCGCCAGCGTCGGCCGGATCTGTTCCGCATAGGCTGTCAGCTCATGCCGGTTATGGCTGAACAAGGCATTCACCGGCACCACGCCCAGTTTCATCAGGGCAAAGAAAACAATGTAGAACTCTGCCACATTGGGCAGATGCACCAGTGCGGTCTCACCGGGTTTCACCCCCAGCCGCAGCAGTGATGCCGCCAGCCGCTCGGCATCCTGTTCAAGCTGGCGGTAAGTCCAGCTGCGTTCACCGCACATCAGCGCCCGGTGTTCGGCACGCTCATCCAGGTGGCGCGTCAGGATGTCGGTCATGGGCACATCGGTCCAATAGCCTTTCCGGCGGTACTGCTCGGCAAGCGCTGGCGGCCAGGGCGTAAAGGCAATGCTCATGCTACCCCCTGCTCGCCCAGCCCGAAGGCGTTGAGCATAGTGCCCAGTTTGGCTTCGGTTTCCGCCCATTCGGCCTGCGGGCAGGATGCGTCGACGATACCGGCCCCGGCAAACAAGCGAACGGATTTCTCGCGCACTTTACCGCAGCGGATAGTGACCGCCCATTCGCCATTGCCTTGAGAATCGCACCAGCCGACCATGCCGGTAAACATGCCGCGCTCGTAGCCTTCCAGCTCTTTGATCGCATCGCGCGACAGGTTGAACGGAAAGCCGCAGACCGCAGGGGTTGGATGAAGCAAACACGCCAATTGCAACACGTTATAAGGCAAGTCATCTGAATGCGCAGTTGCGTTATCCGGCGTGTTAAGCTGGCCTTCAATCCGGGTCGACAGATGCCACATGGTCGGGGTGTTGATCAATGACGGACCGGCAGGCACATCCAGCTCACGGCAGTAAGGCTTGAGTTGCTGGGCAATTTCATCGATCACCAGACGGTGTTCATACCTGTCTTTGACCGACTGCAGCAATGCTTCACTGACTTGCTGATCGGCGTCCGCACTGGCCTGGCGCTTCGCCGAACCTGCCAGTGGATTCGAAAGAATGTGTTGCCCTTCCTGACGGATCAGCAGCTCAGGACTGGCACCCAGCAAGACCGACTGATCTAGTTGCGGAATGGCGAAATGGAAGCCGGTCGGGTTTTGTTTGATCAGGCGGGCCAGAATATCATCGGCTGATACGTCATCGCTCAGCTCAATATTAAGCACCCGTGACAACACGGCTTTTTCCAGCTGGGTGCGCTGAAATTTTTCCACCGCCTGCGCGACAGCCTGCTTGAACACAGATTCTTCCGGTTCACTGCACTTTGCCAGCACCTGTAAGGGTTTGCTGGCTGACATTCCGCTGTGTTCGCCAAAGGTGTCCGGCTGATGCTCGGTCACTTCGACAGATTCGGGGATATACAGGCAGGATGGCTCAGAAACATCAAACGGAATCGAACCGATTAAAATGGGGTTTTCAATACCTTTGGCTTTTTCTTCGGCGAATTTCTGTTGAATAACCTGCTGGAATTCACTCTGGCTGTGCTCACCGTGAATGGCTGGTGTGGTGATAATTTGGCTAATCCCTTTACCTCTGACTGTTCGGTAAACAGACGAGAAGAAAAGATCACTATTCGGTGAGAATACCGGATTCAGTATTGGATTCTCACTTTGAGTATGTTGCATGTCACAACTCCCTTTTTACGCAAGAATGTGTGCAGCTTATGACGCATCGTAAACTGGCTGATTGAGTGTTAATTCGTTAGGGCTTTAATTGTTAGAAAGTGGCATCACATTGCTTTTGCAGGGAAAAAAGAGCCAATGTTCATTGGCTCTTTGGGTGTCAGGTGGTCCTGACTGATGTTGTTATCAGAAGTCGTATGACACGCCGGCATAGACGCTGCGGGCTTTCAGGATGTAATCAAGCTGAGTCGCGGCTTCGTCACGCTCTTCGTTGGTCAGATTGGTGACACCCAGTTTCAGGTTCAGATTCTCAATGGCTTCGTAACGGGCACCCAGATCCATGGTGCCGTATGCCGACAGTTTCTGACCTGAACGCACATACTGAGAACCTGTGTACTGATACGAAGTGTACGCGTACAGGTTTTCCAGTGCCTGCCAGTCAAGCTGGACATTGGCAGTATGGTTTGGCGACAGAATCAGATCTTTCTTGGTGTCTTTGTCTTCAGCACTGGTATACATGTAGTTCGCCGACAGGCTCACAGTGTCTGTAATGTCCACCCAGGCCATGGTTTCCACGCCTTTCACTTCAGCTTCTGCCACATTGAAGTAGCTCAGCTCGGTGCTGACGCGGTCCCAGTTTTCTGCCTGAATCATGTCGTCAATGTCGTTCTGGAACAATGTCAGACCGGCGCCCCAGCGAGCGGCTTCATAGCTGGTACCCAGCTCATAGCTCAGCGAGGTTTCGGCTTTCAGATCCGGGTTACCGACTACGCTACAAGCACCACGGCAGGCCAGTACTGAGTAAGAATCACTGTACTGGTTCAGGCTCGGTGCTTTGAAGGCTTTTCCGACGCCCCCTTTCACGACCCAGCTGTCGCTGATTTTATAAACCGCATACGCACGCGGGCTGAACTCACCGCCGTACACTTCGTGATCGTCATAACGGCCGCTCAGGGTCAGGGCCAGATTACCCAGCGAGAACTCGTCCTGCAGGTAAACTGCCGCCTGGCTGTAGTTCACCGAATCAGTGTTCAGGGTCAGGTTATTCTTCAACTTGGTATCACGGTATTCCGCGCCACCGGTCAGCAGGTGCTCACCCAGATAGCCGGACAGCTGCGCATCCACGGTATTATTGGTTTGATCAATATTACCGACCGCGCCGTTGAGCTCGGAATCGTCTCTCAGCTCAGACATATCCAGGTTGTAGCGCAGGCGGGAATCAAAGTTGGCCCAGTAACCATAGTGAGTCAGCGCGATGTTATAGCGCTCCATCTCCTGCACGTTGTTGACCGCAGTTCCCCAATTGTTCCAGTCCGCATCACGATCATCTTTGCTGTAGATCAAATCCAGATCGATATCCTGCTGCTCATTCACCAGCCACTTCAGGTTCGAGTACAGGTTCAGCTCGTCGCGCTCTTCCAGTACATCGGTATCCGGGTTAACAGACTTATCCGTGCGCCAGGCATCACGATCGCTTTTTTCAACGATCAGATTACCCAGCAGGGTTTCAGGGATCAGCGCACCACTGACATACGCATTAATCTTATTGGTGTCGCCGCCGGAGCCTTCGGTGATACCGTCAAACTGGTAACCGACAGAGCCCTGCGTGTCTTCCGTTGGTTTGCGCAAGATGACGTTAACCACGCCGCCCAGCGCATCGGCCCCGTAAAGGGATGACATCGGGCCACGGATCACTTCGATACGCTCAACCGCGGACATTGGGATACTGGACAGGTCAAAGTCGTTGCCGTAGGCGCTGAGCAGGCCATCACGTGAGTTAATGCGACGACCATTGATCAGCAGCAAGGTGTAGTCTGAAGACAGGCCGCGGATTTTGATTTCATTCCGGCCGTATGAGGTGCCTGGATTGATGTTGATACCCGGCAGCTTTTTGATCGCTTCGGCGACATCATTGACCACCAGGTTATCCAGTTCTTCACGCGTGATATAAGACACTGAAGCAGGAGCTGTCAGTTCCGGGTGCTCCGTCTGACTCGCTGTCACCACCATCACTTCTTTGTTGGCCACTTCTGCCATCGCCGTAAATGAAGAGACCATACCTACTACACACAAAGCCCGGTTCAAACGAGTTAACTTGATCACACTATCTCCTTGTTGCTGAAACATTTCAACACTCCATCAATAACAATGGCGCAAATGATAATTATTGTTATTATCATCGTCAACAAGAGTTCAATAGAATTGATAATTTTTTTCATTCGCATTTGAATGCAATAGGAGAAATAGAAAAACAGTTGCTTATAAAGAGCACGGTAAGAAACAGGGAGAGTACAAAAAAATGCAGAAAAAAGAAGAACTAGCGGAAAGCCCCGGGATTAACCCGGAGCGCGTTGTGAAACCTGAGCCTGTTTGAGCGAAGGGATAAACCAGCAGACCAGCAATGGCACGGCAATCGCGCTGACTATAGTGGCCGTTGCCAGCGTATCCAGCCCCAGCAGTTGATGCGCCGGGCCGGATGTCAGGTATACCGAACCCATGATGCTGGCGGCACCGGCAGCCAGGTTAGACATCGTCGACTGATAGGTCATGAAGGCCGCCCGATACTGCGGAGGGGGAACCCTTGAAGTGAATGCTGCCAGCACTGCGCTGCGCGCCGAACTGGATGCCATCAGCAGCATAAATATCAGATAGACCCATTTGTCTGCGCTGTCACTGATAAAGCCGTAGTACACCACAGCCGCCACAATAGCACTGAGACCAAACAAGGCCGTTTGACCTGATCCCTTATCCATCATCCTGCCACTGTATCGCATTGCAAGTATGCTCATGACCCCGCCCAGCAGGTACAGGTAACTGATTTCGTTACGCGGGAAACCGAGGTTGAACTGGAAATAAGCCGACAGATTCGGTACTAACAGGAAATGCCCGAACAGGCTGATCCCCATCATCGCCATCGCCAGCAGAAACGGTGTTGACCCAACCATCCCGGCCAGCCCTGCCGATAGTGCTGCCGGACTTCCGGCCATTTGTTGCTGTGGCACCAGCGACGGCATACAGATCCGTACCGCTACCGCCAGTATCAGTCCCATGCCACCAAAGAAGAAGAAAGTCATCTGCCAGTTCAGCCACTGCGCCAGCAACAAAGAAGCCGGGACAATAATGATCGCCGCCAGCGAAAACCCGCTGGCAACAAAGGCCATCGCCCTGCCCCGTTCAGCCACTTTGGTTACATCAAGAACGGATGCCATGATCAACCCACTGAGCGGGCCCGAGAAACAGCCAGCGGCAATAAACATCAGCAGCAGTTGTTCCGGCGTAGCTGCCAGACCGCACAACGCAATCAGGACAGAGCGAAGCAAAAGAAACAACGTCAGTGCAGCCCGCCGATCGAAGCGATCCAAAACAGGGGCAAGAAAAAATCCAACTATCGCGGAGCCGAATGTCGCACCACCGCTGATGTATCCAATATGCTCACCTTGTAAACCAATATCCCGGACTAAATCTGGCCCCAGCGGCATCACCATCATCAGGGTTCCGACCGAGAGCATATTGATAAGCAGAGCAAGCCTTAACACTGACTTAGCATTCAGCGTGTTGCTGTCCATGACGGCACGACCCATTCACAAAAAAAGCGATTGTAACTGCCGGCCGGAACAAACTCAATAATGATAATTATTATCAGTAAAATACTCGGAACGGGTAAACGTGAACACAGACTCTGACATCCTGGAGTAATGCACCTTTCCCTGTCGGCCGGAGGGCAAAGACGCAGCCAGCTCTGTGTTCAACTCAAAGTACAGCCACTGATCATCCATGCCCAGAAACGAGACATCCAGAAAGTCGAAATAGCGCTGAACTTGCGGATATAAGGCTTTAAAAATGCTCTCTTTAGCGGAAAACATCAGGGTCATCAACCAGATTGCATTTTGTTCATCTGTTTCCAGCCTGGCCAGCTCCTGCTCATTGACGACCATCCCCTGCATGCCAGGCACAATATCCGCGTTAACGGGTAACTCAATATCTAAACCGACACCGGCCTGCTCATGATGTTGAGGACAAATCACACAGGCTGCCAGCTGGTCATGGTGGCTGATGCTGCCAGTCAGCCCCTGTGGCCAGACAGGTGCACGGTTGTCGCCAACCGCTATCTCGACCGGTGCCATTCCCCGCTCTTTCAGCAGTTGCTGCGCCAGATAACGGCCGGCCAGAAATTCCGCCTGTCGCTTGGGCACTGCCCGGCTTATTGCGTCAGGCATCTTGACGCCAAACTGGTTGAACAGGGACGGCGAGTAATGGTGCAGATCAAACCCGGCCAGTAACACTTCAGTGCCACATCCGGGCAAAGTGACTGAGCGCAGCGGCTGAAAGAAAGCGGACGGAGTCATCATAAAAAGCAAAGCCATAGCAGAGAACAATGGCTGTCATTATTATGATTGCAGTATCGTCATACAATCCTTTGTTGGGTTTATGCATTCAGATCTTCGGTGCAACGCGCGAGACTCATCACTCAGTCACCCGATTCCGCTTTTCTCTCCTCCCACGCTTTCAGTAACTTTTCCAGCCCTTTAATACTCACATCACGTTGTGGGAATGGGATCGGTGCCTTATTATATAGAGTTAGCACAGCATAATGATTAGAGAAGCCACTAAATCATTCACTTAGGATAATTAAAAGACAACCCTGTGAATCAATACCCCATAAATAGCAATTGCGACTAGGCTACAAAGTGTTTCATAAGAAATTTTTTGCGCACTCTCACCTGAACCCAAATAGTATGTCTCTAAAACTATAATATTTGCAGCAGGAGGTAATAGGCATACCAGTAACAAAACAGGGATATAATCCTCCAAGCCATGCCAATTCGTAAGTGCTGTGATAGTAAAAAATGATAAAACTATCAGCAATAATACTCCAACACGAAAGAAATATGATTTAACACTTTTTATACTTTGCTTTACTTCTAACTTAGTTTCAGCGAGCCACATACCAAGTATCATCATTCCAAACAGGCTCATGAAAAACTTGCTGATAGAATAAACCTCTTGCCCATATGCTACAATTACGCTACTCATTGGAATGAATGCACCACCAAGGATTAAACCAATAACAGGTGGAGAAAATAATATTTTTTTGAAAGATGGTTTCTTACCAGATAAAAAATTCGCTCCAATTGAATTACCAACAATCGAACTACCAATGTAAGCAGCAAGCATAAATCTAGCAGATTGCTCCCCTAATATAGAACTTGCTATAGGTAAGCCAAGCCAACCTATATTTAAATAGCAAAAGCATAGACTTTTTATCGCACTCCTATGAAAAAACTGCCCAAAAGAAAACAAAAGAAGAATAACGGTCATAGTTATTATAATAACCCATGCCATTTCATTGAAATGGTTAGACACATTCCAAATAATGATAAAAGGTATAATGCACTTAGCTAACACTATAGAGAGTGATAGCTTTAGTCGTGGGAATATTTTCCCCGTCAAGAACCCTAAGGTCAAATAAATCAATGGAGAAAGAGCTAACATTATGCACTTACCTTTGATAACTGTTCAAATTTTGAGGTAAATCGTTTGACCCATTGTTGCGCCCACCGTTCAGAGCAATTCGCGTTAAACCAATAAGCATTCGTTGAAAAAAGTTCACCTTTATTTAACGGGCCGATATTATATAAACCTTCAATATCCTTTCTTTTTGCTATTACACTGAAGGTTTGAGGATCAATCATAATCCCACCGCAAGAGTGAGGCTGTATATATTCATTCATGAACAAGTTTTTTAGTAGTGGATTTTCTACATTTTCCAGTATATCGCTACCACCTGTAGCATCCCAAAAAATGTCAGAGTCCAAAACACCCTGCTCAGTAAATAACCGAAATGAATTTTCATGATATTCTGGATTAGAAATTGATTTATATATTCTCAACTGTTCTTTCTGTACTGAATCTCTTAATTGAGAAAATGAAGACATGGGAATTGGATGACGCCATGAAGCCCATAAAGCCCCAAACTTTTTAATAAAAAAAGAACGTTCATCTATTGACATAGAGCGCCAAAAATCTGGAAACCAGCTCCTTGTAGATATAAGAACATCTTGCCAAGGAAGATCTCCATTCAATGCACGAGATTCCAAGTAATTAAAATACTCAGCTTGCTTTCCCGCTTGCATTAACCTTAGAGCTGGTTTAAATTCACTTTTATCTTGAAGCGCTCTATGTTCGGCTAACAATAATTTAATAAAAGATTGAAGTGGGCGTCTTTTATTCTCTCTAAGTATTGCATTCCAGCTTAAATACTTAGGTATATATTGGCTACTCTTTGTTAAACATGTAGGTGCTAAACCAGTACGCGAAAACATACTAACTTTTGATTCATTTAATTTATTAACATGTAAAAATGCATCAACTGCCGTTAACCCTGCCCCTGCAATAATAACATGTGATTCTAATGAAGAAACAAACTCACTATGATGACGAATAAAGCCTTTTTGCTGTGATATATCATTAAAGTTATTAGACTTTATTGCCCCCAAACACATCACAACTTCTCGAGCCATGACGATATCACCACTATCTAATGTCAGTTCAAAAGCATTATCTAAAAAATTCAAGTTCATAACATCATCCTGACATTCATGAACAAGTAAAATTTCAGATCTTATTATATCAAAGTAAATATTTTCTAAATACTTAGAAAATTTAATTCTTGTTGGCCATAAAACCTCTTCCAAATGCTCATTCCTGAGCCACTTATTAAAACTATCAGGTTCCAAAGATGATGCTGACATCATTGTAGGTGATGTATTGACGATATGTATTGGTGCTGCGTCGCCAAATGCCTTACCTCTTGCAAAACTAATTTTATTGTTTAGAACAACCACGGATGGTTTTGCAGACCTGCACGCAAAGACTTCTTTTTGCATCTCATTAAGTAATCCAACCCCTGTAGCACCAAGCCCTACGATAGCCACATCAAAAACTTTCATGTTTCCCTTTAACAAGTCGTAAAATTTGGAAACAAGTTTACACAAAATAAAAACCAATATGCAACTTATTTTATATTAACAAAAACATCAACAATATTTAATTCTTCATATTGCGATCTTTAAATATAGTTAAACTAAAGTTAACATACTTAGTAGTTAAAACATTCAATAAAGCATAGAAAACAAAAAACGTACTCTTGGCAACTAGTCTTTGCCGTCAAGAGCTTTTCATTACCAATAAAAATGCCGCACTAGGCGGCATTCAAGCATTTATAGGCTGGGTGGGTTCTATTCTAAATTGGTGGCACTGATCTTGTGGATTGCCAGATCGGCGCCGTTGAACTCATCTTCTTCGCTCAGGCGCAGGCCCGACAGCTTATCCACCAGACCGTAAACGATAAACGAACCAGCCAGTGCTATCGCGATGCCTATCACAGTGCCCAGCAATTGCACCACGAAACTGACGCCACCTAATCCGCCTAACGACTGCAGGCCAAAGATGCCGGCCGCAATGCCACCCCAGGCTCCGCACACGCCATGCAGTGGCCAGACACCGAGCACATCATCAATTTTGGTGTGATTTTGCATGTAAGTAAAAAGCCAGACAAAGATCGCAGCAGCGACGATACCGGTAATCAGCGCCCCCAAAGGATGCATCAGATCCGAACCGGCGCACACAGCCACCAGACCGGCCAACGGGCCGTTATGAATGAAACCCGGGTCATTTTTACCCAGCACGACGGCGGCCAGAATTCCGCCCACCATCGCCATCAGAGAGTTAACGGCAACCAACCCGCTGACACCGTTAATCGACTGTGCCGACATCACGTTAAAGCCGAACCAGCCGACACTTAAGATCCACGCCCCCAGCGCCAGAAACGGAATGTTGGAAGGCGCGAAGTTAGTATGTTTGCCTGCCCGGATACGCCCTTTACGCATCCCCAGCAGCATCACCGCCACCAGCGCAATCCAGCCACCGACCGCATGAACCACAACAGAGCCGGCAAAATCATGGAAAGCGGCGCCAAACTGGCCTTCAAACCACACCTGCAGGCCAAAGTTACCGTTCCAGATCATACCTTCAAACAAGGGGTACACCAGGCCCACGATAAAAAAGGTAGAAATCAGCACAGGGTTGAAACGGGCCCGCTCCGCAATACCGCCGGAGACTATCGCCGGGATCGCCGCCGCAAAGGTCAGCAGGAAGAAGAATTTGACTAAGGCGAAGCCATTACCGGCCGACAAAGTTTCAGCATCAGCAAAAAAGGTGGCGCCATAGGCCAGCCAGTAGCCGATAAAGAAATAAGCGATGGTCGATACAGCAAAATCAGCTAATATCTTCACCAGCGCATTCACCTGGTTTTTCTGCCGTACTGTGCCCACTTCCAGAAATGCAAAACCGGCATGCATCAGAAACACCATGATGGCGCCCAGCAGCAGGAACAAAGTGTCCGCACTTTGTGTGAGAGCCTGCACGGCTCCCGTCACCTGTGTCATAGATTCAGTCATTGAACTCTTCCCTAAGTCACGCACAAAAAATGTGCAAAAATCAACCACAAGCCCCAAGTTAGGGCGAATCAATCATGAATAAGGGGCAAGCAATAACTGTTCCAATTCAATTCGTTAATTGCTAAATTCGTCAATAAAACTAAGTAACTGAAAATCAATAACAAAAAATTGTGTGCTTTGCTGCACTTCCTGTGTGCCAGGATTCTGCGCACCAATACAGTGCCATTCGATCCATAATGGTGCAATTTGTGCACCGTTTCCTGCCCGATACTGGTGAAACGGCACATAAAGATTAACAACAATGCGGCTCAGCGGTTAAGGAAAAACCTTTCCGGCAGTCCTTACTCTTTACAGACAGCTTGCTGATTGTTTGTCGCTGGGCGGATGGGACTCATTGAATATTCCAAATTAGTATAACATGCAGTGTATTTATTGATGATTGACACATATTCACACTGAGAATGAAATCGATTTCACTTATAAACTGAATCTGTACGCCTTTCTGTCATTCGGCAGATTTTTAAGAAATCCTGTTTAACCTTGGGTTGCATATCATAAAATATGCATAAAACCGCCATTACCCTGCTGTTTCCTTATTTCTTGGTCGGAACTGATATGTTACTTTTGTCAGCAGTTGGCGTGGTTTTTTCTTACTGGCTTATTTTACTGGAAAAAAAATTGTCCCTTTTTTTACCCAACCGAGTGCAAATGTATATTCCTTTAACGAAATCCATCGCACTTTTCAGCTTGAGTAAAACCTTTAGACAAGGATATCAGTAAAATAATTTATGACTTTTGCGAATGCCTTTCGCATTCTTTTTTTACTGCGAGCGGGAAGCCATTCTTATGGAATATTTAGAGCGGATTAAGCGCCTGGCCAAGATTCAGGGGATTAGCCAGAAACAGCTGGGTGAAACTCTTGGCTTACAACAAGGCACCATGAGCCGTAAGCTGTCAGGCAAATACGGCATTGAAGTACGTGAGCTGGAAAGAATTGCTGAAACCCTGAACACCTCCATCAGCTATTTGCTGACCGGACAGATTGATTCAGGTACTCAGGCAACAACGGCCATCAGTCACGAAACGGGGCACAGCACGACATCGACTTACATTCCTATTATTCATCGCAAAGACTATCTGTCTTATCGCGATGGCGGCAAAGTCGACGTACTGAGCAAGCGGGCGATACCGCATCATTTGGATCGCGACGATTGCCTTGGCCTGCTGGTAGATAACGAAAACATCGCCCAGTGTGCGCCGCTGGGCAGCTATGCACTGGCCACACGCAAAGCACCTTATCGTCCTAAACAGCCGGTATTTGCGTCGGTGCGGGGCAGCGAGCCCGATTTCTACCACATGACACAACTGGCAGATGGCGTGGTGTTTTCCACATCCCAGCCGGATTTTCCGAACCTGTTTGTCAACCACGACGAGTTCAAGATTCACGGCTACATTATCCAATCCGACTGGTCATTCGACCGCATCTGATTGCACCGCTGGTTATCCTGCCCCCCTCCCCCTGATTTGCTCATGCTCTTGCAGATGCCCGTCAGGGGTGACAGCGCCCTTCCAATGCGTACAATAACGACGTGAAATGAAGGAGCCCATCATGCACACCACCAATCCAGCACCAGAGCGCCAGATTCGTATTATTGTCGCCTCGACAAACCCGGCCAAAATTAGAGCGGTAGAAAACGCCTTCCACCAAGCCTTTCCGGCGCAAGTCCTGCAGATTAGCGGTGTTGCCGTGGACAGCGGTGTAAGAGCACAACCTATGTGTGCCGAAGAAACCCTGACCGGCGCCCGAAACCGGGTAGTGCATGCCCGGGAACTGCAGCCTGGCGCGGATTATTACGTCAGTCTGGAAGCCGGGCTTGATGGCTGTGCCACGTTTGCCTGGATGGTGATAGATAACGGTAGTCAGCGGGGTGAATCCCGTTCAGCCTCTCTGCCTCTGCCGCCAAAAGCGCTGGCCCGTCTGCATGACGGAGAAGAGTTGGGGGATGTAATGGATGATATGTTTCAGCAGCAGAATGTGAAGCAACAAGGTGGCGCCATTGCTATGCTCACAGAGCACAAGCTCAGCCGCAGCAGTGTTTATCAGCAGGCTCTGATACTGGCCCTGATCCCTTTCATGAACCCGGGTCTGTACGATCCTTCTGCTTTTCAAGCGGGAGGCTAGCCGGGGACTGGGCACAAACGCCAAATATGTGCTCATTTCACGAACCCCACCCTACCCCTCCCCTTGCCAAGGGGAGGGAATATTCAGTGCTTCAGTAAGCTCAGTACGATCCCTCCCCCTTTTCAGGGGGAGATCAGGAGGGAGGTGACAAGGCACTTCAGCCTTTGGGCTGCTGTTTCAACAGAAATTCTGACAACCAGTCACGGATCTCCGCATCGTGGTGTTTCAGTTCATTGGAGCCGCGTGTGATAGTCGCGACGCCAACGCCCAACAACTCACTGATTTTACGCTGGCTACGCTCACCATTCAGCAGTTCATGGAAGATATTCACCCTGGCGATCAGTGATTCACGCTCATCCGGGGTTAACAGCAGACGAAGGAGTAACTCATCTTTGCCTTCAGCAGAGGCCTGACGAAACAGAGAGACTATTTGCTGCCAGTCAGAAAAGTCCGGCGTATCGGCTTTGGTTGACATGGTTTTCCTCAAAAATTGCCTGCATTGACAATTAGTAACCCACACAGGCGTTTTAATTCTGTCTGGATTCTACCCTGAACCACAGCCTTCCACCAAACCTATAGCAGCAGTTTGTCTCAATACTTAGTGTTCAGTTCCTCAGTGGTCAGCAACTGGACCTGATGATTGGTCAGCTTGTCGTAGTAGACTTCAAACATCAGCACATTCTGGACATAACCGCGCGTCTCACCGAAAGGAATGGTTTCCATAAAGGCAAAGGCATCCAGTTTACCATCACTGATTTTTCGCCAGCTGGTGACTCTGCCCGGGCCGGCGTTATACGCCGAGAAAGCAAAGATACGGTTGTTGTCGTAACGCTCCAGCATCATTTTCAGGTAACCACTGCCCAGCCGGATATTGACCTCTGGCTCAAAGAGACTACTGCTGCCCGCATATTTGTAGTTCAGCTTACCCGCAGTTTCTCTGGCTGTGGCAGGCATCAGTTGCATCAGCCCGCGAGCGCCTACCGGCGACATTGCCTGCGGATTCAGCGCACTTTCCTGTCGTGCCAGCGCCATCATAGTGGTCACAGATAGATCACGCTGCTGACCGAATGACTTAAACGTCTCGGCAAAAGCCAGCGGGAAACGTAACGACAGGTGTTCCCACATCCGGCCATATATGGTGGCCTGCACCGTCAGATGGTGCCAGTTTTGCTTACCTGCGTAGCCCGCCAGCGGCCAGATTGCTTTCGGATCGAGATCTTTCATCAGATACCACCACTCCAGGTTGGCATCAAACACCTTATCTTGCGCAATCATTTCTTCAATCCGCTTTAACGCTGGCAGATAAGGGGTCACATCCTGCTCTGCCTGACTCAGGGATTCCACAGGGAAATCAATACCTTCCCCCAGAACCGTAGCAGCTGCGGCACTGTAAAAGTTCCGCTCGCCGAGCAATGCCTGATATTTCGGCTTGGCAACCACAGGATCGGTTTTGGCCAGCAAATGCGCCTGCCAGAATTTCCACCGCAGCGTATTCTGTTCTTCGGCCGACAATTGCGGGATCCACGCCTGCGCTTCGGTCCAGTTGCCTTCACGAAGGGCAAGACGGATGCGCCGTCCAATCAAATCATCATCACTGCTTTTGCGCAGCATGGCATCACGCCAGCGGACAAGATCGGCCTCTTCGGCATCCATCAGCCGTGACGCCGTATAATCCGCCAGCGATTGTTTCTGCCCTGTATTGAGCTTTTGCCCGTTCGCAACCCGCTCTAACTGGCTCAGGGCTTCTTGGGTATCCACGCGCGCCAGGCGCTTATAGGCTGCTACTGTCAATTGCCGGTTATAGTCGGTCACTTTGCTTTTTTTCGCGAAGTCCGCCACACCCTGCGGTTTGGCAAACAGTGCGAGCAGCGTATCGCCGTCTTTTCTGGCGTTACCCGTCAGTTGTTTGTCGAGATATTTGAGCAACCCCTGATTGCCGGTTTCAAACACCAGCAGCATGCGATCCAGAATCAGCTGATTGGTACGTTTTCCGGCTTTTTCCCAGGCATCCAGCATGGGATCGCAATCATCGTCAAGAGACTGGCCGGTCAGCCAGAGTGACTGCGCGCCCTGCCAAGCTTCGTCCTTGCGGCCCACTTTGCTGAGCGCCAGATAATACTGACACTGATAACTTTCTCTGTATGGCGGCTCAGTCTGAAAGGTCACCAGATCCTGCCAGCGGTTGGCCTCCGCCAGCACATCCTGATAGGCATAACCCAGCTTGATGGTGAAAGGCAGATCCTGAAACTTTTTGATGAATGCACTCACTTCGGCAGGGGAGCGCTTATCCAGATTGTCCTGAAACTGGCGATAGTCGAGATAAGGGGTCAGCGGATAGTCATCAAGCCTGGTGCGATAACTCTGATAAGCCGACTGATCCTTGCGTTCCAGCGCATCCTTCGCGGCTTCATACCATTTTCTCTGCTCTTCAAGCGAGGCGGCCTGTGCCACGCTTCCTCCCAACAGCACCCATACCCCCAGGCCCAGCATCCAACGGCTACAACGGTGCATAACGGCTTCAGACTGCATATATACTCTTTCCAGCTCCAGCTTCACTCAGATTAAAATTCAGCACGTTTAATTAACACTGTTATCCTAGCGTTCCATACCCTCGTCAACGTCAGCCCCGGGTCAGGCTCAGGTCAATAACGAAAACCTGCTTACAGGGGCATGTATTCATCTTAACCGTCATTGTGAGACATTGCTGTTAAACTTAGGGCCAGAATGGTTAAAATACCCCTCTCTCCAATCATTAGAGATGACCTACGGAAATGGCTGAATACGTCTATACCATGTCGCGAGTGAGCAAAGTTGTGCCACCTAAGCGACAGATTCTGAAAGATATTTCATTAAGTTTCTTCCCTGGCGCCAAAATCGGTGTACTGGGCCTGAACGGTTCCGGTAAATCCACTCTGCTGCGTATCATGGCAGGTATCGATACCGATATCGAAGGGGAAGCCCGCCCGCAACCCGGCCTGAATGTCGGCTATCTGCCGCAGGAGCCGGTACTGGACGAAAGCAAGACAGTGCGTGAAGTGGTCGAAGAGGCCGTTTCCGACGTGAAAAACGCCCTGACCCGCCTGGATGCGGTATATGCCGCTTACGCCGAACCGGATGCGGATTTCGATGCCCTTGCCAAAGAGCAGGGTGAGCTGGAAGCGCTGATTCAGGCCAAAGACGGCCACAATCTGGACAATACGCTGGAGCGTGCTGCCGATGCGCTGCGCTTGCCGGAGTGGGATGCTCAGATCAAACTGCTGTCGGGTGGTGAACGCCGTCGTGTGGCTATCTGCCGCCTGCTGCTGGAACAGCCGGACATGCTGCTGCTCGACGAACCCACGAACCACCTGGATGCCGAGTCTGTTGGCTGGCTGGAGCGTTTCTTAGTTGATTACACAGGCACAGTGGTGGCGATCACGCACGACCGTTACTTCCTGGATAACGCCGCCGGCTGGATTCTGGAACTGGACCGTGGTGAAGGTATTCCATGGCAGGGCAACTATACGTCCTGGCTGGAGCAGAAAGACGCCCGTCTGAAGCAGGAAGCCTCTCAGGAGAAAGCGCGCCAGAAAACCATTGAGAAAGAGCTGGAGTGGGTACGCCAGAACCCTAAAGGTCGTCAGGCCAAATCCAAAGCACGTATGGCCCGTTTTGAAGAGCTGAATACCTCAGATCATCAGAAGCGTAACGAAACCAACGAACTCTTCATCCCGCCGGGTGATCGTTTGGGCGACAAGGTGATCGAAGTCAACGGCCTGACCAAATCTTTTGGTGACCGTGTTCTGATCGACAACCTGTCTTTCAGCATGCCTAAAGGTGCCATCGTGGGCATCATAGGTGCGAACGGTGCCGGTAAGTCGACCCTGTTCAAGATGCTGAGCGGCTCTGAGCAGCAGGACGCAGGGACTATCGAGCTGGGCGACACAGTTAAGTTGGCCTCTGTTGAGCAGTTCCGCGACAGCATGGATGATAACAATACTGTGTATCAGGAAATCTCTGAAGGCAACGATGTGATTCGCATCAACAACTTCGAGATTCAGTCGCGTGCTTACGTGTCCCGCTTTAACTTCAGGGGCAGCGACCAGCAAAAACGCATTGGCGAGCTGTCTGGTGGTGAACGTAACCGTGTCCACCTGGCAAAACTGCTGAAAGCCGGCGGCAACGTACTGCTACTCGATGAGCCCACCAACGACCTGGACGTAGAAACACTGCGTGCACTGGAAGAAGCCCTGCTGGAATTTCCTGGCTGTGCCATGGTGATCTCGCACGACCGCTGGTTCCTGGACCGCATCGCGACCCACATTCTGGACTACCGCGATGAAGGCCAGGTGAATTTCTTCGAAGGTAACTATAGCGAATATACCGACTGGCTGAAGAAAACACTGGGTGCGCAGGCTGCAGAGCCGCACCGTATTAAATACAAGCGTATTGCCAAATAACCGTCTCCGGACAGATTTGCAATCACTGAACGCAGGCTGCCATTTGGGCAGCCTTTTTTATTGCATGATTACTTAATAAGCAAATCATTAAAGTCGCCTGTTTCAGCACAGGATGAATCACCACTCGACTCCTCAGCGGAGCCGCGGCACTGCAAACAGAGATCACGTCAACATAGAAAAAACAGAACCAAAAAGGCCAGCAGACCCTAAACTCGACAATATAGGCTCATACAGGTAATCACAGACTATGAACGAAAGACGCCAGTTTATCCGTATTGTTTATCAGGCCCCGGCGCTGGTGCGTCAGGCTCAGTCACACTGGCCTGCTGATGTTCGCGATATCTCGCTGCATGGTATTCTGCTCGGCCGGCCTGAACACTGGCAGCCGGATGACAACGCCCCGTTTGAAGTCGATGTCAGCCTGCATGACACAGATATTCACATGAGAATGGTCACTGAACTGGTCGCCCATGACAGCGACTGTCTGCGGATGAAGATAGTGAATATTGATATCGACAGCATTTCTCACCTGCGCCGCCTGATTGAACTCAACGTCGGTGACGACGAGCTGCTTTATCGCGAATTTGAACTCCTTGCCGATCTTGCTGACTGAAACCCACAGCGTTTCACCTGTGCTGCCCGGCAGACCCACAAGAGAAGATTTCTCTATGCTGGTACATCACTGTGCTGTTTATAGGGAAATACTTAGCATATGATACTGCCATAAACCGGTATAACTGCTCTCACGACAGCACCCTACTGATTCAGTTATTTCTCCGCTGAGTTCATTTCTTATCACGTTATTCACATAATCATTAATGTTCATATTGACAAAATACCTGAGTTGTATGGTAAGTATGCGGTTGCTTGTCAAACAAAGCAGAAAAATACCAATATCAAAACAGAATATAATTAAAAACACTTTCTGTTACTTTAGAATCAAAAAGTCACCAGGCCAGGCTAGTTAGTAACCATGATGAATTTAGATAAAGTGGACATGAAAATCATCGAGTTATTGAGAAATAACTCAAGAGAGAGCATCCAAAAAGTTGCAGAACAGGTCAATCTCTCACGCAGTGCCGTAGACAAAAGAATACAAACACTCATACAGGAGAACGTCATAACAGGCTTCACAATCAGTACTTGCTTTGATCAGCGCTTATCCCCTTCTGATGATATCCATTCTTACCTGTTGATCAAATCCGGAAGCGTAGACTGTAAACAGATTTTCAAACACCTCAAAAGTGCCGGTTATGATTTTCAATTCGAATCTATATACGGTGAGTTCGACTGCCTGATAAGGGTCAACAGCACCCGTCTTCCGTTACTGTATGAAATTAAAAAGTTCATCATAGATATAGGCGGTATTGAATCCATCCATATTCTTCCAGTGTTAGACATTAAACATGAATAAGGGGCTTAACAGCCCCCATATTTTAGTTAGCGTAAAAGTACATTTCATTGTTCAAGCTTTCAAAGACACTGACCAGTGAACCTGATTCAACAATGAATGTATAACTGGGATCTGCCAGTGCAGCCAAATAACGCTGAAACGGATGTTCCTGTTTCTGATTCTATCGTTTCATCTGTGTCTTAATAATTAGCTTAGGCACTGATCAACTCCTTATTAAATACACCATTGAGAATATTCTCAATGCCCTGAATATCAGATTCTAAATCAACGGCATTATCATTGGCTAACCACACAAGACACGGGCAAGTGAACAAATCTTCCGTGGCCGGTAATTCTTGCCCCTCTTTCACTGTGACAAAATAATCAATCAAGGATGGAATACGTTTTAGCTTACCGTCACTGATGGCATCGACACCGGAAAATTTCGCAGTGTGTTTATTGACATGAAAATACACTCTACCCTGCTTAACTAGCTTAGAATCTAGTTCCGGTACTCTGTGTTCTGACACCAGTGAAGCAATCGTATCCAGCAAACTGGGAGAATAACAGCTTTCAAATAAAGATGGCGCGACACCACCATGTATCCGTGTCGCAGCTTCAATCATTACCGGCCCTTTTGATGGGCTCAGCATCAGTTCCATATGCACAAGTCCGTACGTAATATCGAGTGCTCTGGTGGCCGCAACAGCATATTCACGAATTGGAGCCAACCCGGCGTCATAAGGATCCAATAGTTCCAGTCGATTATAAACAAATGGATTATTACCAGACTGACCTTTTACGTATTTACATATAGCAGCTAAAGCGACTTGGTCCCCATTGACTATCAGATCTAAAACATACTCCTCACCTTCAATATACTCCTGAACAAGAAACTGATCATTTATTTTTCCTGTACTGTTTGTTTTCCCCCAAGGCAGGGAAGATATTTTATTGATTACGTCATCCCTGCTATTGCAGAAGTAGACGTTTTCAGAACCTGCAGAGTTAACTGGCTTGATGATATACTTTTTGCATTTAATTTCATGAAGATCATTAAGACCTTTTCCATCCATATCAACCAGAAATGTCTGAATATAGGCTAAGCCATGTTTTTTCAATGCATCTTGCATTTCATTTTTATTCCGGCGCAGACCGGTCGTCAAAGGTGAGTTTCCCGGTAAACCTAATTCACTGGCGAGCTTATCTGCCAGTTCAACACCTAACTCTGACCCGGCAATAACCGTATCGTACTTTTCATTCTGCAATGCATCAATTTCGAGATGGGATACATTATTATCATAGTTTTCGATGTTAATCGTATCCAGAATGCCTTTCGGATCATGCTCTGAATCAAAATACACATCGCATTGAATATTGTTTGCTTGCAGTTTCGGTCGGATCATTTTTCCGCTGGAAGCTGGGTTTACTATCAATACTTTACTTCTCATATGCACCTTCCAATGTGATTACTTTTTTGCTTCTAGTTAACAGCATGATGACAACAGCGGAAAAAACACCGACCAGTATCAGTGATATACCATAGGCTTGACTTGAGAATGAAAAGTAAGTCAACACCATAGTCATCAGCATTGGAATGGTTCCTGATACAATATAGAACAGATAATTAGAATGACTGATAGCACTATTAACATCACTTTGATCAGCATCAGACTTCAATATTTCCGTTCTTGATGTAATTCTCACGGAATTAACCGCATAGCCGATGCAGAAACAGAAGAGTACCGATAAATACGGCATGTCCATCAAGAAAAGCCCGATGTCCCCTACCAGCAACAGCACTGCACTGAGCAAATAAACATGTTTATTCTGAGGAAGAAGCGCTGCAGATAATGCGCCTATACCTGCCAAGCCTGATGCAAAACCCAGGATATCAGGCCCCCACTCTCTGAAAAGCTGATAATACACTGGTACGAAAGTGTTGAACGCACCGATGTGCAACCCTGTTAAAACAGATAAGGCCACCTGGATAATAAAGCGTTCTCTTTTTCCTGAAAGTGCTTGCTGATTACTTGCTTCAGTTTCTGTCTCTTCTTTATCAACATCAGAAACAAACAAATAGGATACTGATAATACGACAGACATCACTGCTATGTAGTAAATGAAGCTTTCAAACCCCATAGCTTTGAGGTACCAACCCCCAAATAATGCACCGAAGAAAGCACCAAACTGAATGGTTGTTTGCAGCACCCTGGACGCCTTCGAGGCCTCAATCAGTTTTCTTTTCACAAAACTGGAGTTTTTCACTTCAAAGGTATTAATACTGCAAACCATATTACATGATGAAAAAACCGCAATCATAAAGATGATGTATATCAAGCCAGTGGCATTAAAATACAAGACGGTAGCCATGCAAGCAAAAAAGATAGCCCTGAGTGTTGTGATAGTGGATTTCTTGTAGAAGATATCTTTCTTTTTAATTATTTTACTAAGAATAAAAGGCGTAACCGCTCCAATACTGACAATCATTCCCATATAAACAGTAGAACTTGTTATTTCAAGTATTTTCCAGATCATGACAATTTGAATTGACATATCAAGAAAAACAGAAAATGCAAGCAATAGATACGTTTTAAATAATGTTCTATTCATATCTTCCCTTTATCTTTAATTCAAAAAACACATGAACTGAGAACAACTCAGAAATGATTCAATTGCCATGTATTACCTCCTATGTAATGAGAAGATCTTACTGGATGGCTATTGAAAATATTTACTAAAGATAAAGAGCAATTCACTTTTTTCAGTGTGAAATTAACACCTGAAGTGTGAAATTGATTAAAAGCGGTAAACCTTTCATCTCCCTGAAAACGCATGGCTGACGGGAACAGAAGCCGGTTGCTGTGTTCGCCTTACACACAACAATCGGCCAGGCAGGAGAATCTGAATAATATAAAAGGTTCGTGGTTTAAACGGCGACCCGCTCAAACGCGGCCAGCGCTTCTTGCAAGTCTTCAACCGCCATGATTTCAATACCGGGAAGCGGGCGGCTCGCATTGGCTTTCGGGATAATCGCACGGGTAAAGCCTTGCTTTGCCGCTTCCCGAATCCGTTCGACTCCGTTCGCTGACGGGCGGATATCACCGTTCAGGCCGATTTCACCAAACACCAGTACATCCTGTGGGATCGGTGCGTTTTTGAAACTGGAAAATATCGCCAGCAAAACAGACAAGTCCGCCGAGGTCTCTTCGATCCGGATCCCACCGACACAGTTTACAAAGATGTCCATGTCCGACAGCATCACACCACCATGGCGCGCCAGCACGGCAATTGACATCGCCAGCCGGTTAGAGTCATACCCCACGCTCAAACGGCGCGGTACTTCCGTCATCGACTGATTGCACAGTGCCTGAATCTCCACCAGCAAAGGGCGTGTGCCTTCCCAGAGTGTGGTACATACCGAACCTGCATGGTTTTTGTTAGAGCGGCTGAGAAATATCGCCGACGGGTTCTTGACCTGCTTCATGCCGGTTTCTGTCATAGCAAAGAAACAGGATTCAGAATCAGCACCGAAGCGGTTCTTCGAGGTGCGCAATACCCGGAATTTCTCATCCGAGGTCGACGAGAGTGCGAACAAGCCATCGACTATGTGAATCAGCTGCATCGGACCGGCTACATTCGAGTCTTTATTGATGTGGCCGACAATCATGAAAGTCACGCCTTCTGTCTTGGCAAAACGGGTCAGAGCCGCCGCCGATTCTTTGACCTGACTCGGGCTGCCCGCCGCCGATTCATTGTGCGCCACTGTCATGGTCTGGATAGAATCTATAATCACGAAGGAGACTTTCTGCTCGACCACGTGATTGAGAATTTGCTCGACCGAGGTTTCAGCTACCACCTGTATTTTATCGATATTTGGTGTCGCAAGCCGTTTGGCACGCTGCGAAATCTGGTGAATCGACTCCTCACCCGAGACATACAGCGCCTGACGGGATTCCGCAACCGCCCCGATGCTTTGCAGTAACAAAGTGGATTTACCGGCACCAGGATCACCGCAGAGTAAGAGCACGGATCCCGGCACGATACCGCCACCCAGCACGCGGTCAAGCTCTGAAATACCCGAGCTGAAACGCGGCAGATCTTTACTTTCGACATCCGACAACGTCTGCACTTTGGTCGACGAACCGGCATAACTGCTGGCAGCTCCGCCATTTGCACCACCAAGTGCTGACTTGGTTTTGGGAATGGTAAATTCAGTAATGGTATTCCAGGCGGCACACGCACTGCACTGGCCCTGCCAGCGTGGAAAATCGGCGCCGCAATCACTGCAGACGTAAGCTCTTTTGGTTTTCGCCATTGTATCCCTTTTGAGTCTTCAAGCCGTGACCAGAAAGGGCCACTCAGTGCAGGCGACAGCCAATCTGTGGCTAAGAAACAGACAGGACATGCGTCATGCCTGACTTTCGGCCTACAAGCTTATGACAATTCTTCGTTTTACTGCACAATAGGGATCATACCCGATAGAGACCTATTGCTAAAACCACTATGTTGCTGGATGAATACAAAGGACTGATAGAACAACTGCTCCCGGCTTATGACAGCGGGGATTTTAATGACTTGTTTCAGCACCTGACCGCGGATCTCAGTGGCCCGGTACGCTTGCAGGTTAAAATGGAAATCAACCGCCTGATGGCCCCCTGCCGCCAGCCTGTTGATTTACGCGGTAAGGTCAGTGGCGAGTGTCGCCCCTACGACATGCACGGTATGACGCACTGGCTGGATGATGTGGCAATGAATGTCTATCGTCGCCGAATCAAAACCTATGGCGAACAATACCGGGTCGGCCTGTTTGAATCGCTGATGAATACCCGTAACAACTTCCGGGTTATGCAGCAGCAGGACACACAAGCTCCGCCACCAGAAGAACCGGCAGAAGCGCTGCCTTTTGGGGCCGAGCTGCTGCGTTTTGGCTACCACCTCAGCCGCAGTGAACAACGTATCCAGATCACCACACCGGTTGTGCTGACTCTGCCCTATTCACAGGAAGTGAACGGCACCACATCAGATATTTCGCCTTCCGGCGCACGCTTTCGGGTGTCTTCCGCCTTCCGCTACCATACCGGTCAGGTTGTCACCGCGTTTTTCCCCGAACTGGCCAAGCAACTCAAAGACGAGCGGCTCGTGCAGGGGATCAGCTACCGGATTCTGGGGGTATCACCCCATGCAGATAACGACAGCTATATCTGGCTGCGGCTGATGCTGATTGAATCCAGTGACGCCCTTAAAGAGGCGATTGAAGCCCGCCAGAAAATGGCGGCCAGCCGCTCGCGCCAGAACCATGAAGATAAAATTATTCAGTCGCGCACCCGGGGCTATGAGCACAGCTTCCTCAAGCATACCAGCAGCATACCGCTGTTTTTTGCCGGTAATGAGCTGAAGTATTGCCTGCAGACAGAGCATAACCGCCACCTGTGGGAACACTGGCATGACGAGCGTAATCAGTCGGTGATCAATCATCTGCTGTCTGAAGATCGTATCCGCACTCTGGGCCAGGAGGGTCTGAGCCAGGGCAGTACGCTGATTTACAGCTTTACCCATCAGCACGAAGGCAAAACCTATTTTTATTCCGCCGCCTTGCCTGAGATGAGCGTGGAAGAGCGGCAGTTGTTCTGGCAAATCGGGGCAACAAGAGAAAGCTGGCGGGTTGTTCGCCTGACGCTTTACCCTATCAGCCAGGATGACAAAATCCAGCTGCAGGAAATCGCACCTGAGCTGCTGGAAACCCTCTCCAGTCTGACCCATATCGGGGTACTGCAGAATTTAACCAACGTGGATGGCCAGCACGACTATCGCCTGACAGAAAAACCGGCACTGCCCAGCAAGTACTTACACACATTCCGTCATCCGCGAAATCCCGTTTCCGGTTCGCGTGCCATTTACTTTGATCCCAAGCCGCAGCGCAGCGAATCACGCTTTCTGTTCCGCACACCTGTCAGCCTGTCGCAGCCCACCGCTGCGGACAAAGAAGCCAGTATTCTCAGCGGAACCAGTATTGATGTCTCCACCCGCGGTCTGAACATTCGCCTGACTGAACCGCTGGATGCCAAGCGGGGTGATGTGCTGAAAGTCACTTTCGATGAACTGCTGAAAATGGCCAAAGATGCCCCGCTGAAACGCATTCCTTATCAGGTTGTCCGTTTGAGTCCCGACAGACGTAATGTGCAACTTGAAACCGGGCGGGGCGATGACGCCACACGCAGCGAACATTTTCTGCGACGGCTCATCAAGCACAACGAAGAGCGGCTGCCTGTCAGTGAAGAAATCATGCCTGCCGGTCCGCTATTGCAGGCCATGCACCAAATGCTGCTGACACGGCTCAACTGTTTGCCCTTCTTCTGCGAAAAAATTGATAATCAGGTAAAAGTACGCGCGTTGGGCGCTAACCAGCCACTGCCGGCGCTTGGTAAACTGATGATGGAGCTGGGTAATGGCAAGCAGATCAATCTGGCACCCATTTTCCAGAACAGGGTGAAAGCTTTGCTCAGCGAACCGATGCGCCCGATAACCGTCAGTGAGCCTTATGTACACGAAATGTATCTGGCGGTACTGCCTCAACCGCTTGGTCAGCCCAAAGTGCTCAGCAAGCTTTTCAGTGATTTTCCGACAGGCGACACCCGCCGCCGATTTGCTCAGCAGGCCAGAGAGCAAGGGCATTTTCTGGCGGTACGTATCACCACAGTCCCTATGCTGGATCCGACAACCGCACTGATCAGCCGGGAGCTGGCAGAGCTGTCCCGCCTGGCCATGCACCGCGCCAGAGCGCTGGAAAATGAGTTTACCTCGCTGATGGGATTCGGTGAGTTCTACGACGTGACCGATGAAGTGCTGCTGAGGCTGGGCCTGTAACGCGTATTAGGTTGAATGAAAACACAAAAACCTGGCATTACTGCCAGGTTGATCTATCGGCCTCTCCCTCACAACAATAATGCAGCTTCAACGTGTTTTGAGGGAGCAGGTCAGATCCGGGTTTACACACAGCTGAAAGGCAGGTTAAGCCCGCTCCTTGTCGGCCAGTTCGAAATGCGCCATCTGATCCGCATAGGCTTTCTTAAAGGCCGGACGGCTGGTTAAACGAACCACGTAGGCTTCCGAAGCCGGGCGGTGACTGACAGCACGCACTTGCGGTATACGCAGCACGTCAGCCATCAGCAGGTCCGCCGCCGTGAACCGATCGCCTGCAAGCCATTCTCGCTCGCTCAGCACACACTCGAGCTGCGCCAGACGCTTGCCCATCCACCCGGTAAGTTCATTGTCGCTATGACCGGAAATCGTCAGAAACCACCAGGATACGCTGACCATTTCGATAGAGTTGAGCGCCGCAAATACCCATTGCAGCGTGTGCGCCTGACCAATAGCATCGCCCGGCATCAGCTTGTCAGATTGCTGCGCAATATGCATAAGGCATGCGCCACTTTCAAATAACTGCAGTTCACCGTCACTCAAAAACGGCACCTGACCAAAAGGCTGACGGGCAAGATGATTAGTCTCGCGGCCATCAAAGGGGATCGTTTGCACTTTGTATGGCAGCCCAGCTTCCTCGCATGCCCATCGCAACCGCAAGTCACGCACGAATCCGCGTGGGCCTTCAGGTACCCAGTCTAACGTCCAGATAGTCAGCTCGCTCATTGTTCAGCTCTCCCGCTCAGTTGCCCAACCAGTAACATAGACTTTCACTGCATCAGGCTTTGTCACACCTGCCCAGCCTGATTCACTATGCCGCAGCCGGTTTATGATATTGATTTAATCAAGCTTAGCTTCAATATCCGCGGTGAGGTTTATCTGGGTAAGGAACTGGCAGCAGAATCATTTTAAAAGGACAACAATGCCTTGCTATTGTCCGAAAATGAATACGGGACTAATCTGTCTGAGGCAGTCGCGACGCTGTTTGGGCAGACGATACACAAAGCTGAGGCGACATTCCAAGCACTGTCAGACCAAGAATCGCAATGGCAGCTCCCAGCCATATTGTGACATGCAGACTAAAGCCTGAATCCAGTGTCAGGCCTGCCGCAAAGCTGCCGAACATAATCCCGGCGTTAATCACAGAAGCGTGCAAAGTATTGATAAAGGCCCGTTGCCCCTGTGGTAACGATATCAGTCGGCTGACCAGGGCCGGGTTGAGACTCACACCACAAAACCCCAACAGCACCAGACAAAGCACTGCTACCCAGCCAATGTCGGCAAACAGCGCAAACATCACAAAGACAGAGATCATAATAGCCAGGCCCCCCATGATTGTCGCTTTAGCATGTTTCACAGCCAGAGCAGCAACGACATAGTTTCCTGCCAGCATGCACAACCCATAAGCCAAGAGTAACCAGGTAACAGCCCCTTCCGGCAGGGCGGCTAAATCAGTCAGAATCGGCACGATAAAGCTAAAAGGCGCATAAACCGCACCAATCACACAAAAGCTGGTCGCAAAAACCCACCATAACCTCACATCCAGTACCCCTTTCAGCTCTTGCTTTAACGGATGTGAAGCTTCTGCGGGTAAAGACGGAACCGCCTTCAGCGTCAAGGCGGCACTGAACACTGCCAGTGCCACGACCACATAAAAGCTTTCACGCCATCCCCAATATTCTGCAATCACTTTTGCCAGAGGCAGGCCGATAATGGTGCCCAACATGATACCCGCCAGCACCATTGCAACGGCTCGCAACGTATCTTTGGGGTCAACCATCCTTGAACAAAGCCCAATCGATACCCCAAAGAATGCACCGGACACCATACCCGTAACAGCACGCGCCAGCATCAGCTGGCTATAGCTGTGTGCCAGAGCGCCAAACAGCTCACCCAGGATAAAAATGGTATACAGGCAAGCCAGAATCATGCGCGGCGGGAAGCGAGAAAGTGCAAGCATGAGGATTGGGCCGCCAATGGCCATACTGGCAGCAAAAGCTGAAACCAGATAACCGACCTCAGCAATTGAAACCCCCAGATCTGCTGCCAGCGCAGGCATAAAACCCAGCACCTGCAACTCGCAGGAAATCATGATAAAGATACCGAGACTAAGAAGGTAAATCCCTGAAGGTAGAGGAGATCGCATAAATTCATTCCAAATGACGTTTGAGATTCACCCAGTATCATTTATGACATATGATCGATAAACACTTTGAAATCATTTCACTAATGACTTAAATCATGGATGCTGATCTCAATGCCATCAGGCAATTCATTAAGGTGGCCGACAACCAAAGCTTCACCGTTGCAGCCACGCAGCTAGGTATCACGCAGTCGGGTATTTCCAGAGCGATAAGCAGACTGGAAGCACAGTTGGGTGTTAAATTGTTGCACCGCAATACCCGCAGCCTGAGCCTGACCGCAGACGGTGAATTATTTCTGTTTCGCGTCCGCCCATTAATCTCCGGACTTTCTGATGCTCAGCATGAAATGCAGCATCATGGCAATGCCCCCAAAGGCACGCTGAAAGTCAGTGCACCTTCCGCATTTGGACGGGCTATCCTGATTCCAATCGTCAGTGAGTTACTGGAATCCCATCCCCAGTTAAACATCGAACTGGTTTTGACCGATCGAATAGTCGACATTATTGATGAGGGATTTGATGCGGTCATTCGCAGCGGCCCCGTTGCCGATGCCCGAGTAATAGCCAGGCGCTTATCGCCAGCCAATTGGGTCACAGTGGCCTCTGCTAAATACCTTGCCAGACATGGCGTCCCAAAGTATATCAACGAGTTATCGCAACATAACTGCCTGAGAGTTCGTTTATCTTCAAACGGGCTGGTTAACCCATGGCGGTTTACGGATAACGGTAAACCTATCAGCATGGATGTGGGTGGGAATCTGATTCTTGATCACGGCGACCCTTTGGTTGAAGCCGCTGTCTCCGGCACCGGTATTGTACAGTTGCTGACTTTCTTCGTTCGGCCATATCTCGCCGACGGACGCTTACAGGAAGTACTCAGCCACAATGCACCGCCTCCTCAGCCGCTGACTTTACTCTACCCGCCATCACGGCAATACTCGGCCAAACTGACTGTGTTTCGCGAGGCGCTCATATCCCACTGGGGTGATCAGGAAGCAGGTACATGACGAGCAGGGGTGCTCCCGTTTGCTGAGATGCAGGTCTACATTTTTCATATCATTTTATACTGTTGAGAACAGAGGAAGGTCATTGTCCATTTAAGTACATTGTTATAAGAAAACCTGCTGCAACCCAATCTCATGAGCAAAACCGCCGACCAGTACCTTGCTAATCCCCTGTTCGTTCGACTCAACTGACGCGGTAATGATTGACACACAGTCCATTGCCCTTCCTTGCTCGAAAGTAAAACCTTCCGAATATTCGCTACCAAGGTGCTTGGATAAATAGCAGGCTAAGGCGCCGCTGGCACTGCCGGTTGCGGATTCTTCCGGAATGCCAAACAAAGGGGCAAAGTTTCGACAGCTCGCAGTCAGGTCGCTGTCTTTCTCGCACAGTTCAAAAGCATGGAGACTGACAAGATCATGTTCTCTGCAAAAATCACTGAGTAAGTCTTCATTTACCTGGATTCTATCCAGATACCCCAATGGCACGGGAACAATCATATCTGGCAAGCCTGTTGAAATAACCTCGACAGGTAACCCGCTTGACGCCAGAACTGTCGAGTCAATGCCAATTAACGCTGATATCGCCTCACAATCAAACACCCCAAGGTATTCAGGTAATTTCTGCGCCATAACGATATGACCATCAGGCTCTATAGTGACGGCAAGTAAACCTGCTTTAGTCCTCTGAACATATTGTCCATCGGTTACGATCCCTTTTTGATACATTGTTGAAAATGCAGCTAAGGTGGCATGACCGCAGAAGTCCACTTCATCCGTTGTGGTAAAAAAAGACAGCTCAAAATCGGCTTCGTCGTCTTGGGATACAAACGCCGTTTCTGAATAACCAACGGCTTTGGCGATGTTTAGTTTTTCTTCGTCAGAAAGATTATCTGCATGCAGCACTACGCCGGCAGGATTTCCGCCGGTGCCGTTGGCAGTAAAGGAATTAACCAAATAAGCGTCTATTTTCATCGATTTTAATTTCTCCGTAAAATGTTGTTCCACAAAACGTTTATAAAAAGACATCCATTCTTGTGGAACCTATGTCGCGCTTGAGTTTGGTGTTCTTCTCGGCATTGTTTGATGCGCGCCCGGCACTCTTTGTCTGCTCAAAGAGTGCCGGGGAGTCCATGTAGCCTTATTAACTGACTGCCTCAAAGCGTATGAAGTACATTTCTAAATCCACATCAATGTCCAATGAAACGTTGTAACGGCTGCCTACTATATTTTTGACCGCTGAAACCCAAAACTTCAATGCCGCTTCATTTTCCTTTAGAACACGAATTTGCCACTTACCTGGATGATTAGCTACAACCGCTAAAAGCGCCTTTTTACCAACCCCCTTTCCTTTGAACTTACGCAATACGAAATACTGCTCAATATCAAAAATCTCTGGTTCAATCGAATAATTTCGAACTAATGCAAAGCCAGCAATTTCCTTATCAACATAAATAAAGTAAGGCACATGACTAGCTTCTTTCCAGTACGAATCCAAAGTCTCAGAATTGAACGTATACAATCCTTCTGAATTTGGCCCCCACCCCATAAGCTCTGACATATCATAGACATAATAAGAGAAAAGATTCTCCAATATATTACGCGAACCCAGGTCTATTTGTTTGATAGATACTTCCACATTTCCTCTTGCCTGCTACTGCCCCTCTGAAGCATTTGTTATTTTATACTGCTACCGAGCTTTTATAGTAGTAGCGATAATAGCCAATTAAGTTACTAAAAATAAAGAGAACTTCCATCAAGACTGCTGTTGGGGAGCCTACAACATAATTATGTATGAGCCAAAGAGCTGTACCGACAATCATAAACTCTCTTAAACGACGGTCATCTTTATTAAACGCAGCGATCGATTGAAAAATGGATGCAAAACAACTAATTACACTGGCTAACCCAGAGTAGGTTACAACAGTCGAGATAACTGATGCAGTGCAGAATAGATATTTGAGCTTTGGCGAAGTGGAAAATACGCTCACCAAATATCGAATGGTAGCGATAACCATTAGACTCGCTGCAGTCCATTGCTCAAGCAGAATAAAATGACTGGAAATCAACGTTCCAGCGAAGAACAGACAAGTTACAATTTTTCGCCTGTCTTTGAATTGGAATGACATCAAATCAAAGCAAATAGCCACAGCAACTAAGACTTGAGATAGAAAAAATGGTGTCACTAAACCTCCTGTAAATATAACGAATGACATGGACTGCCTCTCATCAGGCTTTGCCATACTAGGTTAGTCTGACTACAAATCGCCGGAGGCCACCATGCCACAATCCGTCTATGGCATTGATTCAGCCAAATCATAACTTCAGTATCCGCAGTGAGCAAACCAAGGCAAGACTTTGATTCAAAATCAATAATGCAAAAAACCTCCCGATTCTGGCCAATATCCCACTGTGTTCCTTTAGGTACGGGCGCCAAAAACGATCTCAAGGATGCCGTCGCAAGTTGCGCTACTTATACCCGCCCTTCAACACACTTCGTCCGGATCAAATCAGCCAACCAGTAAGCGATTTTGCTTCTGCATCGTGACCGTGATCATTGAGTCTACGAACAAACAGCATTGCTGATAGCCGAAAAAAAGCGAAACCGACCGATTTCGCTTTTTCCATTGTTTCAGAATCACCTACCAGCCGATTTTCTGCGGCCAGAGGGAAGCGGAAAGAATACACAGCACGCCACCGAGATCGGCGTAGCGGACGGCGGCGGGTGCGGCTGCTACCACTTTGGGTTTGGCATGGTAAGCGATGCCCAGACCGGCGGCGGCCATCATCACCAGATCATTGGCGCCGTCACCGACCGCAACCGTGTTGTGCCTGGCGATATCGTATTCTTCTGCCAGCTCGCGCAGGATATCGGCCTTGGTTTGTGCATCAACCACGCTGCCGAGTACCTGACCGGTTAGTTTACCGTCAACGATTTCCAGCTGGTTGGACTGGGCGTGAGTCAGGTTCAGCTCGTCTTTGAGATAATCAGAGAAATAGGTAAAGCCGCCGGAAGCAATCGCGGTTTTCCAGCCATAATGGTGCAGCGCCATCACCAAATCGCGCATTTCCGGCATCAGAGGCAGCTGGTTGCGAACTTGCAGCAGAATGTCAGCACTGGCGCCTTTGAGTGTGCCGACGCGCTGGCGCAGGCTCTGTTCAAAATCCAGCTCCCCCTGCATGGCTCGCTCAGTCACTTCCGCCACCTGCTCACCGACACCGGCCAGTTTGGCAATTTCATCAATACATTCGATTTGAATCGCCGTGGAGTCCATATCAAACACCACCAGACCCGGCTCGGACAAATCCGGCAAGTCTTTATAATGGGCGTAATCAATCTTATTGGCATCCAGCGCACTGATCAGGGTGTCGGACAAGGGATTGGTCAGCAGCAGCACATCGTACTCGCCCACCTTCCAGGCGGCCACCGGCGACAAGCTCTCACCAGTCTGGGTTTCAAGACGATCGATACGATCTGTGGTCAGAGATTTACTGTAAATCACTGAAGCCACGTGTTTAACATCCAGATTACTGCTGGCAACACAGTCTGGAAAGCGGGTATGAAGCGAAGTATGTTTTTTTATGGTCAGCACTGTATATCACATCCCTGTAAAGGCGTATTCAACTCCCTTCAAAGTACCCTATTGCAATTTGTCAGGGCAAGTCCCAATATTGCTCAGTTAGCCTTATCGAAGAAGTCACGACTATGTTTAAGTTCAAAACTGTACGCATGCAGCGTATCTGGCAGTTTCTGGTATTAGCCGTTAGTTTTGCCGGCTTGATTACCATGCTGGAGTACGGCGCCCGGCTGAATCAGAACAACTTCAACATGCTGAGTGAGCAGACGCAGTCGCTGTCTCGCATTATTGCCCGTCAGGCGGCCAGCACAGCAGCTGGCGATATTCTCGACAAACAGCAGGACAAGCTGCAGGATCTGGTCAACCGTATTTCCGATGAACCCCTGATACTGGACGCCAGTATTTATGATCTTGAAGGTGTTCCGCTGGCGCAAACCGAAGATGCGATGCCGCTTGAGCAGGTGTCCGGCCTGACCACCCCTCTTTCTACTGCCAGTATCGGCCGCCAGCAACTGGTTCAGCCTGTGATGACCGATGAGGGGCAAGTGGTCGGCTTTATCCGCCTGACGCTGGAACACGGCAAACTGGTCCAGCACGCCGCGGATCAAATCGACACTATGACAAACACGGTGCGGGGCATGCTGCTGGTTGCACTGTTCATCGGTTTTATTCTGGCTTATACCTTCGGGCGCCGAAAAGACGTGTGGCATTTCCCCTTCCTGCTGACGGCCAACGCCAAGGATTAGCTATTCTTTCCGATACGGCGAAAGCGCTTGCAGAGCTGCATTGTCCCACGTTGTATGAGCAAAAAAAAGACGACCATGCGGTCGTCTTTTGCTTTGAGTCAGAGGCCGAAGCCTCTTTTGCGCGTCCGCCTGTCTCCACAAGCGTAGACTCAAACTCAGGCGTCTTTATCACCCAGCAGGACAGATTCCAGGGCGATTTCCATCATCTCTAAAAACGTGGTCTGACGCTCATCAGAAGTCGTCGCTTCGCCACGCAGAATGTGGTCAGACACAGTACATATGGTCAGGGCTTTGGCACCGAATTCCGCCGCCACACCGTAAATCCCGGCCGCTTCCATTTCCACACCCAGAATGCCGTACTTATCCATGGTCTTGAAGAAGTCGAAATCCGGGTTGTAGAACAAGTCGGCTGAGAACAGGTTGCCAACTTTGACTTCAATACCTTTGGCTTTGGCGGCATCCACGGCATTTTTTACCATGCCAAAATCAGCAATGGCCGCAAAATCGTGACCACCAAAACGGATGCGGTTCACTTTAGAGTCGGTCGAGGCTCCCATGCCGATCACCACATCGCGCAGATTGACGTCATCACGCACGGCACCACAGCTGCCGACACGGATGATTTTCTTCACGCCGAAGTCTTTGACCAGCTCAGTGGCATAGATAGAACAGGATGGAATGCCCATACCGTGGCCCATAACAGAGATCTTGCGACCTTTGTATGTGCCGGTGTAACCGTACATATTGCGCACATTACAGACTTCTTTCACCTCTTCCAGGAAAGTGTCTGCGATGAACTTGGCACGCAATGGGTCGCCCGGCATCAGAACCACGTCGGCAAAATCACCCATTTCAGCGTTAATATGTGGAGTAGCCATCTGTTCGCTCCTTAAATTTGTTGAGTGCCTCATCCATTATGGATGAGGCAGTGGCGCATTCAGCGTCAAACCTCACCACACTGCAGTGCGGTTACAGAAAAGATTTGCCGTAATCCATTGCCGAGGTACCGAAGTAGCTCGCCAGGCTCTGGCCGATATCGGCAAAGGTGTCGCGGCGACCCAGTGAGCCAGCCGGGATCTTAGGACCACTCACCAGCACAGGAATGTGCTCACGGGTATGGTCTGTGCCCGGCCAGGTTGGATCACAACCGTGATCGGCCGTGATGATCAGCACGTCGTCTTCTTTCAGCTGCGACAGCAGCTCAGGCAGGCGACGGTCAAAATATTCCAGCGCGGCGGCATAACCGGCCACATCGCGGCGGTGGCCGTAGGCGGAATCGAAATCGACAAAGTTAGTGAACACTATGGTGTTGTCACCGGCGTTTTCCATTTGTGCCAGGGTGGCATCAAACAGAGCTTCCAGCCCGGTCGCTTTCACTTTCTGGGTGATACCGCAATGGGCATAAATATCGGCAATCTTACCGACAGACACCACGTCACCTTGCTTCTCTTCCACCAGTTTTTGCAGCACAGTGGCTGACGGTGGCTCAAGAGACAGATCACGGCGGTTACCGGTACGTTCGAACTGGCCTTTACCTGCGCCGATAAACGGACGGGCAATCACGCGGCCGATATTGTAGTCTTCAAGCTCTTCGCGCACGATCTCGCACAGCGTCATCAGGTTATCTAGGCCATAAGTCTCTTCATGGCAGGCAATCTGGAACACAGAATCAGCCGAGGTATAGAAAATCGGCTTGCCGGTTTTCATGTGCTCCTCGCCCAGATCGTCCAGTACCTGAGTACCGGAAGCATGGCAATTACCCAGGTATCCCGGCAGTTGTGCACGTTCGACAATGCGATCCAGCAGCTCCTGCGGGAAACTGTTGCTGGTGTCGCTGAAGTAACCCCAGTCGAACAATACCGGCACACCGGCGATTTCCCAGTGGCCAGACGGGGTGTCTTTGCCAGATGAGATCTCAGCAGCGTGACCGTAGGCGCCGGTGATCTCAGCCACAGGATCTAAGCCTTGCGGGAATTCACCGCAGGACTCTTCCGCTGCCTTACCCAGACCCAGTCGGGTCAGGTTTGGCAGGTTCAGCAAACCGCTGCGTTCGGCATTGTCGGCACGGCCTTCAGCACAGGCTTTGGCAATATGGCCCATGGTGTTCGCACCCACATCGCCGAATTTGACCGCATCTTCAGTGGCACCCAAGCCAAAAGAATCGAGTACCAGGATAATTGCTCTTTTCATCATTGCTCCAATTTAGACATCTTCAGCACGGATGCGACGGTATACCTCTGGTGTCGCCGCCGGTGCCTGCTCAGTGACTGTGACAGCCTGACGAACAGCATTCGCAGCGTCCTGCCATTGTGCTTCATTGCGGGCATGGATAACGGCCAGCGGGGTCTGCTTATCAAGCGTCTGACCCAGACGTATCATGTCAGTCAGACCCACCGCATAATCAATACTGTCAGAAGCCACTTTCCGGCCACCGCCCATGCTCACCACGGCCATGCCCAGTGCGCGGGTATCCATCGCCCCGGCAAAGCCGCTGGTTTCAGCAAACACAGGTTTGATGATCTCTGCATTCGCCAGATAATTATTATAATTTTCAACAAAATCAGCCGGACCACCCAGGCCGTGCACCATTTTTCCGAACCGCTCTGCCGCTGCGCCGTTGTCCAGCACCGCTTGCAACTTAGCGCGGGCTTCGCCTTCGTCTTTGGCCAGGCCTGCGTTCAGCAGCATGTCTGCACACAGCGCCATAGTGACTTCAAACAAGCGCGGATTGCGGTATTCGCCGGTCAGGAACTGGACGGCTTCGCGCACTTCTACTGCGTTACCGGCACTGGATGCCAGTATCTGGTTCATGTCGGTCAGTAAGGCGGTGGTTTTGGTGCCGGCACCGTTGGCCACGGCCACAATGGATTTCGCCAGTTCTTCCGAAGCCTCATAAGTAGGCATGAAAGCGCCTGAACCCACTTTGACGTCCATCACCAGCGATTCCAGACCTGCGGCCAGCTTCTTCGACAGAATAGAGGCAGTGATCAGTGAGATATTATCAACCGTGGCGGTAATATCGCGGGTGGCATACACACGCTTATCAGCCGGTGCAAGATCACCGGTCTGACCGATAATGGCCACGCCTGCACTTTTGGTAACCTGACCGAACACCTCGTTCGACGGCATGATGTTATAGCCCGGAATGGATTCCAGTTTATCCAGCGTGCCGCCGGTATGGCCCAGACCACGACCTGAAATCATAGGCACGAAACCGCCACAGGCGGCGACCATGGGGCCGAGCATCAGTGAGGTCACATCACCCACACCGCCGGTGGAGTGTTTGTCGACAATCGGGCCGCCAAAGTTCATGTGATCCCAGTTCAGCACCATGCCTGAGTCGCGCATGGCACAGGTCAGTGCAACCCGCTCATTCATGGTCATGTCGTTGAAGTACACCGCCATCGCGAAAGCTGCGATCTGGCCCTCAGACACAGTGTCTTTGGCGATGCCCTGAATAAAGAAGTTAATTTCGTCTTGGGTGAGTGCGATGTTATCGCGCTTCTTGCGGATAATTTCCTGAGGTAAATACATAGGATGCCTCGACATGGCTGGGGAGAGACAATAACGCCCGGCAGACCAAACAGCGTCAGCAGCACGAGCAGACAGGCGCGGTCTTTCCCTTTATTTGGCAGTTTCCTGTGGCAGCCCGTTGAGCCGGCTGCCACAGATCAGGTTCAGAATCGGTCAACCGATACCTGTGGTATCAGTAACCGCCTTCTGCGGCTTTCTCGCCTTCACCCAGCGTATTGAGCAGGTTTGCCAGCAAGCTGGATGCACCAAAACGATAGTGTGCGCTGTCTGCCCAGTCGGCACCCAGAATACGATCAGCCATCGCCAGGAACTGCTGTGCGTCTTCAGCGGTACGTACACCACCGGCAGGCTTAAAGCCTACGCTGTTCTGTACGCCCATGTCCTTGATTACCGTCAACATAATCTCTGCCGCTTCAGGCGTTGCGTTCACTGGTACTTTGCCTGTTGAGGTCTTGATGAAATCCGCACCGGCTTTGATAGAAATTTCAGAGGCTTTGCGGATCAGTGCCGGCTCTTTGAGCTCACCGGTTTCAATAATCACTTTCAGCAGAATGTCACCGCAGGCGGCTTTACACTGTTTAACCAGCTCAAAGCCCACTTCCTCGTTACCGGCAATCAGAGCGCGGTACGGGAACACCACATCCACTTCATCTGCGCCGTAAGCAACGGCCGCTTTGGTTTCAGCAACGGCAATGTCAATGTCATCGTTGCCGTGCGGGAAGTTGGTCACTGTAGCAATACGAACATCCGGCGTGCCCTGCTCGCGCAGCTGCTTTTTGGCAACCGGAATAAAACGCGGATAAATACAAATCGCCGCGGTATTTCCGACAGGGGTTTTCGCGTTCTTACACAGTTCGATCACTTTCGCATCGGTATCGTCATCGTTCAGTGTGGTCAGGTCCATCAGTTTTAACGCACGCAGTGCAGCCGTTTTTAAATCGCTCATGACTTTCTCCAGTCGATTATGTTCTACCAAGTGTTCTGTTCACTTTGCCCACTCAGACAGTAGTAACTCTGCCGATTGTAGCCTCAGAGAAACAGAAGCGGACTTGATTCCATGAAGACTCAGGCCCTTTACAGCGTGCCCGATCGACGTCCTTTTCACCGCGCAAGGTGGCATCACCTTGCCAGCCATTCATTTTTGCATCCTAATTCACAGAATTATCAGGATACTTACACGCAGATATCATCAACCTGCGATTCAACGCAGCCATTTTACCAAGGAGCTCAGAGGCAAACCATACAATAGACGTTTCCCAGGGTGGATAATGTGTTGATTCAGCACGCGGCTATCGTCATCTATCCGTCCGGATCAATTCTGAACCTTGTTCAGGAAAAGAAACGTTCAATCAGCCATTGATACAGCTGCCCGCCGATATACACACCGACAATGCCCATCACCCCGGATAACACAGGGGGAGCCGGAATCGGCAGTTTAAGCGCGGAAAACATCAGCCCAACTATCACACCTGCCAGTAAAGCCACTATCACGTCATGCATGCTATCACTCCAGTCGTTGATACCAGACTGGGAGTGCGATGCAATCCGGTCTGGAAATACTCACAGAGTGTAGACCGCAGAAAACCAAGTGTCTGCTGACCCCTTAAGCATGCGCGTACCGCCTGAGTGAAGGAAGAGTCAATTGACGGTTTTTACCGGCTTTTACTGAAAATGATTCAGATAGTTACTGATTCTGTTGACTACCGCCAGTGTCAGCGGCAAAGAAAATGCGAGGCGAAAAAAAACGCCACAGCTAGGCTGTGGCGTTTTCAATCTGACGGTTTCTGACTGAATTACAGTGACAGGAACAAACCTGCAATCGTTGCAGACATCAGGTTAGACAGCGTACCTGCGGCAACGGCTTTCATACCGAAGCGGGCAATGTCGTGACGACGGCTTGGTGCCAGACCACCCAGACCACCCAGCAGGATAGCGATAGAAGACAGGTTTGCGAAACCACACAGTGCGAAAGAAATGATCGCTTTGGTCTTCTCAGTCATCGCTACACCAGTTTCAGCAACCAGCAGGCCACCATCAGCCACATCTTTCAGGTACGGCGTGAAGTTCAGGTAAGCCACGAACTCGTTCACGACTATTTTCTGACCGATGAAAGAACCGGCAACCTGTGCTTCATTCCAAGGCACACCAATCAGGAAAGCCAGCGGCTGGAAGACATAACCCAGGATCAGTTCCAGCGTCAGTTCAGGCATACCGAACCAGTCACCGATACCGCCCAGAATACCGTTGATCAGGGCAATCAGACCGATGAACGCCAGCAGCATCGCACCGACGTTCAGTGCCAGTTGCATACCGGAAGAGGCACCCGCAGCCGCTGCGTCAATGACGTTAGCAGGCTTGTCATCGTGACCTTCATCATCTTTATCAACGCCCAATTGATCCACAGGCGTTTCTGTTTCAGGTTTGATGATTTTGGCAAATAACAGGCCACCCGGTGCCGCCATGAAAGAGGCTGCAATCAGGTATTCCAGCGGTACACCCATAGAGGCATAACCGGCCAGTACACCACCGGCAACAGACGCCAGACCACCACACATCACAGCGAACAGCTCAGACTGAGTCATCTTAGGTACAAACGGACGCACAACCAGTGGTGCTTCAGTTTGACCCACGAAAATGTTAGCTGTTGCAGACATGGATTCGGCACGGGACGTTCCCAGCGCTTTTTGCAGTGCGCCACCCAGAATGTTAATCACAAACTGCATGATACCCAGATAGTACAGTACGCTAATCAGTGCAGAGAAGAACACGATAACCGGCAACACTTTCAGGGCGAAAACGAAACCGCCACCACCGAAGACTTCAAACATCTTGCCTGATACCAGACCGCCGAACAGGAAAGAAATCCCCTGATCACCGTAACCGATCACATTGGCAACGAATTGCGACGCACCATACAGCACATCACGGCCTACCGGCACATACAGTACAAATGCGCCGAAGAAGAATTGAATGGCAAACGCGCCACCCACAGTACGTAAGTTAATAGCTTTACGGTTATCAGACAGCAGCACAGCCACAAGCAGCAGTACAACCATCCCAACCAGGCTCATAAACACGCTCATAGTTTATGGCATCCCTATAGTTAAATTTTGGCGTCTCGACAATTCGGCTCTCTCAAGAGTCGGGCGCATTATACGCATGGCAACTTACAGCATGTAATGCACACATCACACTTTGATTGGAAACCGAGTGAAAGATGAACATCAAGTGTGATAGAGGTCACACCAAGTCACCGCCTGATGGATAAAGAAAAGCCAGAGAAATGTCAAAATCATCAAGTTTGAGAAGGCAGTGCAAACAAAACTTCTGCATTTTTGCTAGTAGCAGCAGCAAGTGCCGCCAATGATTCTGACCTCAGTTCAGCCAGAGCCGCCAGCACTAACGCCACTCTGTCCGGCTGATTCGGCTCTCCCTGGTAACCGGCCAACGGCATATCTGGCGCATCGGTTTCCAGTAACATCGCATCGAGAGGTAACTGAGTCATTGTAGTTCGAGTTTTGTTCGCTCTGCGATAGGTGATCGTACCACCGACGCCAATTTTGATACCTAGATCAAGAAGTTGAGACGCTTGCTGCAAACTACCACTGAATGCATGATAAACCCCTCCCCGAATTGGCGGGCAAGATTTCAGGCATTGCATCAGTTCAGGGAAAGCTTTCCGGCAGTGAAGTATCACCGGCAGGTTAAATTGATTGGCTAATTCCAGTTGCCTGATCAGCCAGCCCTTTTGCTGCTGTCTGTCTGCATTCGGGATAGCAAAATCCAGCCCGCATTCCCCGACAGCCACACAGCGGTTGCCCGTCTCCTGACTGACCTTTTTCAGCCTGCTCTCCAGCTGGTTCAGTGTGTCGGCATTGTGCTCGGAAGCAAAATACGGGTGCATGCCCAGTGCATAGAAGAGTGCCGGCTGTGCAGGGGATGCCGTGCGGGCACACAATGTCTGAATGGGCTGCCAGTTTCGCGCCCCCACCGATGGGATCACGATATGGCTGACGCCAGCCTGCCCGGCCTGTGCCAGATAGGGCTCTGGATCACCGGCAAACGGCGGAAAATCGAAATGGCAGTGACTATCTATCAGCTGCACCTGAGGTATCCTTTTTCACTGACTGACACGCTCTTGCCCTGGCAGCGCGCTGCGCCGGATGACGGGCATCGTCTTCATCATAGCGGACGGGCGCACAACAGCGCCGGTTTTCCGGCACAAAGCCCATACGCTCGCACCAAGCATCATAGTGAGCCAGCCAACGGCGGATTAGAGTTAACACAGTGCTCTCCTCCTTGCAGTTCAGATTCAGACAGCCTGCATGATTATGTCAGGAATAGTTTGAATACTGAACAGTATCATTCCTGAGCTGCGTGACATCAAGCGAGCGAAGAGACATGATGCCAACCGAACAAAAAAAGCCCCTGAAATCAGAGGCTTTTTCTTTCGTAGCCTTAAGTCAACAGACAGGCATTAATGCTCGCGGGTGGCGCGGAAGTCCACCTCTGGGAAACGCTCTTTCGCCAGATTGAGGTTCACCATAGTCGGTGCGATGTAAGTGAGGTTATCACCCCCATCCAGCGCCAGATTCACTTCATTCTTGCGGCGGAATTCCTCGAATTTCTTGCCGTCGCCACATTCTACCCAGCGTGCCGTTGCCACGTTGACGCTTTCGTAAATGGCTTCGACATTGTATTCCGCCTTCAGACGGGCCACGACAACGTCAAACTGCAGCACACCGACGGCGCCGACGATCAAATCATTGTTGAGCAGCGGACGGAATACCTGCACCGCACCTTCTTCCGACAGCTGCACCAGGCCTTTCAGCAATTGTTTCTGCTTCAGCGGATCGCGCAGGCGGATACGGCGGAACAGCTCAGGAGCAAAATTCGGAATACCGGCAAATTTCAGATTTTCCCCTTGGGTAAAGGTATCGCCAATCTGAATCGTCCCGTGGTTATGCAGACCAATGATGTCACCGGCATAGGCGGTTTCAGCACGGGAGCGGTCACCGGCCATGAAAGTCACAGCATCCGAAATGCTGATGTTCTTGCCGATACGGACATGGTTCATTTTCATGCCCTGGGTATAAGTGCCCGATACAATGCGCATAAAGGCAATACGGTCGCGGTGTTTCGGGTCCATATTGGCCTGAATCTTGAACACGAAGCCGGAGAACTTCTCTTCCGTAGCTTCAACATCGCGCTCATTCGCCTGACGCGGCAGCGGCGCAGGTGCCCACTCAGTCAGGCCGTCAAGCATATGGTCAACACCAAAGTTACCCAGTGCCGTACCGAAGAATACCGGCGTCAGTTCCCCTTTCAGGAACAGTTCACGATCAAATTCGTGCGATGCACCCAGCACCAGTTCCAGCTCTTCACGCAACTGACCGGCCAGATCCTCGCCAACAGCCGTATCCAGTTCAGGGTTGTCCAAACCTTTCACAATCCGGACTTCCTGAATAGTGTGACCCTGACCGGTGGCGTACAGAATGGTTTCGTCACGGTGAATGTGATAGACGCCTTTGAACTCTTTACCACAGCCAATCGGCCAGCTGACCGGCGCACAGGCAATGTTCAGCTCACTTTCCACTTCATCCAGCAATTCCATCGGATCGCGGATGTCACGGTCAAGTTTGTTCATAAAGGTCACGATAGGCGTGTCACGCAGACGGGTGACTTCCATCAGCTTACGGGTCCGATCCTCGACACCTTTCGCGGCATCTATCACCATCAGACAAGAGTCCACAGCGGTCAGTGTGCGGTAGGTATCTTCCGAGAAATCTTCGTGCCCCGGGGTATCGAGCAGGTTGACCAGACACTCGTTGTACGGAAACTGCATCACAGAGGTAGTGACCGAGATACCACGCTCTTTTTCCATTTCCATCCAGTCCGACTTAGCGTGCTGGTTAGAGCCGCGGCCTTTGACCGTACCGGCACGCTGCAAGGCGTTTCCGAACAGCAGGACTTTTTCAGTAATGGTGGTTTTACCCGCATCCGGGTGAGAAATGATGGCAAACGTGCGGCGTTTACCCACTTCAGTTAAAAAAGACATATTCAGTGAAGATCCAGTTATCGAATTAAGTCAGCCCAGGCGAGGTAGGTTAAAACGCAGCGCCCGGTATGTCAGTTGAGTCTTGCCCGGAACAAGCCGGGTGATGGCTGATTAACCTGTGGTTACATCCTGGCCTCTGTTTGCTCTTCTGTGCCGTAACAGGCAGTAGGGAATGACTTGGGTATATGATGGCGGAATTATACGCAAAGTCTGCGCAAAGAAACAGTCACTCGCCACTCAAGCTGCTTCCGATGCGCGAACCAGACAAAATAACTGAACGAATATCGGCGACAAAACGGGCAAAACCCTCCTGCCGCCGCGGGTTCGACACTAGCTGAACCGTCTGTTTCTAACCGGCAATCTTTACCCATACCTGGGGAAAGCCCGGGTGTTCGGTCTGCAGATTAATGCTGTACAGCACATCGTTATCGACCACAGTGTCAGCATAAGCCCGGGACAGCGGTAACTGACAGCCGTTGTTGCCTGCCACTGTCATCACCCGGACAGTTTCCAGCGAAGCCGATGCCGAAAAGCGCGCACCAGACTCACAGTGCAGACCGGCAATACTGGCATTGCCCTGTTCATCCAAACTCAGCGTGTAAAGCTGTCCGTCCCAGACCGCCTGGTACTGGCCTGCCACAAAGCCAGCGTGTTGAGCAGACGAATCGGCGGCCAGGCGAGTTGTGCCTTCAGGGGTGCCACACACGAAGGCATTTTGTTGTGCCTGACACTGATACTGTAATTCGGCAAAATAATAGCCAGTTTGCCCCTGCTCACCCGTTGGTTTTTCCGCCAGAAATGAGCTTTGGTGCTCCCTGTCATCCCACAAGGTCAGTAACGGCAGCCGACCGCTTTCAGCGATGAGCTGCACCTCAACCAGATTGCCGGCGGTATCTTGAGCCACAGCGCGATACACCCCGCTCAGCGCAGCCTGGCCGGTATCTGTAGCGCCACTCTCTTTACCACTGTCTGCGCTGCTGTCCTTGTCTGAGCCATTACACCCCGCCAGAAAAAGCCCCAGCATCAGGCACAGAAGACGTGAATAGTTTCTCATAGCAGCCTCCTAGTTCAGACCCAGCAAACGCTGCTCAGTCAGTGACACCTTGGCTCGCGCCGCCTGGACATTACCGTCTATGGTACTGATTGTGATATAGCTCGCCTTCACCGCATTGCCTTCCGAGTTGGCGTTGGTATCTCCGGCATCCCCCATGCTGAACGACAGCCCTTGCTTACCCTGCATCGCCGTCTGCGCGGTGGCCTTGGCAGTGGCCTGATCCATGCCGCCCGCCATCAGTTTTTGCACCATATAGCCAATCAGCACCGCATCGCCTGACAGATCGTCGCTGAACTTGAACTCAATACCGCCGCCGTTCCAGCCAACATCGGTAAACTTATAGCCCAGATTATTGGCCATCTCTTCCGGGGTATTGATATTCAGGCCGGTGTAAGCCGGTAACAAGGGTGAACCGGATGGGCGGCTGCTGGCCAGCTTAGCCACCACCTCGACCACGGTATGCGCCACCCGCTCAGACTGATCGGCATCGTGTGCGGTATTTTCATTGGCACTGACCGCTATCGCCGGGATCCCGCGGCTCAGTGCAATCATGGTTGCCCCCAGAGTGCCTGAGTTGTTATTCATGAAGCCCAGGTTGTTCCCCTCGTTGGGGCCGGAGATCACCAGATCTGGTGCCTGACCCCAGAGACGCTGCGCGGCCACATCGATACCGTACAAAACCGCCATAACAGGCGTGCCTTCGGCGTAATCAGCAAACGCCACGCTGGTGTCTGTGTCACCGACGCAGAATTCCTGCTGTGCCGCTTTTGTTTCATCCACACTGACAGGTTTCAGGAAGGTCATCGCACCACCTTTACCGCTTTGTCCGGTACAGGGGGCAGACATGATCACACTATGCCCGGCGTCAATCAGGGCCGATTTCATGATCTGAATATTTTGCGTATCCCAGCTGTCGTCGTTGGTCAGCACAATATTCAGGGCCATCACTGGCGCACTGATCACAGTGGCAGATAGCAGGCTGGCGGTCAGCATTTTTTCCATGGTGCGTTTCATCGTTATTCCTATTGTAAGTTCAACACATTCTCCCTGTCCCGGGAGGCTGCGCTTACTGTTGCGAAATAAGATGACGGCTCTGTGACATCGGCGGCGATGGCAGAATTGGAGATATCTTTAAAATTTTAGCCAGCATTTTCAATGCTTTATACATCCTGCTTTGACAGGCTGATTTTTTCTGGCGATATCTTCAAACGGTATTCGGTCTGGGGATTGTCGCCCGGTTTCCGGCTTTCAAAGAGACAATCCTCCGCGACTTCCTCACCTGTGGCAGCTGACAGTGCTTCCTTGATTTTGCTGCGGTTCTGATCGAGGGATTTGGCTTTCAGTCCGGCCTGTTCCAGCTCGCGAATAGCCCGTCCATGGCCGCCATAGTGATACATCAGCTCAAGCAGAGACTGCGCCAGCACCGGGTCCGGTTTATTGGAAGGCGGATTTCTGACCCATCCGCCGTCTGTCTCTTCGCGCCGCTTGCCGGCATACCATAATAAGTACAACGCCGGGGTGACGGACAAGGCCAAGGGTATGCCAGCCAGTGTCACCTGAACTTTGCCGCCGGTCAGATCAAAGTGCAGCTCTGGGGGCTGGCTGGCACGCGCCAGCAAAGACACCACACATTGCTGCGGCGAACTGAATATTGCCCGGTTTGTGCTGATAAGCGCCCGCAAAATCGCCGGGTTGACCTGGCGGTTAGGATAAGTCTGCCGGAAATGGAGCACGCCCGCTTTGACTGCCGAGCGTTTCAACAAGCCGTCCTGCTGGCCTGCGGCCGCACTTGGCTGTAAGAAAAGCGCCATCAGCACTCTGTCTTCTGCTTTAAGCGGCTGGCCGATGAGGTGCCAGCCTGCCACAGTGAGCAATGCCAGCCCCAGACTGAGGCTCAGCCAGGGCAGCCAACTTATCCGGCAATCAATGTCCAGCCAGGTTTGCTGCGCCCCCTGCGCAGCGATCAGCCAGGTCATGGTCCAGGGTAACCAGCGGCTGTTTTCTGCCGATATCTGCTCCCCCTGAGCTCCAAACCGGTAAATATGGCTGTGACATTGCTGGATCTGAGACGACAGCCTGTTGCCCGATACGGCATCCAGCTCGCCTTCCAGCCGCCGGATCAGAATAACTTCCAGTGCTTCAGGTAACTGGTAATCCGCACTGTCCTGCCAGGCCTCAGCCATCACAGGCTGCACTCTGTCAGAGATGATCTGCAGATATTCCTGATAGCGGCCGAATGAAGATACCAGCGCAATGGCCAGGGCGTAGAACACCACCAGCCACATCAGAGGCAAACAGTGAATTCGTTTCATGGGTAATAACCTGAGTAGCAGCTTTATCGCAAAGACGACAACCCGTCTTTAATGGCGATTAAGGATTGAGGTGAAGATACGCGAGAGCTGGCATACCAGGCACCGGAGTATACCTGGCTGGCGATCATGACTTTGGACAGCACTGCAGAAGATTGCGACAGCGTGCTGAAACTCGTGTCCGCAACGACATCAACCTGACCGGCCAGCAATGCCTCAGCCAAGGCTTGCCGCGACGGGTAAAAAGCAATGTGCACCGAATCCGCCGCCAGTTGCAGGCTGTTCAGCTGATTCATGGGTAGCTGATAACCGGAAAGACTGAACGGATCATCCAGCAGCCCCAGAGTCAGCTGGGTAAAATCGTCTTTAGTGCCCCGAAAATCTGCCGATCTGGCGTACCAGTAAACATCATAGCTGGGTAAGATCAGCACTGGCTGATAGTAATCCAGATAGCTCGGACTCATGCCGTTCAGCACATAATCCCGCCCCCACATGACATCGTAAAACTGACTGTAAATCTGCGCCGGAACGAACTCGCTGCGCGATTGCCAGAACACGCTGACACCAGCATACGCGCTCTGAATGGCAGGTTGCGAACACAGTTTTTTCAGTATCGGCAGTGCCAGCTGGTGTACCGGAGTAAAGACCCGCAGCGGTTCGGTTGCGCTCGTCCGCCTCTGGGCTGCGCCAATATCACGACAAGACACCTGATTGTATGCTGACATCGTCGCGACCGGCGACGCCGGACTGAGACTCCAGACCAACAGCAAGAGCACAGCCAGCACCACGGCTGACTGCGCCCCCAAATACAATAATTTTCCCCGCCATTGCTGCTCAATGAACGAGTGAAGCTTTCCCACCCATTGAGCCGTGAATAGCCGGGTTTGACGCTTTACTGCATCCATGCCTGTTCATACCCGCATCCCTTTGCTGCAAGCAGCATAAACAGCCACTGTGATATTTGTATGACAGCCTATTCAGTGCCGTACAATGTTGCTGCTTTGGTCAGCAGCCAGTGTAACGACTTAGGCAAGCGCTCCGGTTCAAGGCTGTCCAGCAGATTCTTTACCGCCAGACCGAGCTCAGTATCTCCCGCCATCATTAACCGGCGCTGGAAGAAAAGCGTATCAGGATCCACCTTACGGGCGGCTATACGTAACAAGTCCTGGCTGCTGGCTTTCATCAGCGCATTTGGTGCCGGAACAGAGGGTAAGACCACCAGCCTTCCGGAATTCAGTGTGAGGGTGAACGACCAATCCAGATCTTCTATCGTGATCGTCACCGTCTGATCGGCCAGAAAATCCAGTTCACCGTCGGATAGCGCCTCTTTGAACACCACAGCCAGCGCCTGTTCTATCAGTCTCTTATGGACAAAAAACGGTGTCAGCCTGCAATGGTATTTCAACAACTGCGGTGCCAGTTCAGGTAAGCCCGGCAAAGTCTGCAAATACACTGTGAATCCCTCTTCCATCATTGTGATGGCATCAGCTTACGGGAAATCAAGACGGCACTTACTGCGATACATCAATAACCCGGACAAGCGCAGTTCACCCCAAAGGGGTATAGCGTTTAAAAACGAGAAAAAACCTGCGTGATATCAAGATCGTCTCCCGCCAGCTTTTTATGATGTCCCCTTCTTTCGACACTCAAGGAGCCCAGGTATGGAGCTGCTCTGTCCGGCCGGCAATTTACCCGCACTCAAGACCGCCATCGATAATGGCGCCGATGCGGTCTACATCGGCTTCAAAGATGACACCAATGCCCGCCATTTTACCGGCCTGAACTTTGACGGCCGACGACTCGAACAAGCCGCAGATTATGTCCGCCAGCACAACCGGAAACTGCATGTTGCCCTCAATACCTTTGCCCATCCCGACGGTTTCAGCCGCTGGCAGCAGGCTGTCGATAAAGCCGCCGCACTGGGCGTCGATGCCCTGATTGTGGCTGATATCGCGGTCCTGGACTATGCCGCCCGCCGCTATCCTGAGCTGGAACTGCACCTGTCGGTTCAGGCCTCGGCTACCAACACAGAAGCCATTGCGTTTTACCGTACTCACTTCAACGTAAAGCGGGTCGTACTGCCTCGCGTGCTGTCTATCCACCAGGTAAAACAGCTTGCCCGCCATAGCGAGGTCGAGCTTGAAGTCTTTGCTTTTGGCAGTTTGTGCATCATGGCTGAAGGCCGGTGTTATTTATCCTCTTATCTGACCGGTGAGTCGCCAAACACAGCCGGAGCCTGCTCTCCGGCTAAATTTGTCCGCTGGCAGGAAACCGGGGACGGACTGGAATCACGTCTGAACGGTATTTTGATTGACCGTTACCGTCAGGATGAGAAAGCCGGCTATCCCACCTTATGCAAAGGACGATTTGATACGCAAGTAAACGGACTGAACCAGCGAGGACATGTTCTGGAGGCGCCGACCAGCCTCAATACCCTCAGTCTGCTTCCTGAGCTGTTCAGGACAGGAGTTGCCTCGGTCAAAATTGAAGGCAGACAACGCAGCCAGGCTTATGTCGAGCAAGTGACCCGAACCTGGCGGCAGGCGATCGACAGTTACCAGGCCAATCCCGATGCCTATCAGGTTCAGCAGCAATGGGACAACACGCTCAGTCGTCTGTCGGAAGGGGCACAAACCACACTGGGCGCTTACCAGCGACAATGGCAATAACAGGAGAGAAACATGAAATATTCATTGGGGCCGCTGCTCTACTTCTGGCCTAAAACGGATGTTGACTCTTTCTATCACGCCGCCCGGCGCAGTGACGCCGATATTGTGTATCTGGGCGAAACCGTTTGTGCGAAGCGGCGGCTGATGAAGCCCGCCGACTGGCTAGTACTGGCCCGGGAACTGGCAGCCGCAGGCAAAGAGGTGGTACTTTCCACACAAGCTTTGCTGGAAGCGCCCAGTGAGATCAATGTCATGAAAAAGTACATTGATAACGGCGAATTCAGTATAGAAGCGAATGATGTCTCCGCCATCCATCTCGCCCATCAGCAAAACGTCCCCTTTGTGGTTGGCCCTGCAGTCAATTGTTATAACGCGCAGACCTTACAGCTTTTTGTCAGACAAGGCATGACACGCTGGTGCATGCCGGTAGAGCTGTCACGGGACTGGCTGAATAACATTCTGCACGACTGTGCTGCAATGGGCATTCGTCACCGGTTTGAAACGGAAGTGTTCAGTTATGGCTATCTGCCGCTGGCCTATTCCGCCCGTTGCTTTACGGCCAGAGCGGAAGGCAAAGCCAAAGACGACTGTCAGACCTGCTGCATTCATTACCCGCAAGGCCTGGCCGCAAACAGTCAGGAAGGCCAGCGACTGTTCACCCTGAATGGTATTCAGACGCAATCCGGCTACTGTTATAACCTGATCAAGGATCTCGCAAGCATGGACGGACTGGTGGATGTGGTACGCATCAGCCCGATGGCAGAGGATATTCTGGCCACGCTCAGTGCATTCAAACAGGCCGAATTAACAGGAACCACCTGCCCGGTGACGGATCACATCCACTGTAACGGTTACTGGCACCGCCTTGCAGGACTGGACATCCAACCCAGCTAGAGTAGTTAATAACTTAGGACTGTCTGGCCTGTGCCCTACGGCCTTGATGCGCTAGCGTGTGTCCAGCAGGGCCAGCAGTTCCTCGCAGGTTCCTGTCTCGCCCAGACGGGGGAAAATGCGTTCCAGCGAATTATGGTGGGCATACACATTCACATCTGTCATGGCATCGGTACATAAGGAGACATTCAGCCCGAGTTCATACGCCTGACGGGCGGTTGATTCCACACCGATACTGGTTGCGATACCGACCACCACAACCTGGGTTACGGACAAGGCGCCGAGTGTTTCTTCCAGGCCAGTATGGCTGAACGCGCCCCAGCATCGCTTAGTGATACAGATATCATTCGCCAGCGGCGTCATTGCCGGTACCAGTTCCGCCCAGTCGCTGGCAGGTGTGCCTCCGGCACGGGGCTGCTCTGTACGTCCGGGGGCACTGCCAGCCACATTCACCAGTACAACCGGTAACTGATGGCAGCGAAACGCCTCTGCCAGCCGGGCGGCATGTTTCACGACGACTCCTGCATCATGCGCCAGGGGAAGCCCCACGATGCCTTTTTGCAGATCAATCACAATCAATGCAGTGCGACTATCCAACTGTGTAAGCGGCATATCACCACTCCTTAAAATTTTACTTACCGATACACTATAGTGTCGAAAACGTCAGCGATGCTGAATAAGTCATTCAAAACAAAAAACGGCCCTTTAAAAAGGGCCGCGTTTCTGCTCTCAGTCTTGCATTTCAGTCGCCAAATCGGCACTCTCCGAGCTCGGTAGCTTCAGGTATTTAAGTACAACCAACACCACAGCCAGCACAGTCACCGCAACGCCCAGGCTGACCAGCTGTACACTTTGCGTAAAAGCAATCGACGCAGACTCGAGCAGAGAATCTGCCCACTCACTGTTCAACGTCTGGCTCACTGCGTATGCCCCGGGTAAGGTTTCTTTTGCCTGCATAGCCACAGACACATCAATACCTGCAGGTGCCACAAAATTCGCACGATATAACCAGGCTACCGCGCCACCAATAAGGGTAGTACCTAACACCACACCGGCTTCATAAGCTGTTTCACTTACGGAAGAGGCACTGCCGGCACTGTCTGGCGGAACCGAAGACAGAACCAGGTCATTGGTCACAGTCGTAATAGCTGCCACCCCAATATTCAATAATGCAAACGCGACTGCAATTGTCAGCATCGAAATATCAAACAGAGCGAAAACCATAAACGCTACGCCGGCTAATACCAGACAAAACGCAATCACCCGGTTGGGTGCGATACGCTGTACAACCGGGACAACAGCCATCCCAGCGACAATCGCTAACACCTGCCCCGGTACTAGATTCAGGCTGGCCACTAACGGGGAGCTGCCTAGTACAATTTGCATCAGCTGTGTTGCAAGGTAGATAAATCCGATAAGCAGTCCCAGGCTGACCAGATTCACCGCAATTGACACTGAAAATGCCGGGATGGTGAACAACTTGAGATCCAGCAAGGGATCTTTTAATGCCAATTGCCGGCGTACAAACAGCACACCAAACACCAGACCGCAGATAAAAGTCGAGATAGCCAATGCATCTATGCCTTCCGTCGCACCATGTTTCAGCGCAAACATCAGGCTCACCATAGCCACCAGACTTAAAGTAATGCTCCAGTAGTCAATGCTGAATGCAGGTTGCTTCTCCGATTCAGGAAGACAGAAAGGTGCAAAAAGTATGACTGGTGCTAAAAATGGCAATGCAACTAAGAATACAGATTGCCAATCGTAATACTGCAGCAACACACCGCCCACCAAAGGACCCAGCGCCGAGCCAATTGTCAGGCACGTTGCCCAAACGGCCACAGCTATGCGTCTTTCTTCTCTGTCTTCAAACGCCGAACGAATCAAAGCCAAGGTGGCAGGTAAAATCATCGCCCCGAAGAAACCCAGCACCGCTCGACCAGCAATCAGATGCCAGGCCTGCTGAGAAAACACGACAACCAGAGATACAGCGGCAAAACCGCTACAGCCGATAAACAGCATTTTCCTGTGGCCGAGTCGATCACCGGCTCCCCCCATAGTGACCAGCAGTCCGGCCAGGACAATGGAATAAGCATCAATAATCCACAATTGCTGAGCCGCGGAAGGGCTCAGTGCAGACGCGATACGCGGTAATGAAAAGTTCAGAATGGTGTTATCGATAGTCACCAAAAGTACTGGCAGCATAATGACAAACAGTGCCAGTGCTTTTGAGCGATCTTTCAAAATAGCAACCAGTGGATTAGCGGCTGAGCTCATCTTGTCCTCCCGTGTTAAGAGTCATTAATGTCTGAAAAATACACTCTGCCTCTTTCTCAGATTGAGGCAGTATTTCCTTTAAATGTTGTTTGGAATCATCCAACTGAGAGACAAAAGCCGAAAAATCATTGCTTTCTACCTGCGTATTTAATATTGAGAGTGAAGCCATCAGCTTGTCGCGCTGCTTACTGGCAGCTTGGTTATAGGCTTGGATATCCCAGTAGGTTTCAGGCTCATTGGCGAGGATCCTGGCCGCCAAGCTTAATAATGTTTTCATGGGAGGCGGAGCGATTTGGTAGATAACCTTGATATCACAGCCTTCGTCAACTAAGGCTGTCAGGAAGGACAGAATTGCAGCATGCGGCAACGCCTGACAAAGCGCCATGTTGTTATCATGATCGCTTGGATTCATCTGCGAGACATCCATTCCCTGTCTGGCGAGCAGTGCCGACATCATGGCTCCCGCTTGGCTCTGAACCTGTTCGCAAACGATGACCGGACGTCCGTGACAAGCCAGTTTGGGTGAAAACATGGGATTCACCCCGACAACACTGACGGACGGCAGGCAATCTGCCGCGATCTGATGGAATGGCACCTGTACCGAGCAGGTATTAACGACGACATCCACAGACGTCAATAACGGTGCGTAAACCGCCAAAGACGCTGCAGCTACCGATTCAGGCAGAGCAAAAACCACACCAGAAGCCGCTTTTATCTTTTCTGTCAGTGCGGGATCAAGATGCCGTACATCGCAGATAACATGATCCACCTTGTATGCGGGCGCAACTTGATCAGCCACAGTAACCGAATAGCCTTCAGACTCAAGAAGTGTTGCCATGAATTGTCCAACGACACCCGCACCACCGAATATTACATATTGGCTCAATGTTTTGTCTCCGTGCTTGCTGTTAAGGAATAAAACGGCACACTGGCTTTCACTAAGGTTTCTTCCATCTCTTCAACGGGAGAAGAAGCAGAAACGATTGCCCCGCCAATGCCAAATTCTGCCATCCCCTCTTTCACCACTGCGGTTCGAATAACAATGCTTAAATTCGTGCATCCATTCATCCCAACCCAACCCAGGCTTCCGGCGTAGATTCCCCGGGCGGAAGATTCCAGACCATCGATAATATCCATAGTGCGCCGCTTGGGTGCTCCGGTCATTGATCCGCCCGGAAAACACGCTTTAATTGCACTAAACGTTCCGATATTGGGTTTGAGCTGCCCTTCAATCGTTGATACCAGTTGGTGGACCGAACTGTAGGTTTCAATATCAAAAGCTTTGGGTACATGTACCGTCCCGGGGGTACAGATACTATTCAGATCATGCCTGACCAAATCAATGATCATCAGATTCTCTGCCCGATCCTTTTCAGAGCAAGCCAGCTCGTGCTTCAAGACCTCATCCTGTGCCTCCGTCTTTCCTCTGGGGCGGGTGCCCTTAATTGGCTTGGATGTCACTGTACGATTCGAATCAATTTGCAAAAATGTTTCAGGTGAAGCGCTTAAGATCGCAAAATCGGGCGTTTTCATATAAGCCCCATAAGGTACGGGGCTTGCCGAACGCATCTTCATATAGGCGGAAAGCTCGTCTTCGCTAAATGGCAGACGCGCCCGGTTTGTCAGGCATATTTCATAAGATTCGCCGTCCCGGATTTCTTTCAGACAACGATGAATTTTATCGATATACACTTCCGCACTGTCTTCCAGCTCCAGCGACTGCTCAGGCACTGGTCCAGGCTGAAACGATGACGCACCTTGCTGAGGGCTCTGTTGTGCGGCTTCCAGAGAAAACGTCATCGGCTCCCCCCATAGATGGCAGAGGTAAGCAGTTTGCTCTTGATGATCAAAAATCAGTAAATTCTGAGGTAAAAAAAACAGCGCATCGGGTGTGGAAGAACGGTGGTTATTGTTACTGCCCATCAGGGCTTTCAGTTCATAGCCCAAATAACCAACCAGCCCGCAACCATAGGGCATCAGTGCCTCAGTTTCTGAATCTGGTTTCAGAAAGGCTACAATGCGATCCATCAGCTCAAAATAATCCCCCTGGATATCACTGTCCCCGCAGGGGCCACTCAGATGTAATGTACGTGTACTGACCTCATAGCGAAACACAATGGCTTCATCGGGCTGTCCACTGCCCATTAAAGAATACCTGGCAGACCGCGCATCAGCCATTTCACTATCGAGCCAAAATGCAGATGTTTTGCCCGAAAAGTAACGCGAAAAAATGTCAGAGACACTCATCGTCATTTTCAGGGGCTCATAGTTTACTCCCAATGAAAATGTACCCGCCGCTTCTTTGATAACACGATGTATTTCATTGTCGGCATCAGAATCGCAACCAGCCGGTTCACCGCGATTAATCATGTTAATGAAATTACCAATCAGAGTGTGTCCATACTCTGATTCAATCGACTCCGGATGGAACTGGACTCCCCATATCGGTTTTTCGCGATGCGCAATGCCCATGATTAACCCGTCTGCTGTGCGGGCCGTAACGTCAAGGCAATCGGGAACCTCCGTACATATCAGGGAGTGATAGCGGACCACATTAAACGACTGGGGGATGCCAGAAAACAAGCCTTCGCCATTATGAATAATCTGGCTTTTATAGCCATGAACCGGTGATGGCGCATGGGAGACATGGCCGCCAAATCTGGTATTTATCCCTTGATGTCCCAGGCAAATACCCAAAATTGGAATGCTGCATTTATCAATGACTTCACCGCATACGCCAAAATCTTCGTCACAGGCAGGGTGCCCCGGGCCAGGTGAAAGAATTACACCCGAAAAAAAATCAATATTCAATGAAGCGTATGATGCAGAGTTCGGTACTACCGTCGGCATGATCCCTGTCAGTTCAAAAACATACTGAGAAATATTATTCGTAAAGGAATCGTAATTATCAATGATCAGAATATTCATGGTTCACTTCTCTTTGACTTCTGACAAGGCTTTTATTAGGTTCATCTCGGATCTCCGGGGAAGACTGATCGTATTTTCAGAAAGAAATAACCAGTATCTCGATAGCCATAAGCCA
>NZ_JAUOQQ010000050.1:0-2329 GCF_030547675.1 Photobacterium sp. 2_MG-2023
ATGCGGCCGACGAAAGGCGAAATCAGGAACACACCGGCTTCGGCACAGGCGCGGGCCTGAGCAAAAGAGAACAGCAGAGTCAGGTTACAGTTGATGCCTTCTTTTTCCAGAATCTCAGCCGCGCGGATCCCTTCCCAGGTCGACGCCAGTTTGATCAGGATGCGGTCGTTGCTGATACCGGCATCGTTATACATTTTGATCAGCTTGCGGGCTTTGGCCACGCTGGCGTCGGTGTCGTAAGACAAGCGGGCGTCCACTTCAGTGGAGATACGGCCCGGTACCACATTCAGGATTTCTTTACCGATGTTCACCGCCAGCTTGTCGCCCGCGTCTTCGATTTGCTGTGCTTTATCGCTGCTTTGCGCTTTGGCATAGGCAATCGCATCGTCGATGAGCGGTGCGTACTGTTCAATCTCTGCGGCTTTCAGGATCAGGGAAGGGTTGGTGGTGGCATCTTGCGGTTGGTACTTCTTAATCGCTTCGATGTCGCCGGTGTCGGCAACAACAGTAGTAAGTGCGCGCAGCTGTTCCAGTTTGGTGCTCATCTCAGTAAAACCTTTTTGATATGTGGTAAGAAATGACGTTCTGCCCGGTGGCGGTTCATTATGCATGAACGAATGTAATACGCCTGAGCAAATGAAGTACTCATATTTGAGCTTTTTACCACAAATGTCAAACCCTACGTTACAGAAAGTGAGGGAGAATCTGGCCCGAATCGGTATAGCCCCTAATGGCAGGAAAAGCGGGATAATTCGTTGTGTTTTGTGTGGTTCAATAGCGATGACGCTACTGATAATATAAGAATATGATATCAATCAGTGTGATATCTGTTTGTGCTAAATGCCAGTGTGATTTCTGCGTGTCATTATAAAACGGAGGAGGTGTTAACAGCGCGTTTGCAGAAGCAGTGATCCATTTCAGGAGTGAACAAAAAGAAGATTAGTGTAATTTTGTTCACTCGTTGAGAATATAAGCAGTGGCTGGTTGAATCCGTATGTCGCTGTAGCTGCCTTTTGTGCTTATGAGTCAGACATGTTCAGCAAGGCCATCGCACAACTTGCGCTGGTTGCCAGCACATCTATCACGCCAGTTCTTAACGCGCCCAGAATCGCCAGTGCCTTCCGGCTCTCACTAGCCATAGCAATCACATTCGGGATACGATGCAAATCTGACATTTCCAGTCCGACAACCCGGCCACGCATCAGTGTTCCCGCCTGTTGTCCATCCAGGCGGAAGAAGTCAAAGCCGCCGATATCGCCGACAATGCCGTCATTGAGTCTGGCTTCAACAAACTCTTTCGCCGTGAAACATCCCAGTTTTACCATATGGCTGTTTTCATCCATATCGCCAATACCGACTAAGGCAAACTCCGCTTTTCGGGCCTGATTGAGGGTTTCGCTGACATTGGGATGAGTGATAAACACCTGCTGGGTGACTTCACTGTCGACATAGGCTGGTGCGTATAAGGTTTCGCTGGTGCCGCCAAATTTTTTGGCCAGACGGCGGCAGATATGATCCGCATTAATGGTGTCGCCGCTGCGGTGTGTTCCGCCGATAGCGCAAACAAAACGCGCGTTGCGATGGGAAACAATACCGGGATGATCGGCGACAGCAGCAACATTTTGCCCCTGACCCACCGCGACAACGACATCATCTCTCAAATAACCGTCCAGATAGGCCGATACCAGGGTAGAGACTTGCATTCGTTGCTCTTGTGCACTGGGTTGATCCAGTGCAATCAAGGCTCGTTTCAGGTTAAACCTGTCCATCAAACGCTGTTCAAGCTGGGCGCTGTGGATCGGGTGGAACTTAACGGTAATTTCCACTATCCCTTCTTCCCGCGCTTTTCTGAGCAGACGGCTGACTTTAGGGCGGCTGATACCGAATTTTTTCGAGATTTCTTCCTGCGTTGCACTTTGCTGGTAATACAAAATGGCAATTTCAGTCAACAGGTCTGTATCTTCCAGCTGATGGTCAAAAGAAGCGGTAGGCGGTGAAGTGGTCATAGCGGTGTTCCATACACAGATGTGGCGTCAGTGTAATGGATTCAAAAGCGCTTAACAAATGTTAGCCGTCATGCACTTTGTTCAGCGTTTTCATTGCCACATTGATTTGCCGGCCTTCTTCTCACTGGGTTTGAGGAAAGAAAACAGGTGATGAGCGGGGGGGATAAAAAAGGCCTGACATGAATGCCAGACCTTTGAATCATGGAACCACTGTCATGGTGGCGATGATTGTTTCGGTTCGGTTTACAGCAGCTCTTTCGCTGTGCTGACCACGTTTTCAGTGGTGAAACCGAACAGCTTGAACAGCTCACCGGCCGGGGCCG
>NZ_JAUOQQ010000051.1:0-1655 GCF_030547675.1 Photobacterium sp. 2_MG-2023
ACGGGGCGACGTTAGAACATCAACACGACAAGGGTGGTATTTCAAGGACGGCTCCACAGATACTGGCGTACCTGCTTCGAAGCCTCCCACCTATCCTACACATGTAGGGTCAATGTTCAGTGCCAAGCTGTAGTAAAGGTTCACGGGGTCTTTCCGTCTAGCCGCGGGTACGCAGCATCTTCACTGCGATTTCAATTTCACTGAGTCTCGGGTGGAGACAGCGTGGCCATCATTACGCCATTCGTGCAGGTCGGAACTTACCCGACAAGGAATTTCGCTACCTTAGGACCGTTATAGTTACGGCCGCCGTTTACCGGGGCTTCGATCAAGAGCTTCTCCGAAGATAACCCCATCAATTAACCTTCCGGCACCGGGCAGGCGTCACACCGTATACGTCATCTTTCGATTTTGCACAGTGCTGTGTTTTTAATAAACAGTTGCAGCCACCTGGTATCTGCGACTCCCGGCAGCTCCATCCGCAAGGGACTTCACCGCCAGGAGCGTACCTTCTCCCGAAGTTACGGTACCATTTTGCCTAGTTCCTTCACCCGAGTTCTCTCAAGCGCCTTGGTATTCTCTACCTGACCACCTGTGTCGGTTTGGGGTACGATTGCTTATTATCTGAAGCTTAGAGGCTTTTCCCGGAAGCATGGCATCAATGACTTCATCACCGTGGTGACTCGACATCGGGTCTCAGCCTTAGTGCAGAACCGGATTTGCCTAATTCTGCAGCCTACACCCTTGAACCAGGACAACCGTCGCCTGGCCCACCTAGCCTTCTCCGTCCCCCCATCGCAATAATAAGCAGTACGGGAATATTAACCCGTTTCCCATCGACTACGCCTTTCGGCCTCGCCTTAGGGGTCGACTTACCCTGCCCCGATTAACGTTGGACAGGAACCCTTGGTCTTCCGGCGAGGGGGTTTTTCACCCCCTTTGTCGTTACTCATGTCAGCATTCGCACTTCTGATACGTCCAGCATGCCTTACAGCACACCTTCAACCGCTTACAGAACGCTCCCCTACCCAATACGATAAATCGCATTGCCGCAGCTTCGGTGTATCACTTAGCCCCGTTAAATCTTCCGCGCAGGCCGACTCGACCAGTGAGCTATTACGCTTTCTTTAAATGATGGCTGCTTCTAAGCCAACATCCTGGCTGTCTGAGCCTTCCCACATCGTTTCCCACTTAGTGATACTTTGGGACCTTAGCTGGCGGTCTGGGTTGTTTCCCTCTCCACGACGGACGTTAGCACCCGCCGTGTGTCTCCCGGATAGTACTTACTGGTATTCGGAGTTTGCAAAGGGTTGGTAAGTCGGGATGACCCCCTAGCCTTAACAGTGCTCTACCCCCAGTAGTATTCGTCCGAGGCGCTACCTAAATAGCTTTCGGGGAGAACCAGCTATCTCCAGGTTTGATTGGCCTTTCACCCCTAGCCACAAGTCATCCGCTAATTTTTCAACATTAGTCGGTTCGGTCCTCCAGTAAGTGTTACCTCACCTTCAACCTGCCCATGGCTAGATCACCTGGTTTCGGGTCTAATCCCAGCAACTGTACGCCCAGTTAAGACTCGGTTTCCCTACGGCTCCCCTATACGGTTAACCTTGCTACTGAAATTAAGTCGCTGACCCATTATACAAAAGGTACGCAGTCAC
>NZ_JAUOQQ010000052.1:0-1395 GCF_030547675.1 Photobacterium sp. 2_MG-2023
GCTCATAGACAGGATCTTTAGCCCTAACCCCATATTTTAGCTAGAAAAAAGGCTTCACTTATGATCTGATAATCGTCGCCAAACAAACAACCAGAATCAACCGTGAAGCCGATGACGATTATCTCTTTAAAGAAGCAACTGATGCAATTCTTCGATGCCAGTTTCCTCGAAAAAACTGCAAGAAAGTGTGGTTTTACTCAGCGGGCCAGAGCAATTCAGCCTCAACAATTGGTACTCAGCCTTCTCGCGGCTTTGAGCAAGGGCAACTGCCACGCCATTGCCGATCTTCATCGCCAGTTCAACGGGATGTGTCTGAGTGAAAAGCAAAATGTGGCTTATAAGCCTTTTCATAACCAGTTGCGAAAAGATAGTTTTGCCGACTTTATGAAAGAGCTGGTCAAATTTGCAACAGTTCAGCTACTCCAGAAGAGTTCCCGTTCAATGCCAGCAAAGTTATCTCATTTCGACGATGTTATTCTGCAGGATGGCAGTTCTTTTCGAGTTCACGACGGACTTCGTGAGGTTTTTCCAAGCCGCTTCAAAAACTATCCAGCTGCGATTGAATGTCATATGACCATGTCGCTGTTTGACCAGTCACCAAAAACGATGACAGTAACGGCAGATACAGCATCTGAGCGGACGTACTTGCCCACACCTGGCAACATAGAGAAAAAATTGCTTTTAGCCGATGCTGGCTATGTGGATTTTAGCTATTTCGAGCAACTTTCTCGTCATAACGGCCATTTTATCGTCCGTGGCGGTAAATCACTTAACCCAACGATTGTTAATGCCCACAATGGCAATGGTCGGCGATTACCAAGATTAATAGATATGAAACTCAAGGATATTAGCCGAAAAACTAACCGCTCCGAAGTTCTTGACCTGAGATGCAAGCGAGGAAAGTATGAGTTCCGGGTGGTGCGTCGATGGTTCGCTGAAGAAAAGCGTTTTTGTCTGTGGTTGACAAACTTGCCGACATCACAATTTTCAGCAGACGATATCATGGCGCTCTATCGGTGCCGGTGGCAAATTGAGTTGCTATTCAAGGAGTTAAAGTCGCATACGAATTGGCGTCGTTTTGTAACGGCACAAAAAGCCATTGCTGAGGGGCTGATATGGGCCAGTTTGCTAGCGCTGATTGTTCGGCGAAGTATCGCCATAACCAGCCTGCCGTCAGTATCTGTATTTAAAGCGGCAAAAAATGTTGATGTTTGGCTACTACCAATATTGGAAAGCTTGATGCACCAAGCAAGGTCTGAAATATCAGGGCGACTGGAATGGGCTATGGTATATATATCAATGAATGCTCGCAAAGCAGCTCAGAGAAAATCCAAGAAAGACAGAACCTTAGATGGAATTTATGAAAAGCTTAATGCTTAAGGTCCTGTCTATGAT
>NZ_JAUOQQ010000053.1:0-1353 GCF_030547675.1 Photobacterium sp. 2_MG-2023
TGCGCATCACAGAGGTCGCCGATACCGTCATTGTCTGCATCTTCCTGACCGGGGTTGGCAATCTCAGGGCAGTTGTCAGTGCCATCAGGAATACCGTCTCCATCGCGGTCAGCCTCAAACACATAAACAGCACCGGCATCTAAAATACTCTTTTGCTCAACTAAGTTTTTATTGGTACCAGGAGCACCAACTACGAGTGTATGGCCATCAACATCTGTACTGTATCCGAACACATCGCTAAAGAGCTCACTGGAAGCTGAAATTTTCTGAACAATCGTCCACGTGTTACCGGTTCGTTCAAATGCGATGACTTCAGCGTCGGCAGGGTCTGGGGTCTCTGTGCCTGCAAATAGCTTGTTGTTCTGCAATGCAACATCAATGCCTAAAGATTGATTGGATGGCGTATCCGAAGTCAGCATTGCCTGTAAAGACCAACTGCCTCCGTTGCGGGTGTATACAGATATCGCCCCAGCTTCGGGTATTGCTGAGTTCTCAACATATGGGATACCAACTGCAATTGTGTCCTGATGAATGGCAACACTGGCTCCGAAACCATCATTGGCAGCACCTCCGGGATTTTTCAGGGATTGCTGTTCAGTCCAGACGCCGTTGCTTAACGTAAAGACTTCGACATCTCCTAAATGGCCGTCTCCCAAGGGTGAACCCACAACAGCGGTTTGGTCGTGAAGTGCGACAGAGTAGCCAAAATTATCGTCAGCCCCAATGTCGTTTGAAACAAATTGTTGTGATAATGCCCAGCTTGTCCCCGTGCGCAGGTAATAGTCCACCTGGCCGCTGTCCGTGCCATGGTTATCTTTTCTTGGTGTGCCGATTAACAAGCGATCACCCTGGATTGCAATGGCGGACCCGAATAAATCTAAGGTTTGAGGGTTGGTTGGTGTGAGTTTTTGTTGTTCAGTCCACTGATTGCCAGCACGGACAAAGATATAAACTGCACCCGTGTCTTGCCCTTGAATCGGTGCACTGACAACGACTGTGTCGCCATGGATAGCGACAAATTGTCCGAATCTCCCCCCCATATTATCGCTGGGAGTCAGGATCGCCTGTTCCGACCAACCCGAACCATTTCGTTCGAAAACATAGGCACGATTCCCGGTCTGTTGGCCGACAACCATGGTATCGCCATCAATCGCAACATCCCATCCAAACCTTGCATTTGCACTCGCATCACTGGCAAAAAGTGAGGCGCTTTCAATGTAATCAGAGGCTGCCTGTACTTTTTCAGGTATTGAAACAGAGATAGCCATGAGCAGTGCGGTTAGCATGCCCGATACGCTTCGGTACGACGTGATAAAACGTTTGTTATCTTTCATCATTCATCCTTCCTGTGAT
>NZ_JAUOQQ010000054.1:0-1293 GCF_030547675.1 Photobacterium sp. 2_MG-2023
GGTTCATCTCGGATCTCCGGGGAAGACTGATCGTATTTTCAGAAAGAAATAACCAGTATCTCGATAGCCATAAGCCATTCGCTTCATTACTTTGATCTTGTTGTTCATCCCTTCTAGGCGACAGGTATGAAGCGCATGTACCGCAGAGGAAGTGATTCCAGCCCGGTACTTTTTAAGCTTTTGAGCAAACTGGATGAGCGGTTGAATACCACTCTCCATGACCTGTTGCCACCATACTTCCCACAACCTCAGGCTTTCCTCTTCAGTGCGACAATACCAAAGTTCCTTCAGTTGCTCTTTCATTAAGTAAACCACCGTGAGGTCTTTATTCGCGGCGAGCAATTCATCCAGATATCCTGCTTGCTTATCATTCAGGTTCTCTCGGTTTTTCAACAATATCCACCGTCCCCGCTTGACCCGACGCCGAGCAGGCTTGTCATGCTTGAGCTGGTTAGCGCAGTCAACCCGGACACGGTCAATCACCTCCCGGCCATACTTGGCAACAACATGGAACAAGTCATAAACGACCATGGCTTTAGGGCAATGTGCTTGTACTTCTAAGTCAAAAGCGGTGTTCATATCCATCGCAACAGCTTCAATTTGCTTGCAATGGTCACCCAGCATGTCAAAAAACGGGCGGATTGACTCTCGACTGCGCCCTTCGTTAACCCAGAGAACTTGGTGTGTATCGGCATCAGCGATGACAGTGGCGTAGCGGTGTCCTTTGAACAGCGCAAATTCATCCATGACCAAGCGCTTTACTTTGCTCCAATCTGGCTCTTTGACTTCCCGTGCCAAACGCCTCTTATCGATGTTTTTGACGGTCGTCCAGTGGAGCTTAACCAGTTCTGAGATGTGTTTGATGGGAAGCCTGGTGAGAAGCTTTTCGACAAAGCGGACCAAACGGGTTGTTTGTCTGGAGTAGGGTTCAAGCCAGGTGATTTGTTCAGTCTGAATACCACACTGAGGACAACGTAATCTCCTTGCTGGAAGCTTCAGGGTTACGGCATAGTCCATGATGTTTCTGTCCGAGATGGTCCTGATGGAAGTATCATGCACTTCAGCAGTCACTGAGCCGCACTGACACCTTGGGTGACAGGTTGGGGACAAGTGAATAGTCAGGGAATCGCTGTGTTGCTCAATTTTAGCAGGTGTAAATCCTTCCCAAAGAGGGAATGGTAATGTAGTGTTTAGCATGTAAAAACGGTTGGTTGTTATAGTGTTGTTTGGCGATTACACGATAACTTATCCAACCGTTTTTCGTATCTGTTTCCCGCTAATCCGAGATGAACC
>NZ_JAUOQQ010000055.1:0-1243 GCF_030547675.1 Photobacterium sp. 2_MG-2023
TGATCTGATCCACTAACTCTGGACACTTAGCTAAGCACTGTTCTTCAATTCAAAATTCTCAGGGCTGAGATAGCCAAGCGAACTATGCCTTCTGGTTTTGTTGTAATCAACTTCAATGTATTCAAAAACGGTCTGACGCATGGTTTCCCTGTCCATGATTGGCTCGTACTGAATGGCTTCAACCTTCAGTGAATGGAAAAAGCTTTCCGCACAGGCGTTGTCCCAGCAGCAGGCTTTACGGCTCATGCTTTGAGTAAGTTGATGTTTTTCAATCAGATCTCTATACGCATACGAACAATATTGGCTGCCCCTGTCACTGTGAACTATCACGTTCTTTGGAAAACCGCGGCGGAACAGCGCCATGTTCAGGGCATCGCAAGCAAGTTGGGCGGTCATTCGATTGCTCATCGACCAGCCAACCACGGCACGCGAGTACAAATCAATGATCACAGCCAAATAAAGCCAACCTTCGCTGGTCATCAAATACGTGATATCACCGACCCATTTCTGGTTCGGTCCTGTCGCGTTAAAGTTCTGCTCCAGTAGGTTTGGAGCCACAGGCAGCTGATGATTGCTGTCGGTTGTGACCTTAAATTTACGCGCTGCTTTGGCGACTAAATCCTGCCGTGTCATGCTGTTTATTATGGTTTTCACGTCAGCGCTTTCACCCTTTTCTGCCAGCTCGACCTGGATACGGCGAGCGCCGTAACGCGCTTTGCTCGTATCAAAAACGGCTTTGATTTGTTCATCTCGGCAACGCTGGCTCTTCAGCCGTTTGCTTGGTTCTTTCCCTGATTTACGCCAGGCGTAATACCCACTTCGCGTGACACCAAGCACCAATGCCATGGATTTCAAGCGGAACTGGCGTTGGTGCTCAAGCATGAATTTGAATCGGCTTACTTTTGATTCTTCGCGAAGTAGGTGGCCGCCTTTTTTAGAATGGCTAAATCCTCTGCTTGATCAGCCAGTTGGCGTTTGAGCTTTGCAACTTCAGCGGCCAATTCAGCTTCCCGTTGGCTGGTATTGGACTTTTTCTCAACGGCAGTACGCCAGTTATAGATTTGCGATTCATAAATTTTGAGCTGCCTGGCTGCTTCAGCAACGCCAACACGTTCAGCCAGTTTCAGGGCTTCAGTTTTGAATTCAGCGGTATAGGTCTTGCGGGTCTTCTTGATTGTCATATTCACCTCGATAAGTCATTTTACTCACTTAACGCGGTGTCCAAAAGTATTGGATCAGATCA
>NZ_JAUOQQ010000056.1:0-1239 GCF_030547675.1 Photobacterium sp. 2_MG-2023
TCCCGAAGGCACTCCTCTATCTCTAAAGGATTCGCTGGATGTCAAGAGTAGGTAAGGTTCTTCGCGTTGCATCGAATTAAACCACATGCTCCACCGCTTGTGCGGGCCCCCGTCAATTCATTTGAGTTTTAATCTTGCGACCGTACTCCCCAGGCGGTCTACTTAACGCGTTAGCTCCGAAAGCCAGTGTTCAAGACACCAACCTCCAAGTAGACATCGTTTACGGCGTGGACTACCAGGGTATCTAATCCTGTTTGCTCCCCACGCTTTCGCATCTGAGCGTCAGTCTTTGTCCAGGGGGCCGCCTTCGCCACCGGTATTCCTTCAGATCTCTACGCATTTCACCGCTACACCTGAAATTCTACCCCCCTCTACAAGACTCTAGCCTGCCAGTTCCAAATGCGATTCCGAGGTTGAGCCCCGGGCTTTCACATCTGGCTTAACACGCCGCCTGCATGCGCTTTACGCCCAGTAATTCCGATTAACGCTCGCACCCTCCGTATTACCGCGGCTGCTGGCACGGAGTTAGCCGGTGCTTCTTCTGCAGCTAACGTCAAAGATGGTATCTATTAAACACCAACTCTTCCTCACTGCTGAAAGTGCTTTACAACCCGAAGGCCTTCTTCACACACGCGGCATGGCTGCATCAGGGTGTCCCCCATTGTGCAATATTCCCCACTGCTGCCTCCCGTAGGAGTCTGGACCGTGTCTCAGTTCCAGTGTGGCTGATCATCCTCTCAGACCAGCTAGGGATCGTCGCCTAGGTGAGCCGTTACCCCACCTACTAGCTAATCCCACCTGGGCCAATCTTAGCGCGCGAGGCCCGAAGGTCCCCCGCTTTGCTCCGTAGAGATTATGCGGTATTAGCCATCGTTTCCAATGGTTATCCCCCACACTAAGGCATGTTCCCAGGCATTACTCACCCGTCCGCCGCTCGCCGCCCAACAAATCACCCGAAGGGTCAATGTTGTCGCTGCCGCTCGACTTGCATGTGTTAGGCCTGCCGCCAGCGTTCAATCTGAGCCATGATCAAACTCTTCAATTAAAGTTTTGTTGCCTTCCCGAAGGAAAGCGGCTCAGTGATTACTGATGTTCCAACCGAAGTTGAAACGAATTGACTGTGCCGGTAACTCTTTTATAAAAAGTGCTACCAATTGGTCACTCAGTTCACTGATAAATCTTTTATGACTGTATCATTGTCGAGTGCCCACACAGATTGCATGGTCAAATTGTTAAAGA
>NZ_JAUOQQ010000057.1:0-1216 GCF_030547675.1 Photobacterium sp. 2_MG-2023
CAGAATAACCGTTCTGACTCATTTGGCGTCAGACCACCGTTATATTGATGTGGCCTGATCTCGCTGTAATATTCCGTGATGTACTGTGTGATTGAACGCTGCGCCTGGGCAAAATTCTCATATCCTATTGATGGCACCCATTCTGTTTTTAAACTTCGGAAGAATCGCTCCATCGGGCTGTTATCCCAACAATTTCCTCGGCGGCTCATGCTTTGCTCAATCTGATATCGCCAGAGAAGTTGCCGAAATTTCAGACTGGTGTAATGCGAGCCTTGATCACTATGGAACATCACATTTTTCGGCTTCCCTCTTGCCTCAAAAGCTATTGATAGCGCTTTACCCGTTAAGTTGGTATCCGGCGATAGAGACATTGCCCAACCGACGGGTTTTCTTGCAAAGAGATCGATAACCACGGCTAAATAAGCCCAGCGCGTTCCAACCCAAATATACGTGACATCACCGCACCAGACTTGGTTCGGCTCCGTCACGACGAACTGGCGGTCTAATTTATTAGCGACTTCAACATGTTCTTGAGTCGCTTTCTTGTAAGCATGCTTAGGCAGCTGACAGCTCACTAAGCCAAGCTTTTTCATCAACTTACTAGCACGATAACGGCTCAGTGGTATTCCTTTTGTCGTCACTATCTCTGCGATAGTTCGAGCTCCCGCAGAGCCATTACTGATGCGGTACGCGGCTTTAACTTCGCTACATAACTCGACGAAATCAGAATTAATCGCCTTGGGGCGGCCAGACCAATATTTGTAACTGCTTCGATGGATGCTGAACACATCACAAAGTGTAGAAACACTGTGGCTCTGCTTGAGTTTCTCGACTAGCGAGAATTGTTCAGCGAGTCGGACATCAAGAGAGCTGTAGCCTTTTTTAATATTTCATTATGTTCTTCGAGGCGAGCCAATTTCTTCTTTAACTCACGGATCTCGATTTGTTCTGGCGTCATCGGAGAAGCTTTAGGTGAAACGCCTTGCCGCTCTTCTTTGAGTTGGCGAACCCACTTATCCATGGTGGATTTACCGACATTCATTGCCTTGGCTGCTTCAGCTACCGAGTAGCCCTGGTCAAGAACCAACTGCGCGGCTTCAAGTTTAAACTCGGGGCTAAATGTTCTTCTGCTAGGTTTTGTCATTGTGTCACCTGTTAACTTCTGAGGTGATGATATCACCTCTAATCAGGTGGCCAAATTAACTATGCCACTACA
>NZ_JAUOQQ010000058.1:0-1089 GCF_030547675.1 Photobacterium sp. 2_MG-2023
CCCGATTTCAGATAATAAGTGCGACATTCATGGGAAGGTGTAGAAGAGGAAGCCAACTGCTAAAAGTGGTACGCTCTTCTCGCCAAAGAAACAAGCAGTACTACCATGAATTATCAGCAGTTGACCGAGGGCAGAAGATACCAGATTTCTGCTCTTTTGGAACGGGGAATTTCGGTTTCTGAAATAGCTAAAACAGTTCAGTGCCATCGCTCTACGGTATACCGGGAGCTTAAACGCGGCCGCAAAGGCAGTCAGTATTGCCCAAACGAAGCCCAGGCGTTAGCAATCAAAAAACGTACATCAGCGCGTAAATACCGAATACCTCAGGAGCGTGTTGATTTTATCCGCCTCCTTTTAGAAGCGGATTGGAGTCCAGAGCAGATTTCCAGTGTATTAACGAAAATCGGTGCCGCTGTCAGCCATGAGTGGATCTACCGATTTGTTGCGCAGGATAAGCGCTTGGGTGGCAAGTTATATCGCCACTTGAGGCAAGGACACAAGCGGTATCGTCGCGGTAAAAAAGAGAAAGCGCCAGCGATCAAGAATGCTGTTTCGATCGATGATAGGCCAAGCATCGTTGACAGTAAGGAGCGATTTGGTGATTGGGAAATCGACACCGTATTAGGCAAGCACGGCTCTGGAGCTATGGTGACTATTTTAGAGCGTAAAACACGATTTTACGTGGTAAAGAAAGTGCCCTCTAAGTCAGCAGATGATGTTACCAAAGCCACAATAGAACTACTGATGCCTTATAAGAAACATGTCCATACCATCACGGCAGATAACGGGAGAGAATTTGCCGGTCATGAAACCATCGCAAAGGAGTTGGAGGCTGATGTGTACTTTGCTCACCCTTACAGCTCTTGGGAACGTGGAGCTAATGAGAATGCTAATGGTCTTTTAAGGCAATATGTGAAGAAAGGAACCGACCTAACAACGGTAACAGACAGCGATATTGAATTCGCTTTATCGCGGATAAATTATCGTCCAAGAAAGTGTTTAGGCTTCAAGCAGCCAGCCATTGTATTTGAAGAAATGACTTTGGCTACTTGATATTGGAGAGTGTCGCACTTCGAAGTTGAATTCGGG
>NZ_JAUOQQ010000059.1:0-824 GCF_030547675.1 Photobacterium sp. 2_MG-2023
CTATTGACTTACCCACCGAAGCACAGTGGGAGTTCGCGGCTCGCAGCCGAGGTCAGCATAAATATTACGCAACAAATAATGGTTATCTGCTACTTTCAGAAAGTATATATTTTGATCCTGAACTGAATAAATATATTGAAGTATCAGATTCAGAAATTAACAGTAGTACCGCGCCTGAAAAAAACTTAGGGAATTTTCCTCCTAGCCCGCTGGGAATCTATGGTATGAGCAACAACAGGCCCGAGTGGGTCAATGACTGGTATGACAAAGATTACTACTTACAATCACCCGTTAATAATCCTCAGGGTCCCGATTCTGGTGAGGACAAAGTAATGCGTGATGGATTTACCTTCGGACGAATTGATAAATCCCCAAATCAAGACTTTTACGTTTTAGCAAATACTTTTCGATGTGTTGTCAAAAAAACTGATGAATAAACGGATAAAATTATGGCCCTTTTGGGCCATAATTTCTACGCATACTGACTTGTTCGACTCCGGTTATCAAGCATAGCTACTTGTTGCTCTACTTCGGAGCACTTCTGATAAAAAGCCTGACCTTGCCGAGGAGTGAAAGGTGCTTTGTCCATGTCTGCAACTGTATTCGTTTCCATCAGCGTCATTACCCATTCATTGAACGCTGATTGCTGGCGGCCATTTAAGATAATTTTTCATTCAGTTCGCTTTACCGTTTTATGCACTCCAATCCTGTGCGCTTGGTTCAAGAAATACCGGTTGTATTTATAATTGACTTTGCTTATCAGTGTTTTTGCTTTAGGCATTTCGGTAGACTAAGGCACTAAAAACAAAGGATTTCAGCATGAA
>NZ_JAUOQQ010000006.1:0-204243 GCF_030547675.1 Photobacterium sp. 2_MG-2023
TTGGCTATCTCAGCCCTGAGAATTTTGAATTGAAGAACAGTGCTTAGCTAAGTGTCCAGAGTTAGTGGATCAGATCATTCCTCTTCCTAGAACCAAAGACATCAAAGTGTTGTCCGTCCGATCTAGCGACTTTGAAGCTGATGATGGTGTTTTGCTTACCAATGCTGAACAAGTGCAATACGGTAGTTGCATTATAAAGATTCCTAATGCTCGACATAATGACATGACTGATTATGGTCCTATATGGCTTAAATCGAATATTCAGCAAATCGTTCGTGACTGGTTAGATGAAGCATCGTGCAAATTGTCTGCATAATAAACGACTATGATATCAATTACTGGATTCTACCCTCGTCCTTTTCAGTAACGACGCCAACTATTTGGTGTAAGGTTGAGCTAATCCAGCTCTTTGGCCCAATAATGAGAATCACCACAGGCTTCCATTCCGATAATCGCGGGTAGGATCGTAGCAAACGTATTCAGGACTCTTGACCATGTTATTGTTTTGTAGAACAACACCTTGCCTTGGTGAACCTCACCGTGGGTACGAAACTATATTTGGCTAAATAAATGACATGGATAGATGTGGATAGGTTGGCCTCCGTTTAGTCTGGAATCAGACATGCCCAGTGTGGAAAAGCCTGATGAAGTGAATTCCATGTCATTCGTTTTGTGTTAATAAGGAGATCTTATGGCATTTTCTGATCGTGAAAGAGAAGTGCTCTTGGCTGTGAAAGGCGTCGGCCCGACTGTCATCAAAAGGTTTGAGGAAATTGGTATCAACACATTGTCTGATTTGGCGACTTATCAGGTCGATGATATCGCTGAAATGGTGGCTTCCATGTTACGAACCACCTGCTGGAAAAACAGCCCCCAAGCCAAAGCTGCTATTGCGGCTGCCATTTTATGTGCTAAAGAAAGTGTGTAATCAGGGCAGCAATAATACAGAGTAAGCGATTTAGATGTAATCACGGGTTTGCGCTGTCTTTGTCAGTAACAATGCCATGATCTGAGATATTTCGGAGAAAAAATGCAGTTTTCTAAAGCGTTTCAATATAAACAATGGGCCAATGCGGAGCTGCTTCAATTAGGGGAACAGCAGTTTTCAAAATTACCGGAAATTGATGCCACATTTTTCGTTCGGATTCTAAATCATACAACAGTTGTCGATAGTCTGTTCATCAGTCGAATCATCGGTGAATCTGAAAAATACAGTGGCGATAATACAGTAGAAACTCCTTCCTTATCCGAACTGCGTCAGACAATGAATGAGCATGACTCATGGCTTGTAAATTATACGCAGTCAGCCACGCCGGAAGAACTCAAGCGCATTGTTTCGTTTAAGTTTATAGATGGTGCCTTCGGACAGCTCACCGTTGAAGAAATCTTGCTGCATTTACTGACCCATGGCAGTAACCACCGAGGCATGGCTTCAAGAGTGTTAGCTGAAAATGGTCTTGAGCGTCCAAAAGATACATTTACGCGTTATCTGCATGAAACAGAGCCCACAAGAAGAGCGCGTGCTGGCACCGAATACATATGAGATTTATCGAAGACAAAAGGGGCTGTTAACGCATGACATTTCCAGTGCAGTCAAGTTTGAAGAGAGGGCGATACCACTCGTTATACAACATGGAGAGAAACGTAAGATGAGCAACACATACAAAGGGTCTTGTTTGTGCCGGAGCGTTCAGTTTTCTGTTAGCGGTTTCAGTGAAAAGGCTGCGAACTGTTATTGCACAATGTGTCGTAAATTTCATGGTGCTGCTTTTGGAACTCTGGTTGGGGTGCAGGGCTTAAACTGGCTTTCAGGAGAGCACTTGCTGAAAGAGTTCGTTGCACCCAATGGCACGATTCGAACCTTTTGTTCCCATTGCGGCTCCAGTTTGGGCTTTCGCATAAAAAATGCGACGCCGAATGACATTGAGCTCGCTATCTCGACGTTTGACGACGATATCCCCGTTAAAGTCGATGCTCAAATTTACACCGCATATAAGCCAAACTGGTGTCAATTACATTCCAATTTACAGACGTTTTCCGAAGGGCGTGAAGGTTAGGTGTGGTTGTCTGATGCAGGTTATTTTCTTGCGGGCTAAATGAATATCTGGAGAGCATTGTGTTGGATAGAGAGAGCGCTAAATTTTCGTATTCGTGTATGTCCAATGCGAAATGGAGGAAACTATTTCGCGTCATAAATGACTCTCATTTAGTGCTGGAAAATTGTATTTGGAAACTCGTTGGGGAAGACGAACCAAAACATGGTTTTGTTCCTGATTACGAACAACTTGGTGAAAACTATGTTGGTGATTGTGGGGCTTTGAATGGGCCGTTTGAATTCAAGCGAATTGAGTGGCTTAAACTGCCAAATCGCGTTGGATACAAGCCTTATGAAAATGCACCGACACAGTATAAAACGCAAGATCTTTCTATCATTATCGAACAGCTCTGTACGATAGGGAGCTTTGAAATTGATATCGATTCCGAAGGTGTCACAATCTACGGGTACAAGGCGTAATTAGCACATGTTGTTGGTCAAATATCTCAATGAGGGATAAACAATAAAATCAGTCTTCATCAGCCCAAACAGGGAGTCAGAAAACAATGGAAGAGATTAATTATCTGCTCATTATTGTGTCTGCTTTCGCAGCGATTGCCAGTCCCGGACCTGCGACGCTGGCGATAGCCGGTGCTTCCATGAAGCATGGGCGCTATTTGGGTTTATCACTGGCTGCTGGCGTGCTTACCGGTTCATTGTTGTGGTCTGCTTTTGCTGCGTTTGGTCTGGCAGCCTTAATGCATACGAATGTGTGGTTTTTTGAAACGATGAGGTACTGCGGGGCGTTGTATTTGCTGTATTTAGCATGGAAGTCGTTGCGGTCTGCTTTTCAATCGGCTTCGTCCACACTGCCAGACAATCAAATATCCACAGTTAAGGGCAATTACTTCAAAGGTTTGCTGATTCACCTGACCAATCCAAAAGCTGTGTTGTTTTTTGGCGCTCTGTATTCCATGGGGGTTCCGGCTGGGGCCAGACCGACAGATCTGATCTCTGTCTTTCTTGTGGTTGGATTGGTCAGTGCATCCGTTTTTCTGGGCTACGGAGCGCTTTTTTCCCGCACAGGGATTCGGCAGCTTTACCTCAGGTCCAAAAGGGGATTTGAAAGTCTGTTTGCACTGTTTTTCGGAGCCGCCAGTTTGAAGTTGCTGCTCAGTGCGAGTGGAAAATAAGCTTTACTGTGACATGAGCAATTGATAGGGCTTGGCTCGCAAGTCTGGTAAGATCACCGCTCTCCAGCAATCGTGTTGATTGCCATGGCATACCTAAGACTAGGATCTATTTTGACCAATAATGATATCTTGCGTCGTGTACGTGATACCTTTGATTTTAAAAACAATACTATGATTGAAATCTTCGCGATGGCGGATTTCAGCGCAACCGAAGAACAGGTTGCGGGTTGGTTAGAAAAAGACGCTGCCGAGACCTTTATCAAGCTGACTGACACTGAGTTAGCCGTGTTTCTGAATGGGCTGATTAATTTCAAACGTGGTAAGCGTGATGGCGAGCAACCCAAACCGGAAGATCATCTGAACAACAATATGGTGTTCCAGAAATTACGTATTGCGTTGAATTTAAAAGCGGAAGATATTCTTGAGATGCTGCAGACTGTCGGTGTGAGCTTAAGCAAGCATGAACTGAGCGCCTTTTTCCGCAAGCCAGACAACAAGCACTTCCGGGAATGTAAAGACGAAGTCCTTCGTCAATTTTTATCCGCTGTTCAGCGCCAGTCAGAATCCGGCGCGTAATGATAAATCAATAGCTTACTCTGTTCTGTTCAGGACAGACTGAAGATGGCGTTAATCAATGAAGTGAAGGCGTATGCCTCAGCTTTATTCGCGATTGACGTCATTTCACCACATTGCACCTGGCGGCCTTCAACTTTCTCACTTCTATGCTATCGTTTGCAAACGACATCATCTTAACGTTCAGAAATAGAAAGGAAATCGAATGACAAGTCGCGTTTATGTGTTGGCACAATTTAAACCCAAAGCAGGCAAAGAAGCCGAACTGTTTGACGTACTGAAAGCACTGGAGCCGGATTCGCTTCGCGAGCAAGGCTGCGTTCAGTACACACTGACCCGCCAGATCGACCACCCGAGTGCGACAAGAAACGACTATCCCATCGTGTTTAACGAAATCTGGGCAAGTGCAGAAGACTGGTCTGCGCATGGTCGCCGGCAACAAATTCAACACTTTTTCGAAACTCAGGTTAAAGCGGAATCAGGCCTGGTTGACGATGCGATTGTGACCGCCTATTCCGATGAAGGGTACAACTTTGACGCACCTGTTTACGACTAACCTCCGCTTGTAGTGTTCATCTTGCCTTCTGTTTATCGCAAGCGGCTCAGAGACTTGGGCCGCTTTGTTTCCCGAAGCATCATCTCCCCTGAATATTTCTCAACAACTCTTCACTCAGCTCGCGCAACACACCAGGTGCGGGGCAGGTGTGGGAATAGGCGCGGATGCCGTAAATTCCCATGACCAGGTAACGGGCAAGTGTTTTTGCATTGCGCTGATTTGACAATTCGCCGTTCCGTTGGGCAAGTTCAAATTTACAGACAAACAGCTGCTCCCAGTCTTTCAGTTTATGGCTGATCAGGCGCTCAATCTCTTTATCGTCCCGCGCCAGTTCACTCAGGGCTTTTTGCAACAGACAATCTTTAATCTCTTCCTGCTCGCATTCGATCACCATTTGCTCCAGATAGGCCGCAATACCAGCCATGATTGTGGGTTGGCTGTCAAATAACTGCACAAAAACTTTGTCCCGTTCAGCCTGATAGTGCTCCAGAGCTGCCACCAGCAAGCCGCGTTTATTGGTAAACGCACAATAGATGGACCCCGGATGCAGCCCTGTGGCCTGTTTGAGATCCTGCATGCTGGTTTTGCTGTAACCCTTGGCGATAAAGGCATCCATAGCGGAATGTAATACCGTTTCGCGGTCAAATTCGGCGCTGCGCATTAATTTTCTCTTATCCATGTGGCTTGCAGGGATTTTATCCGATCTTGAATGTGCATTCAAAAAATACTTGAACGCGCATTCAAGATCGACTAATTTGAATGGGCGTTCAAGAAATGATCACAGGGTGTCCCTAATGGAAAATTTGTTTCAACCTCTCGCACTGAATAGCTCAATCACATTGAAAAACCGTATTCTGATGGCGCCGCTAACCCGCTGTATGGCGGATGATGAGCTGGTGCCGACTCAGGCGATGGCCGATTACTACGCCCGTCGTGCGGAGATTGGTCTGATCATCAGTGAAGCCACCATCATCCGTCCGGACGGGCAGGGCTATCCGAACACACCAGGGCTGTACACACCGGCACAAATTGCAGGCTGGCGTAACGTTACCGATAAAGTGCATGACAACGGCGGTAAAATTTTTGCTCAGTTATGGCACACCGGCCGTGTGGCACATCCCCATTTCTTTGGCGGCGATTTTGTGCTGGCTCCTTCCGCGCTGGGTGTGGAAGGCACAGTGCCGCGGATGCGTGAGCTGACGTATCTCGAACCGAAACCGGCGAGCAAGGAAGAGATCGAAGAGCTGATTGCCGATTACGCTCAGGCCGCCATCAATGCACTGGAAGCGGGTTTTGATGGGGTCGAGATCCATGGCGCGAACGGTTATCTGATCGATCAGTTCCTGCATTACAGCAGCAACGTACGTGAAGATGAATTCGGCGGAAACCCAGAAAACATGGCGCGTTTCCCGTTGGCTGTGGTCGATGCTGTCGTGAAAGCCATTGGTGAAGACCGCACTGCGCTGCGCCTGTCGCCGGGGGCTTACTTCAATATTGATGCCGATGCCCGCGATCGCGAAGTATTTGACTACCTGCTGGGTGAGTTGGAAACCCGTAACCTGGCCTTCCTGCATGTGGGCGTGTTTGACGACCAGATGGAATTTGATTATCTGGGCGGCACGGCTTCTGAGTATATGCGCTCGCGTTACAGCAAGACGCTGGTCGGCGTGGGCGGTTTTACGCCGGAAAGCGGCAGTCAGGCGATTGCCAGCGGCAAGTTCGATTTGCTGGCGATTGGTCGTCCTTTGATTGCCAATCCGGATTATGTTGCCAAAGTCCGGGCTGGTGAAGCACTGACCGAATACTCAGATACCATGCTGGCCGAGCTGGTATAAGCAAAGTTTTACCTTGTTACATAAATCGAACGGAAGGCTCTGCCTTCCGTATTTATGTGAAGGGCCGAAGGTTGTAACCGGAGTGGGACGCAGAATCAGATCAAAGCCATCATTGCCGATTACGCTTCATCGCTCTCAATATCAGGTGCTGATCCTGATACGATAGGGCAGTGAAATTACACGCTAGGGAAGGATGACAGTGATAGAAATAAAACGGCCGCAGGATCTGGCGCGTTTACGGCGTCTGGCGTTGGCTGCACAGGGGTTACTCCAGGCTCAGCCTTATGGACGCGGCCTGGCCGGAGCACGCAAAGCGATTAACCACTTAGGTTATGTGCAGATAGACACCATCTCTGTGGTGGAGCGCGCGCACCATCATGTTTTTCACGCCCGGGTACCGAATTTCAGGCCGGACATGACTCATCAGCTGTTGCTCGATGGCGACATTTTTGAGTACTGGACCCATGCGGCGGCATTTATCCCCATCGAAGATTTTCGTTTCTCCTTACCCTACAAACACGCGATCAAATGCGGCCAGACGCATTGGTACAAAGAGCGCGACAGCAAACTCATGACAGAACTGCTGGCACGCATTCGCGCCGAAGGCCCGATACGTTCGCGTGATGTGGACACCAATTCCAGCAAGCGGGCAGGCTGGTGGGACTGGAAACCCGCTAAAAAAGCGCTTGAACAGCTGTATATGGAAGGCGACCTGATGGTCAGCAGTCGCGAAGGCTTTCAGAAAACCTATGATTTAACCGAGCGGGTATTGCCTTCGCATGTGAACACTCAAATGCCGGATATGGCGGAATTCGCAGCGCATTTGCTGGACCGTCAACTGCGTGGTCATGGGTTGATGTCGATGAAGGGGCTGACTTATCTGCGCCGCAGCACCGACCTGCGCAAAGCGGTGAAAGATTTAGTGCAGGAAAAGCTGGCGATGGGCGAGCTGGAACAAGTGAAAGTCAGCAGCGGAGAAGTCTTTGTGATGGACGCCGGGGCACTGGATCGCCCGGTTCCCCGGCTGAATCAGCGGATGCTGATCCTGTCTCCGTTCGACAATGCCGTGATTCAGCGGGATCGGCTCAAATCGCTGTTTGACTATGACTATCAGATTGAATGCTATGTGCCCGCCGCCAAACGAAAGTATGGCTATTTCTGTCTGCCGCTACTGTATCGCGGTGAATTTATCGGACGGATGGATTGCAAGGCGCACCGAAAAATCAGCCATCTGGAAATCAAATCCCTGCACATTGAAAATCATAGCTTTGATGAGGAACTGCTGATTGCGGCGTTTGCTGCGGCTGTTGCGCAGTTTTGTCATTTTCAGGCGTGCAGCACTGTGTCTCTGACTCAGGCTCATCCCAAACAGCTTGCGCTGCCATTACAAAGTGCACTGAAGGCGCTGGAAGACAAGCAGGAATTCGCAACAGATCGCTGAAAAGGCAACAGGCGGCTGGAAAAGAAGCGGAGCCGCCTGCGTATGAACATCAGGCTTTATGTCGTTCATAGGCAGGTCGCTGAAAGAGATTCAGGCAAAGGCACTTAGGTAAAGATACTCAGGCAAAAGTACTCAGGCATAATTAGCCACAGCACTTTTTGTATTTCTTACCGCTGCCGCAAGAGCAAGGATCGTTGCGGTTGGGTGTCTTTTCAAAGGTGATGGTGGCGGGCTTGTTCAGCAGCGTATCCAGCTCAACCGTGTTTTCTTCCTGAGTGGCATCGACGACAATATCGGCCACGAGCGCGTGTTCAGCAACCAGCGCTTCAATCTCCGCTTTACGTGCTTCTGTGTTCACCACGACAGAAACGGGCGCTTCTTCAGTACCTGCCTTGACGCCACGGTTTACGTTATAACCCGACTGCGCATGGTTTTGCATTACATCCCTGCGGCCTTTGAAAAAAAATTTTGACATTGGAGATTCATCACTCGTTGGTATGACGTAACAGAGCGGCGATTATACGCATAAATGGTCATTGATAAAGCAGTGATGAAGCAAACTCACCAAGAAAACGCCCTTCAGGCTATGGCTGAAGGGCAGTACACAGATCACGCAAAACGGATGGCTGTTTTTCCAGCGGGCCGGCTTATTTACAGTCCGTACCCGTCATTGACTTCCAGCACGGCATTACGCATGGCCAGCGATTGATTGGAAAGCAAGAACTCAATGGCACCGATTTGATCGCCGGGCGATAGCACACGGCCCAATGGCGTGCTATCCAGTGAGGTAAACAACGCCTGTTGCTGCTCAGTGGTCATCCCGGCTTTCGACTGAATCTCTGTCGCGGTGACACCGGGGCGAACCGAGTTAATCCGAATACCCTGCGGCGCGAATTCGAGATTAGCAACACGGGCAATCGCTTCAAATGCGGCTTTACTGGCAGAATACACTGCACTGTTGGCAAACGCCTTGTTGACGACAATGCTGGAAACAAACACCACACTCGAAGGATTGCTGAGGATCGGATGGAGCTGCTGCAGCGTCAGCCACGGCCCTTTGGTGTTGATGTCCATGGTCAGATCAAAGGCTTCTTCTGTGGTCGTCAGCATGGATTCGGGATAGAAAACACCGGCGTTCAGCACCAGGCCATCGAGCTGGATATTGTCGCGTTTCAGCGTGGCTGCAAGCTGTTTAATGTGTGCTGAACTGGCACTGTCTGCCACATACCCGGCGCAGCCAATGGCCTGTGCTGCCGTATCAACTCTGGCTTGATCACGGCCAGTGATGATGACCTGATGGCCGGACTGAACCAGATGTTCCGCCAGTGCCCGTCCGATACCGGCTGTACCGCCAGTGATTAAAAATGTCTTTCCTTTCATGGTATTTCTCCTGCCTGTGAGCTTGTCTCTAACTGTGTGGACAGCGTATCAGCTTGATCTGTTGCCAATAAGGCACCAATATGGCTACAGACTGGTTCCGAAAGAGAAATAAACACACAGGGATGGATATGTCATACCTTAATTTGCCGCTGCTGCACGTCTTTCATCTGGTGGCAGAGCGCGGCAGCTTTCAGGCAGCAGCGACTGAACTGCATTTACCGCGATCTTCGGTCAGCAAGAAAATTCGCCAGCTCGAACAGTTTATTGGTCAGCCTTTGCTGCACCGTTCGACCAGGCAACTGCAACTGACGGATGTTGGCCGCAACCTGTTGCTGGGCACAGGCGATCTCAGGGCGGTATTATCGAACCTGCATGGCATCATTGACGAAACGCAACAGACACCGAAAGGGCGGGTGAAAATCAGTGCCAGTATTTTGATGGGGCAGCGCTTTGTGGTGCCGGTGCTGAAACAACTGCGCCAGACGTATCCGGATATTGTGATTGATCTGAGTCTGGATGATCAGACGGTCGATTTGCTGGATGCGAAAATTGATATTGCCATTCGTATCGGTCAGCTACCGGACTCTTCCCTGATTGCCCGAAAAATCGGGGACAAGCACTGGGGATGGTTTGCCTCGCCGCGTTACCTTGCTGAGCGGGGCCGCCCTCAAGCGCCGCATGAGCTGGCGCAGCACGATTGCTTGGTGTTTGAAAATACGACCAGTCGCTTTAATTTCTGGCCTTTTCAGGACGCGAGCGGCGACACAGAAACGGTTGAAGTGGCCGCGGCAATCAAAACCGACAACAGCCGGGCTTTGGTGGACATGGCGTGTGAAGGGCTGGGGATTATTATGGTTGACCCTGCTTTTGTGCAGCAGGAATGCCAGCAGAACCTGTTAGTGCCTGTGCTGACAGATTGGCGCCATCCAGAGCGCAGCCCGATACAGCTTGTCTGTGTCGGCGAACGGACCAAAGCATCGCAGGCGGTCTGGCAATTTCTGCTGACGCATTGGCCGGGGTAAAATCATCATCGGCATTCAATCAAGAAAAGGAGAGTCAGGTATGTATCAAGGCCAGTGCCATTGCGGCAATGTCCGGTTAACCATTGCACGACTTACCGAAACCGCCACCCGCTGTAATTGTTCGCTCTGCCACCGTTACGGGGCACTGTGGGGGTATCTGACCGAATCAGAGGTGGATATTCAGGTGGGGGAGTTTGGCTCCGAGTATTATGAGCACGGTGATAAATGCATTCATTTTCATCGCTGCAAACGCTGCGGCTGCGTGACACATTATTCTTCTGCGCCTGCTTCCGGCAGTGATCGGCTCGCGGTGAATTACAGCATGTTTTCAGCCCGGGAGATCAGGTCGGTTCGCATCCGTTTATTTGATGGAGCGGATACCTGGCAGTTTATTGACGGGTGAGTGGGAAATAACTCAGCAACCCAGCCAATGTAACAATTGCCAGCGGCGTTTCGTCGGCTTCAGTATGTAATGACTGGCTGATGTGACAGACCGCAATAAAAAGGAAAGTGACTTTACTGTTACTTTCCTTTTGTTCTTTTCCGGTTGTGTCAAAGGATGGTACTGAAAAGTGAGCCGGAGTGCGGCTCAACCGAACGCTATTGATAGAGTTGTTTTAACTTGTTGTTTTTATTGTTATTTGTTGTCATTTCTGTGACGTGTTTTTGAAATAAAACTGTCATCAGACCGGTGTAAATTGCCTGACTCAAATCTGTCATGATTCTGAAAATAATTTGTAACGTGAAACAATAAAAACATGGAGTGTCTGATATGTCAGTTTGCAATTTATTGGAATTTTCAGAGTCTGGTGGCTGTGGATGTAAAATCCCGCCTCAGATGCTGACGAATATTCTGAAAACAACACAGCAGAAAAACACCGTTAAAAATAACGATATTTTATTGGGCTTTGAAACCTCTGATGACTGCGCCATTTATAATTTTGGTGGTAAAAAGCTATTATTTTCGACTGACTTTTTTAGTTCAACCGTCAGTTCTCCCTATCTGTTCGGGAAAATAGCTGCAGCCAATGCACTGAGTGATATTTATGCGACCGGCGGCCGTCCTTTAATTGTCAATTCCATCCTGGCTTTTCCACCCGATGATATCCCCATGCCGTACATTGAAAAAATGATTGAGGGTGTCCAGGAAGTGATGGCGGAATGCGGGGCAACTGTGGTCGGTGGCCATACCATTAAAAATGCGCAGCCCTTGTATGGCTTTGCGGTGATTGGTGAAGTTGAGGATGCGCATATCCGGCAAAATAATACCCCCCGAAATCATGATCTGGTGATTATCACCAAACCGCTGGGGATTGGCATTATTTCAAATGCCCTGAAAGTGGGGAGATTGAGCGAAGCAGAGTTACCCGAGTCAACGCTCGAAATCATGAGTCGCGTGAATCGGATTGGTTACACTTTGGCTCAGCATCCTGGTGTCAGTGCGATGACAGATATTACCGGTTTTGGTCTTGCCGGACATTTGAGTGAGCTGGTGGACAACACTGGGTTTAACGTCAGCATTGATGGGGATGCGGTGCCTGTCATTGAAGGTGTGGAAGCTCTGAGTCTGGCGGTGACTAAGAATCCGAGCGGTACTTACAACAATATCAGCCGTTATGCCCGGTTTGTGAAATATGAAGCCGACATCAGCGATGCGCTTCGTCTGATTCTGCACGATCCGCAGACGAACGGCGGATTATTGTTTACCGTCGACGAGGAAACCTATCGGGATCATATTCTGCCGCTGTTTGAAGCGGAACAGTCTGACCATTATGTGATCGGGACAATCAGCGCAGGGCAAGGGCAGATCATCATCAAATGAGTCAGGAAATTATCGTTGGCCTGTTAGGGATCATCACAGGCAGTTTGTCGGGTTTACTGGGTATCGGTGGCGGCATTTTGCTGGCACCTTTACTGATTATTTGCATGCCCTGGCTAAACGGAATAGCACTGCCGATGGTGACCATTACCGGATTGACGGTCGCCCAGAGCTTCTTTGGTTCAATCAGTGCCCTGTTTCATCACTCAAAATATCAGCAACGGGATAAAAATCTGATTTACCGTTTCGGCGTCCCTATGGGCGTCGCCAGCCTGGCGGTTTCTTTATTCACGTTTCATTTATCCGACCAGGTGATTTTAATCACGTTCTCTGTGCTGGCGATCAGTTCCGTGGTGATCACGACCTTAGGCCCGGAACTCTGGCGAAAGTGGCTGGGCGAAATCCGGTTAGATTCTGTGGTATTGCCGATCATGGGTCTGTTGCTGGGGTTTACTTGCGGGATTGTCGGCCAGGGTGGCGGCTTTATTTATCTGCCGGTGATGATTGCTCTCTTCGGCTGCCTGCCCAAACTGGCTATTGCGACAGCGCCTGTGATCGGGATTATCTCTTCTTTTTCATTGTTTTTCGGACGTGCGGCCTCAGACACTCTGGACTGGACGCTCTGTGGTTATCTGGTGGCGGGCATATTCGTCGGCGCAAAGCTCGGTAGCTACCTGTATTTTCGGTTGAACGAAAAGATGCTTGCGCGTTGCGTGAATATTTTCGTGCTGCTGAGTTCTATCAAAATCATGTCGATGGCTATCGGCTGATCCAAACCGATTGGTGGAAAAATGATTAATGCGGATGTAAGCGGGTCTGACTGGATTAAGCCCGAGGTTTTTGATTACCTGAAAAAGCAGTTTTCAGAACAACGTTTTGGCAACCCGAACTCGAATCATTTCATCGGAAACAGATTGTTTCAGGAGATTGAGATGGCGAGGGGGACATTGTGCGGGGTATTGTCCTGTGACAGCCACCAGCTGATCTTCAATGGTGGTGCAACCGAAGGGATCAGAAATGTGTTTTTCAGTTTCTTTGAGCACCACAGTTATCAGGATGCAGTGATCCTGCATTCGCCCTATGAACATTCTGCGACGCTGGAAAACATTCGTTACTGTCGTGCGAAAGGTGCTGATTCTATTGTCCTTGCGCATGAACAAAACGGGCTGCTGGATTTGGCCGGGTTACAGGTCGCACTGAAAGCCTGTCAGGGGAAAGCGGTTCTGGTGGCGGTGATGGCTGCGCATAATGAAACGGGGGTGATTCAGGATTATCAGCAGATTGCTGAATTGTGCCATGCATATGATGCGGAATATCTGTGCGATACCACGCAACTGATTGGCAAGCAGTCGTTTGATTTCGAGCGAAGCGAAGTGGATTATGCCGTCGCTTCTGGTCATAAGTTTGGCGCTTTACCCGGCACCGGTTTTCTGCTGGTGAAAAATTCCTGGCATTTCAGCCCGCTTTTGCTGGGCGGCGGACAGGAATCCAGCCTGCGGGCAGGTACCCAGAATTATCTGGGCATTGCTTCTATGGCCATTGCTTTGCCGCTTGCACAACAACAGATGGTGAATCAGGCGGAAGTTACCGCGGTGCAGCGACGCTTTGAACAAGCGCTGAAGCACCACTTTCCCGGAACCGTCATTATCGGCGAAACGGCACCGCGAGTACCGGGACTGACTTTCTGTGCTATTGGCGGCGTCAGCCGGGAAGTTTTGCAGACGGTTCTGGATGATGCCCGCATCATGGTGTCGTCCGGCTCGGCCTGCTCAGACCGGAAATCAGCCTTGTCGAAAGTGGCAACCGGGCTGGGGTATAGCGATGATGTGGCAAAAAATACCCTGCGTTTCAGTTTGGGGTACTCCGGGACAGAAGCCGTCTACGCCAGCCTGGCAGATACGCTCCGGCGTGTTGCGCCCAAAGCGCTGGTCGCCTGATGTTCAGGGACAGTCTTTGTGTAAAGAGCCCGCTATTTAGCTGGCTCTTTTTTATTTTCACCGTTTCAGTACGACAGCGGTCATCGTTAAACCAGTGCTGATGTTCTCTGGTGATCTCAGAGTCACCACGAGAAAACGTTCGCCATCAGAATTAATGAAACTTATTTCATATTGGTTTATGATGCTCTGCCATGCGCCGCTTGCAGGCGCTGAATCGGTCATGCTGAACCATGGAGGAGGTTGCTATAAATGTGGATCAGAAACGAAAAGCTTGAAGGTCAATGGGTTATTTTAGAGCCTTTGGAAGAAGTGCATATCGGGCCCTTAAAAAAAGCAGTTTCAGATGGTGACTCCTGGAAGCTGTGGTTTGCCAGTGTTCCAACCTCGAAAGCAATGTCGGACTATGTTAATCGCGCCATGCTTGATGCCCGGGCCGGTAATATTGCATACGCGGTGCGACTGAAGTCTTCCGGTGAGATTGTCGGAACCACTCGTTATTACAATGTGGATGAAACGAACCGCAGAGCGATGATCGGTTACACCTGGTATTCGGATTCGGTGAAGAGAACTCCGGTGAATACCGAGTGTAAGTATTTGCTACTTAAGCGTTTTTTTGAAGATTCCGATGCAATTGCAGTCGAGTTCAGAAAATCAGATCTCCCGGGCTGCGATCGAACGCCTTGGCGCGAAACAGGACGGGATTTTGCGCAACCATCAGATCATGAAAGATGGCTCAATCAGGGATACTGTGGTGTATTCGATCATTGCCGGAGAGTGGCCGGCGGTGAAAGCGAATCTGCTCAGTAAGCTCAGAGACTAGGGAAGGGCCCGATAGAGCCGTTGGGTTGGGCTGTTCAAGTCGGTCCGGTAGGTTCAAGCATCGGCCATTTCAGCTTTCAGCCACGCCATGAACACCTTTAGCCGAGCCAGTCTGGCTGAGTTCGGGTCATAGACCATATAGCGCCTGACCGGATTAGGGTGAGGCAATTGAAAAGGGATCACCAGTTGCCCGGCTTCAAGCGGGCTCTGATATAAATAGGGCACAGCCAGCGTGACGCCATGGCCGTTTAACACCGCAGTCAGTGCCATATCTGTGCTGTTGACCCGAGTCCACTTGGCGTGTTGGTTGCTGGCCTGCACACCTGCATTTTCAAACCAGCTTTGCCAATCGTAGGCGCCGGGGTTTTCCAGAGTGACTAGCCAGGTGGACAGAAGATCGTCGGGGGAACTGAGTGGCAGATCGCGGGCAAGTTGCGCAGAACAAACCGGATAGACAGCGGATTGACCAAAGTACTCACAGGACAGGCTGTCCTGTGTGTATTTTTCCACCTCAGTACCGAAACGAATTGCCAGATCAATATGTGCTTGTCTGAGATCATCAAACCCCGCGGACGAGATCACACGAATCTGGATGTCCGGATGCAGTTCGGAAAAGCGTTGCATCCTTGGCATCAACCAGAGCGTGGTAAAAGCCTGTGTTGAGCTGATGGTGAGCTCACCAGCAATCTCTTCCTGATGAAGTTGGTTCACCCCCTGATGAATGATGGCCAAAGCTTGTTGCGCGCACTTGAGCAGGCTTTGGCCTTGTTGGCTCAGCAGCATTCTTTTGCCTTTCCGGACAAATAAGCGACATCCTAAACTCTGTTCCAGCTGTCGCATTTGTTGGCTGACGGCGGCCTGGGAAATACAGAGTTCAGCGGCCGCCAGACTATAGCTGTTGTGTCTGGCAGCGCATTCAAAGGTGACCAGTAGATTGATGTTTTTCAGCAAAATAGGGGCGTCTGTCTGTATTCGGGGGCAATATTATAAGTTTTTCTTATATTTAAAGTCGATTCGTATCGTTGGTGTTAAACCTCGCCTGGAAACAAAATAGGCATTCCAGGGATCAGCCCTGCCTATTAGTGGTTTTCCAGTCAGGAGACAGACATCATGCAAGAATTTAAACAATTACATCAGCAATCGACGCCTTTCATCATCGGAAATGTTTGGGATGCTGCCAGTGCCCGTTGCGCCCAGCAGGCCGGTTATCAGGCGTTAGGGACTTCCAGTGCAGCCATCGCCAGCCTGCTGGGCTATGAGGATGGCGAACAAATGCCGTTTGCTGAGTTAGTTTTTATGGTTCGGCGCATTGCCGCAGTCAGCCAGCTTCCCGTTAGTGTGGATATTGAAGCCGGGTATAGTCGTGAGCCGCAGCATATTGCCGATCATATACAGCAATTGACCGGGTTGGGTGTGGTCGGAATCAATATTGAAGATAGCCGTGTTGATGAATCCCGAATGTTAGTGGATGTCGATCAATTTGCAGCGAAATTATCGGCAGTGCGCAATATATTGCGGCAACGTCAGGTTGAGGTGTTTATCAATGTCCGCTGCGATGCATTTTTACTGGGTTTAGATAATGCTTGCGCCGAAACGGTGAAGCGCGCCCAAATCTATCAGATGGCAGGTGCTGATGGCTTATTTGTGCCCTGTCTCACACAGGATGACGATATCAAAGCCGTTGTTGCAGCAAGTTCGCTGCCGGTGAATGTAATGGCAATGCCTGATCTCCCTTGCTTTGAAGTGTTGGCTGGCTTGGGAGTGAAACGGATCAGTTCAGGTAACTTTGCTCATGATGCGATGCACTGGCATCATCTCAATCAATTGGTTGAGATGAAACAATCCGGATCGTGTAAATCGCTGTTTGATTAGAGCACAGTCGGATGAGCTGATTCGCTGCTCTTCTTTTTCAAGTTCAGAATGGGAGCGGAGAAAGCGTTCTCCAGTGAGGAGGTTGAGTCTGTGTGAAACAGCATTGAGGTTTGTGGCTGCCGACCGCATGATGCGGCCGGCTTTGGCTGTGATGACCCTGGCTTTCATTTAAGCCTGGTTTGCAGCCTGCTTGTCGGTCAGCGCTTTCATCACTATGTCTTTGTTGCTCTGGTAGGACTCCATGCCTTCACGGCGCAGATCGCAAGACGGGCAGTTGCCGCAGCCGTCGCCAATAATGCCGTTGTAACAGGTCAGGGTCTGATTGCGGATGTAATCCAGCTTACCGTGCTGATCGGCCAGCGCCCAGGTTTCGGCTTTGTTGAGCCACATCAGCGGCGTTTCAATGCGCAGCGGACGATCCATGCCCAGTACCAGTGACTGATTCAGTGACTTCACAAATTCATCACGGCAATCCGGGTAGCCGGAGAAGTCGGTTTCACACACGCCGGTAATAACGGCTTCTGCGCCTATCTGGTAAGCGTAAATGCCTGCCAGCGTCAGGAACAGTATGTTACGACCCGGCACAAAGGAATTGGGTAAGCCGTTATCTTGCAGCTCATGGGACACAGGAATATTGTCACGGGTCAGTGAGCTGATGGCCAGTTCATTGAGCAGGCCGACATCCATCACCTTGTGCGCGGCAACACCTAAGTCTTTGCCAATGGCCTCTGCAATTTCGATTTCCAGTTTATGGCGTTGACCATAGTCAAAAGTGATGCAATGGACTTCATCATAATTGGCCATAGCCTGAATTAAACAGGTGGTAGAGTCCTGTCCGCCACTGAAAACGACAACGGCTTTGCGCATGGTGTTGCTCCGAATCTGGTTCAAAAAAGAAGGCACATCCTACCCTGAGAGTCAGGATATGCCAAGCCACCTGCCTTGTTACAAGCACTTACCGGGAGAGTAGGATCAACTGAGTTGCCCTGTCTGTTCGAAGACCGCCAGTTGCTCAAGGTAAGGCTGAATATCACCTATGTTACTGGCCACCCAATCGGTGTCGAAATAGGTATCCAGGTAGCGCTCGCCGCTGTCGCACAGCAAGGTCACGATGGAGCCTTGTTCGCCGCGTGCTTTCATATCACTGGCGAGCTGCAGCACGCCGTACAGGTTGGTGCCGGTAGAAGCCCCGGCTTTTCGGCCCAGCAGCTTTTCCAGCCAGTGAACGGTTGCGATACTGGCTGCATCCGGAATGGTGCGCATGTCATCGACCACGTCCGGGATGAAGCTTGGCTCGACACGCGGGCGGCCAATTCCTTCAATACGGCTGCCGCGCTCACCTTTCAGGGTGGGATTCCGGGTGAGGTAGTAATCGTGAAACACCGAATGCTCAGGATCCACCACACATAGCTGGGTGTCGTGCATCTGATAACGAATATAGCGGCCTATGGTGGCGGAGGTGCCGCCTGTGCCGGCGCTCATGACGATCCAGGTTGGTATCGGGTGCGCTTCCAACTGCATCTGTTCAAAAATGCTCTTGGCAATATTGTTATTGCCGCGCCAGTCGGTGGCACGTTCCGCATAGGTGAACTGATCCATGTAATGACCGTTCAGTTTTTCAGCCAAACGACGAGATTCGTCATAAATCTGGCAAGGGTCGTCTACAAAATGTGCCTGGCCGCCGTAGAATTCAATTTGTTCAATTTTTTTACGAGCAGTCCGGCGGGGGACCACGGCAATAAACGGCAAGCCCAGCAAGCGGGCAAAATACGCTTCAGAAACCGCGGTGCTGCCAGACGAGGATTCGATGATAGTCGTGTGCTCGCCAATCCAGCCATTGCACAGGCTGTAGAGGAACAGAGAACGGGCCAGACGGTGCTTCAGGCTGCCGGTCGGGTGAGTACTTTCATCCTTCAGATACAGGTCGATCCCTTCAATGGCCGGAATGTCCAGCTTGATGAGATGGGTATCGGCTGAGCGCTGAAAGTCGGCTTCGATTTTTCTGATGGCCTGGTTCACCCAGAGTGGATCGTGACGCATGAAACATCCTTGAAAATTGGCTGATTAACTCAATGAAAGTTTACGCTAACGGGAGGAAATTTCTTTGCTATTATTATTGTTGCTTTGATTAATTATAGAAATTTTTTCTTCAAAATAAACATTTCAGGGAAAAGTATGGCAGAAAAGAATGCAACGGAAATAGATACCACGGACCGATTGCTGCTGGACTTGCTGCAAATGGATGCCAGTCTGTCGCTTAATGATTTAGCAGAAGCGGTCAATCTGACTACTACTCCTTGCTGGAAACGTTTAAAACGGCTGGAAGAAGCGGGGATACTGAAGCGGCGGGTGGCCTTGCTGGATCCGGTCAAACTAGGGCTGTCATTCATTGCCTTTGTCCAGATAAAAACCAGCGATCATTCTCAGGACTGGTATCACCGTTTTGTCGCGACAGTGAGTGAGTTTCCGGAAGTGATGGAGTTCTACCGGATGGCCGGAGAATACGACTACATGATGAAAGTTCAGATGGCAGATATGTCTGCGTTTGACAGCTTTTATAAAAAACTGGTTAACAGTATCAGCGGATTAACCAATGTGACCTCAACGTTTGCCATGGAACCCCTGAAATACACCACAGCGCTTCCTTTATAAATCTCTGATTTGTATTGAAAAAGTACTGTATAAAAACAAATATTCCGTTAACGCTGTGAAAATAGGCAGCATCACCTGCTGTTTTGCTGCCATTCCTTACATTTGGGTTGATAACCAGCCTGCCTTTTTGCCAATATGTTGCTAGATTGTCACCTCAGTGTGACGAGTGATTTTATCCTCTCGATCCACCCGACTTTATAATATTTTTCTGTTCTTCGGCTTACTTCTCGTGAGCAGACCGTGCTTTGCTGGAGGAAACATGCAGGTTTTTTGGCAACTCAGGTGGTACTTTCGGCAAGAGTGGCGGCGATATGGCGGCGCGATCGCTATTTTTGTCATTATTGCTTTTTTTGAACTGATTCCACCCCGGGCCATAGGCTGGATAGTCGACGGTGTGGTTGAAGGCAAAATGACCATCAACACCATGCTGATGTGGCTGGGCGGACTGGCCGCGATGTGGGTGCTGGTGTATGTGTTGCGGATAGTCTGGCGCCTGTGGTTGTTCGGCAGTGCCGCGAAACTGGGCACTGTGCTCAGAGACAAACTCTATCGCCATTTTACCCGGCATGCGCCGAATTTTTTTGAGCGCCACAAAACCGGTGATCTGATGGCCCGTTCAACCAATGATGTCAATGCGCTGGTGATGACAGCCGGAGAAGGCGTACTGACTGCGGCGGATTCGCTGATCACCGGATTGGCGGTTTTGCTGATCATGACGACCCAGCTCAGCTGGCAACTGACGATTTTAGCGCTTCTGCCTATGCCTGTTATGGCCTTGCTGGTCTCGCGCTTTGGCAGCCAGCTGCATAACAGATTCAGCGAATCGCAGGCCGCTTTTTCCGCCCTGACGGACACCACGCAGGAATCGCTGAACGGCGTCAGGATGATCCGTGCTTTTGGTCTGGAGCAAAGGCAGCAGGCCGCGTTTGAGAAAGTCGTTGACCATGCCGGTGAAAAGAATTTCGGGGTGGTGCAAGTGGATGCCAAGTTTGACCCTGTGATCCAGCTGACAATCGGGATGTCCTTTTTCCTCAGTGTCGGTGGCGGGGCCTATTTAATTCATCAGGGGGAACTGACTCTGGGCGATCTGACCGCTTTTACTCTGTATCAGGGGTTGATGATCTGGCCGATGCTGGCCATTGCCTGGCTGTTCAATATTCTTGAGCGCGGCTCAGCGGCATGGAAACGCCTGCAGGAAATTTTGGATCAGGCCCCGACTATCGTCAGCGGCACCAAAGCACTGCCGGACACCCGTCAGGCGCTGGATATCCGGATTGAGGCATTTTCCTGGCCGCAGCAGCGCCAGCCTGCCCTGCAGGAGCTGGCGATCCACTTGTCGGCAGGTCAGATGCTGGGGCTGGCCGGGCCGGTAGGTTGCGGTAAATCTACCTTGCTGGCGCTGCTATTACGCCAGCAAGAGCTGAGCCATGGGCGCATTGCGTATGGCGGCGTGTGTATCCGCGATGCACTCCTGGAGCAATGGCGCAGCCGTTTTGCGGTGGTTAGCCAGAGTCCCTTCCTGTTTTCCCGCTCGATTGCCGATAACATTGCGCTGGGCAGGCCGGATGCCAGTATAGATGCCATCCGTTACGCTGCCGGATTAGCTTGTATTGATGAAGATATCATGCTGTTTCCTGAGGGGTATAACACTCTGGTCGGAGAAAAGGGCATCACGCTGTCCGGCGGCCAGAAACAGCGCATTGCGATTGCCAGAGCGCTGCTGCTCAATGCTGAAATTCTGGTACTGGATGATGCGCTGTCGGCCGTCGACGGCAAAACAGAACACAGGATCCTGCGTAATCTGCGCAGTCAGCCTCAGCGGCAAACCGTGATTGTCATTGCCCATCGCCTGACCGCGCTGGAGCAGGCCGATGAAATCGTCGTGCTGCAGCACGGTCAGGTGAGCGAGCGTGGAACGCACGCGGACTTGCTGATCAATGATGACTGGTACGCCGAGATGCACCGCTACCAGAAACTGGAACAAGCCATTGAGGAGGGGCAATGAAAAGACAGGCAGTTAACCGGGCGGTATTACAACGGCTGCTCAGGTACGCACTGGACGATAAGCGCAACCTGTTCATTGCTATCGCGTTATTGTTCGTGGCCTCACTGGCGGATGTGTCCGGTCCCTGGTTATTGCAGCGCTTTATTGATAACTATATCGCTGTTGATCAGTTTCCGGCGGCCGATGTCGCGGCGTTAGTGGCGGCGTATATTGCGCTGATGATGCTGGCGGGGGCGTTTAAATACGCCCAGTCACTGCGTTTTAATCAGATTGCCATCGGCGTGGTGCAGAAAGTCCGCAAGCAATTGTTTACCCGGGTGATGAACCAGCCTCTGTCGGCCTTTGATTACATGCCCAGCGGCAAGCTGATCTCCCGGCTGACCAATGACACTGAATCGATTAAAGATTTTTATGTCTTTGTGATTGCGACCTTTTTAAAGAACGTCACTTTGATTGTGGTGATGCTCACTGTGATGTTTATCATGAGCTGGCGTCTGACCCTGGTGGTAATGGCGTTGTTGCCGATTGTGGTGGGTGTGATGGTGGTGTACCAGCACAAAAGTGCCAGTGCCTATCGACGCATGCGCGATTTGCTGGCGGACATTAACTCCTCGATGAGCGAGTCCATCCAGGGGATGAGTCTGATCCAGCTCATGCGGCAGGAAAAAGCCTTCAGTGCCTATTTTGCCGGGCTGACCGATCAGCACCTCAAGGCGCAAATCGGGGTGACCAAACTGAACAGCGTGTTATTGCGGCCCCTGATTGATCTGCTGTCCGGGATAGCCTTGCTGACGCTGGTGGCGCTGTTTGGTGTTGGTGGCACAGAGCTGATCGGGGTCGGGGTGCTGTATGCGTTTCTGAGCTATCTGGGCCGGGTCACCGAACCGCTGATTGAAATGACACAGCAATTATCATTGCTTCAGCAGGCACTGGTGGCCAGCGAGCGGATCTTTGCGCTGATCGACTCGCGTCAGCAAGCATACGGTGAGGATGAAAGGGCGCTGACCAGCGGGCATCTGGCATGCCGTAAGCTGAGCTTCAGCTATGACGGCAAGCAGAAAGTGCTGGACAACATTGATCTCGAACTACCGCATCAGGGGTTTCTGGCACTGGTCGGGCATACGGGCAGCGGCAAAAGTACCCTGGCTTCGCTCATGATGGGCTTTTATCCAAGCTCCGAAGGCGGCGTCGAGTTAGATGGCCGTCCGCTGGAAAGCCTGAGCCGACCTGTGCTTCGTCAGGGCATCGCCATGGTCCAGCAGGATCCGCACGTACTGAGTGATACCGTCAGGGAAAATGTCAGCCTGGGGCGGGAGATGACTGATGATCAGATCTGGCACGCATTAGAGACGGTCGGCCTGGCCGGACAGATAAAACAGTACGAGTTTGGTTTAGACACTGTGCTGGGAGGCGGGGAAGTGAACCTGTCTGCCGGACAGAAGCAGTTACTGGCACTGGCCCGTGTACTGGTGGAGCAGCCGAAAGTGCTGATACTGGACGAAGCGACTGCCAATATAGATTCAGGAACAGAGCAAAAAATTCAGCATACGCTCTCGGTGCTGCGTCAGAACATGAGTATTGTGGTAATTGCGCACCGGCTTTCAACCATCATGGATGCCGATGAGATTGTGGTATTGCATCATGGGGAAGTGATTGAAAGAGGCACGCATTTCAGCTTGCTTTCTGAGCGCAAACAGTACTGGCAAATGTACCAGTTGCAGCAGGTCAGTGATCATCTCCACCATTTGGAAGAAGCTTCTGCCGAGACAGCAGAAAATTGACATCAGCCTGACAAAAATGTACAAGTCATTCACTATAAATGGCTCCCGGGATAATGGTGGCATATTGCTATTCCGGGAGCTTTGCCGTTAGTGAGTGCTTAAGGTCTGTAAGGTGAATGTCTGCAAGATGAACGTCTTTTAGATGATCGTTTTCCAGATAAATCAGTCTTCACGTTTACGCATCAAACCTTCCTGTACGGCGGAAGCAACCAGCTCGCCGTCACGGTTATAAATCTCACCCCGAACCAGACCGCGTGAGCCGCTGGCTGATGGACTGTCAATGACATAAAGCAGCCAGTCGTCCATACGGAACGGGCGGTGGAACCACATGGAGTGATCTATGGTGGCCACCTGCATTTTCGGGGTCAGTAACGTGACGGCATGTGGTTGAAGGGCGGTGACCAGGAAACCCCAGTCTGAGGCATAGGCCAGCAGGTACTGGTGAATGCGAGGATCGTTCAACATTTCACCATTGGCTCTTATCCATAGGTATTGTTTGGCCGCCTCTGATTGAGGATGGAGCGGATTGACCACAGTGACCGGACGAACTTCAATCGGTCGCTCGCAGCCAAAGGTCTCGACAAATTTGCGGGGCAGCTGGTCTGCGATGGCTTTGACATGGTCCTGTTCAGGCTTCAGAGACTCGGGTGGTGGGGCATCTTCAGGCATTGGGAACTGGTGGTTAAAGCCGTCTTCCAGCGCCTGATAAGACGCTGTCAGGTAAAAGATAGGGCGACCGTTCTGAATTGCTTTTACCCGGCGGGTGCTGAAGCTTTTACCGTCACGCAGGTTTTCGACATCGTAGATAATCGGTTTTTGCGGATCACCCGGCAGCAGGAAGTAGCTGTGGAAGGAATGGACAAACCGGTTCTCAGGCACAGTTTCTTTCGCTGCTGATAAGGACTGTCCGATGACCTGGCCACCATAAACCTGGGGTAAACCAAGATGTTCACTCTGGCCGCGGAACAAACCTTGTTCCAGTTGTTCTAAGTGCAACAGATTGAGAAGTTCGTTCAGTTCTTTGCTCATCGGAGCTCCAGTTATAATGCTATTATTAGCCAAATTTTTACAGTTAGTTATCCATAAACTCAAGGCGAAAGGTTCTGAAGTGTTAGAACCATCAGTTTGTGGGAGGAATATCAAGGGCAGGGTACAACGATGAAAAAGATGTTTGCGTTACTAACCTTATTGGTCACGGCTATGGTTATCTCAGCATGTACAAATATGATCAATAAAGAAGCAGGTGTCGAAAAAGTTGAAGGTAATCTGACGTATCGTGAGCGTATGGCGCTTCCGGATGATGCGCTGATTACGGTGACCTTGTCTGATGTTTCTCTGATGGATGCGCCCGCGACAGTGATCAGCCGCCAGTCGTACCTGGCTGCAGGCAAGCAGGTGCCTTTTTCATTCAGCCTCCAGTATATGGAAGAAGAGATTAAGCCATCTCATACCTATGCCGTGAGCGCGCGAATCGAAGTGAACGGTAAGCTGCTGTTCATCACAGATACTGCCAATCATGTGATTACCGATCCGTCCAAAACCACTCAGTTGGATCTGATGCTGGTACGCGCAGCACAATAACTGCATAACCGCACCCTTATACTTAAAACCCGGCTTTTATGCCGGGTTTTTCTTATTCAGGAGATCTCTCTTCTGGGTATCCATCCCAACGGTAACGCTTCAAAGCAATCCTGCCCGTAACAGAAACCTCAATGCCATCAGCAATCAGACATTGCCGCTGGCGCAGGAAGTCATCACCCTGCTGTGAAATTTTCCCCTGACTGTTGATCACCCGGAACCAGGGCAGTGTAGAGCCTTCCGGCAACTGGCCTAACAATTTTCCCACGTGACGGGCATAACCGGGAAAGCCCGCAAAGCGGGCAATATCACCGTAAGTCGACACTTTGCCGTCGGGGATCTGCGCGATCTGGCTGTAGATTTGATTCTTAAAGTCGTCCATATTGGGATCCTGGGTAACAATTTGTGCAGGGAGGTGCAAATGTTATATACCACAATCCTGGCTGTCATGAGCATGTTACTGACCATTGTCGGGGTCAGCGCCCTTGGGCTCGCACAGCATCATTTAACCGTGCTTGCGGTGGCCATCCCCGCACTGTGGCTGTTGCCGCAAGGCGGCGTGTCCGCTGTGTTGCTGTTAATGGGTATCGGCATGTTTGGCGCCGTATTGCCTTTTCAGCCGCTCGCCCTCTCGGTGAGCCTGCTGATGATGCTCCCTGTCCTGACTGTCTCTTTCTCGCCCCGGGGCAACTGGCAGGTTGCAGCGTTACTCTTTGCTGTGGTGATCGCCATGGATGCCGGCTTACTGGCCTTGCAGGGCGAAGAAAAACTGGCAGGCCAGGCCGCGTATACCTTGCTGCAGGTGCTGGCGGTCTGTTTCATCTGGCTTGCCGCTCGCTACTGGCGCCCGGTTAAAGCGAATTATGGCTGGCCATTACTGCTGGCAGTGCCTTTATGGCTCGGTGGGCTGACACCGGCCGCCTTGGTTGTACTGTGCATCATAGGTGTCATCGTCGCACTTCAGACACTGTACCAGCAGAATCAGCTTGTCTGGGTAACAAGGCTCAACTGGGTATTACCGGCGATTGCCTTTGCCACCCTGGTGGTGATCCCCGAATTTGAAGTGCCTAATCCCGTTTTAGTCGCCTGGCTGCTGGTGCTGGGCAGCGCCTCGCTGGCCGAATATTTACTCAACGAATTCGAAAGTACATAAAGGGAACCCGGCAGATGGGTAATAATCCAGCAGTCAGCAGCACGCGGCTTGCCAATGCCTTGCATTGTCTTTGGGGTTAGTGGATAATCCGTCCCGTTCTCGCAATTACCTGAAAGGGTTACCAGTGAGACATAGAATCTATGGAGGCCCCCATTGGTCCTCCCGCAACACTAACTCGTGAACCCGGTCAGGCCTGGAAGGGAGCAGCCGCAGCGAGCGACGTGTGTGCCGGGATGTGGCTGGTGGGGGTCTCCACCCATCTGGCGTTTGTGTTGCTTGCACCATAAGCCTGCATAATTTCCCTAAAAGCGTACATAAATGGCACCATAAGCGTGCATAAGCGTGCATAAGCGTGCATAAGCTATTTTTGTTGTAGTTTAACAACAAAACGGGCTAGGCATTATGTATCGTCGTCAGCTCGAATATTCCCGCGTAAAAAACTATTTAAATTTGTAAGTACCAAGTGCAGTGGTAATGACCCCGAACAGCATTTTAGGTGGTCAAGACAGCACTAAAGAAAGAGCTGTATCATTATAAGATAACGTCGTCCATTTTCTGCAAAGATCAAACTTGAAGCTGCATGTTTGGTGCTTAACCAGAGGTACTCAATTTCTAAAGCCAGTCACTCCTAAAATATGAATGAAACGGTACTATTCTGAGAACTAGCTATTTAGGAACCTTAACTTTTATCTAATATGAGACCAGAGGCACAAAAGAATAGGTAAACAATTTAGTTCTTGCAATTCCAGTCAATCGGTTAATGATTCTACTCTAAATGTTTATCCTAGCCTAATCTTCTGATTTTTATGAATATGGTATGTAACTAGGCTGTTTGTTTTTATTGGGAGCACTTTGAAAGATAAGTTATTTTCTGTGACAATACAAAAATTGGGAATGTTAAAAATTAAGAGATCTTGCCCATGTTTCGCCGGGAAGCGGTAAATCATCAATATAATAAACTTTGGGGAGATGTAACTCTTTCTCAACCATTAAGCCACCGGGCTTTTTTCTTTCTTTTGGTTTCAATATTCCTCAGTGGTATGTTTTTTATTTTTAATGCAGAGTATAAGAAAAAACAAACAGTAAGTGGTTATTTACTGCCGAATAAGGGTGTTATTAAAACTTACTCGCCTGGCAGTGTTTATGTGACAGAGGTTTTTATTCAGGAAGGGCAGTACATAGAATATGGAATGCCTTTGTTTAGGCTTAAATACAAGCACAGTACAGATTTAGGGATAGACCTGAATGATATTCTTTCAGAAGAAATTAATAAGCAGCTTTCAATAATTAATGATCAGAAGATTCGAACACATAAGCTTTTCGAAAACAGGAAACGAGCATTCAATGAAGAGATTAACTCGAAACAGACTCAGATCGAATTGATTAATATGAAAATTATTCAGGCCGAATCGCGTAAATTAATGGCTGAAAATCGACTTTTTAATTATGAAAAGATGTCAGAGAAAGGCTTTTTGTCAGACATTGATGAAGAGAGTCAAAGAGACCTTTTGCTAACACTACAACAAGATATTGTCACCCTAAAAGCAAAAGTTGCACTTCAAGAGCAGGAGATACGTAACCTCAATATAGAACTCGAACAGTTACCCCTCGAAGAAGAAAAAGAAATACAAGACCTGTTATTATCTGAGTCTCAGAAAAAGAATCGTTTGACTGAATTATCCGGAAAAAGTGAAATCCTTTTACGTAGTTCATCAACTGGCCGAGTGACGGGTTTAGATATAAAAGTAGGTCAATTACTTCGGCCACAGCAGTATATGTCGAGTATTTTGCCTGAAGGATCGGTTTTATATGCAGAGCTGATGGTTCCCACGAGTGCTTTCGGCTTTGTTTCTAAAGGTCAGGTCGCAAGAATAAAACTCGATGCATTTCCGTTTCAAAAATTTGGCATGTTGGATTCTGAAATATATGAAATGACAGGAAATATTATTCTTCCAGGAGAATTCACTCTTCCTATTGCGAATACTGAACCTATGTATCGAATTAAAGCAAAGCTTGCCAAACAAACAGTTCAGGCATACGGAAAAGAAGTGCCTTTACAAGCAGGAATGCAACTTGAAGCTGACATTATTACTGATACACGGTCATTAGCTGAGTGGTTAATGGAACCGTTGTTTAGTTTGAGAGGAGTTGTGGAGTTTTAGGGTTTTAGGTCTATCTGCATGGTAAGGTTAATAAGGGAATATTAAGCATTGAAAACAATACTCCAGTCAGAAGCTGCAGAATGTGGCTTGTCGTGTTTAGCTATGATTGCGGACAGTTATGGTTATAAATCAGATTTGAATTCTCTTAGAAATAAGTATACGCAGACCCTAAAAGGCGTTAATTTACAACAGCTTATTAATATTGCTGACGAGTTGAATTTAGCTGGTCGAGCGTTAAAACTGACTCTCGAACAGCTGGGCCATTTAAAATTACCCTGTATCATTCACTGGGACATGAATCATTTTGTGGTGCTTCTATCGGTATCTAATAAGTCTGTGACGATTGTTGACCCTGCTATAGGTAAACGGACTCTGTCTCTGGAGAGTATAAGTGATCATTTTACCGGAATAGCGCTAGAGTTAACGCCGACAAAAGCCTTCAAAAAACAAGATGTCAGGGTGAAGATGAGACTTTCTCAGTTTATTCACTCGGTAAATGGCCTAAAACCTGTTCTTTTTCAGCTTTTTGCGCTGTCGTGCATATTGCAGGTGTTTGCTTTGGCGAGCCCGTATTATATGCAACTCGCGATAGACGAAGTGATCGTGAGTTTTGATCAAAGCCTGCTCTCAATGCTCGCACTGGGCTTTGGCTTAGTGGTTTTACTTAATGTAGCTACCAGTGCATTGCGTGGCTTTGTTGTTATCCACCTTGGTGCGACCCTTAACCAGCAACTGGCCTTCAATCTTTTCCAGCACTTAATGCGTTTACCCTTGAGCTTTTTTTCAAAGCGCCATATGGGCGACATCGTATCCAGATTTGGGTCGTTGGAACAAATAAAGCAAATGCTAACAACAGCTATGGTGGAAGCCGTTATTGATGGCATCATGGCAGTGATGACGTTAGTCATGATTTATCTCTATAGTCCGCAACTTGCGTGGGTAGTATCAGCGGCTATGCTGCTATACCTCTTATTGCGTTGTTTGTGGTACCGACCACTTCATGAAATTTCCGAAGAAGCTATTGTGGCTGATGCAACTGAAAACACCAACTTTATGGAAAATGTGCGTGCAATGCAGACCATAAAGCTTTTTGGTATTGAAGCAAAACGACAGGCTCTTTGGCAGAACCATTATACAAAGGCGTTGAACCTCAATGTACGAGTAGAGCGGTTAAATCTGGCCTATAACCTTTCCAAGAATTTTCTTTTTGGTGTTGAAAATGTTCTGGTTATTTTTCTTGGCTCACAGCTTGTTATGGCTTCAGGTGGAGATGAAATTTTTACTATCGGCATGTTCATGGCGTTCATGGCCTATAAAATGCAACTTATACAGCGCTTCTCTTCACTAGTCGATAAGCTCATTGAGTTCAAAATGCTGGGTTTACATTTAGAACGCCTTTCTGATTTGGCACAAGCTAAACAGGAATCCCACTTACACTCCAAGCAAAATCACGATATGTCAGGTCAGCTGAGCATCAATAATATATCTTTTCGCCACTCCTCGGGAGAGCCTTATTTATTCCAGAATCTGAGAGCAACGTTTGAGCCCGGAGAGTGTGTGGCAATCGTTGGGGCTTCAGGAGGTGGAAAAACGACATTGATGAAAGTCATGCTTGGGCTGTATCAACCTGAATCTGGTGAAGTAACTGTCGATGGGAAAAGCCTGGATGAACTGGGACACCTTCAGTATCGACGTCAAATAGCGACCGTTATGCAGTCGGATGAATTGTTGTCGGGATCTGTTGCCGAAAATATCGGTCAATTTGATCCAAATCTCGATATAGATAGTGTTAAGGTATGCGCAAAAATGGCAGCCATTGATCAAGATATTATGGCGATGACAATGCAGTACAACTCGCTTGTTGGTGACTTGGGCTCAAGCCTTTCGGGTGGACAAAAGCAGCGAGTGCTTCTTGCGAGGGCGTTATATCGCAGCCCTAAAATTCTGTTCTTAGATGAAGCGACTTCTCATTTGGATATTGCTTCAGAAAGTGCCGTTAATCGTTCTCTTTCTGAACTTAACATTACTCGCATTCTTATCGCTCACCGCAAGGAAACAATACAAATGGCTGATCGAGTATTGGAGCTTAGGGATGGGCAGTTGTTTGAAGTAACCGCTCAGTACAAAAGTATCAGCAAGATTACTGAATACTCCCAGTGACTAACATAACAACCAGAGAACAAGCTATGAGTTCAATTTGGGCGAAGGAACCTGATCGTATAAACATTATTAACAGCTTACTTCATGATATTTGTTCTTACTTAAATGAAAAAGCGACGGACATTGATCCATCGCTCTATCGTGGATTGGCAGGTCAATTGCTCTTTCAATGGAATTTGAGAAAGTATAACGAATCCTTAGTCGACCTAACGCGCTTTGAAAAAAAGTTCGATATGTTTCAATCTCAAATGAGTGATCTGAAGGATATCTCGTTTGGTAAAGGATTGAGTGGGTGCTGCTGGCTCCTTGAGTTGTTGTCTGCTGAAGCTGATGAAGCAGAGTATGATCAGGAGATTAATCGAGATTTCGAATTGTATCTGGCTGAAACGTTTAGCGATCATCAATGGAGTGGTGATTATGAACTCGTATTTGGTCTGGCTGGCTATGCGGCTTTTTGTCGCAGGCGTTTTATTAATAATCCCCACGAAAAGGCGTATCGTTCAATACTTGAAACATTAACCAGAAGTGCAGTGAATACAAAAGACGGATTGAGCTGGAGTACACCTGTCTCATCAGCACTACGTTTTAATTGTTCCTCTGATAATGAATTTAATCTTGGTGTAGCGCATGGCGTAGGCTCTGCTATTGCAACACTCAGTTTTGCTCTTCCGCTAATTGGGGACGAATGGCAGCAAATCAAAGGGATCTTAGTGCGCTCTTGCCAGTGTTTATTGGCTAATCACAACTCGCCCGAAGCCAGTACATTTTTTGGTTATTATGCTGGACAGACATGCGAGACACGCCTTGGTTGGTGTTATGGTGATCTTAGTGCTGCCTGGGTACTGTCAAACGCCGCTTCAGCATTGAAAGACGAAGCAATGTTGAGTCGTGCAAAGGAAATTGCATTGGCTTCGACTCATCGCACATTGCAGGAATCGGGTGTGGATGACGGTGGATTATGCCACGGCAGTTCAGGTTTGTTTCATATTTATCGTAAGCTGTACAAAAAATTTGGTTTATCTGAGTTCTATGACGCCGCTGATTACTGGCTTGACTATACATTGTCTCTTTATCGGGAAAAAGGATTATCCGGACTCAATCAGTATGTATCAGAACAGGATATTTCTATCGAAAATGCAGGACTTTTGGAAGGCTATTCTGGTATTGGTCTCTGTCTATTAACTGCAGTTGGCGTTGATGACAGTTGGGATGATTGTTTGCTCCTCAGTTAATCAGAACTTCCTTTACAATAATCAATCACATTAAGCACCGCTGCTTTTCTTCATTCAATTTACCGTCAATCTAGCCTTAGTTTACTTAGGGGGGAATGACGATTTAAGACATGGACAATGATATGAAAAAAATAAAGTGTGACAATTTCTTTGTTATGAGAACACCAAGTCTGCCTGTGACTGATTATTTTTCATGGGAAGGTGACGACGAGCAACTTACCAACACTTTGGAGAACTGGCTCGAATATCCGAAAGTCAGGGAAGCACTGTATCTATCTAGTCCATCATTATTGTCAAGAATCCCGATATGGAAAAAAGATCCCAACAGCAAACAAGGGAAAAAAATTGGGTGTGCATTGCTCAAATACTATATACGGATGCATTGTCGCCCTACGCCATTTGGCTTGTTTGCTGGTATCAGCAAAGGGGAATTTAGCCATACAACAGATTTGTGTTGCTTACCGTGGGAAGAAGATAAACGAAAAACCAGGCTCGATATGTTATATCTTTCAGGGATACGTGATTATCTTTCCCTGGAAGAAAATATTACAAAACACACTGTAGTGAAATCGAACACTACCCTTTATCACTCAGGCCACCGCACATTGAGGTATATCGAGTCTTATCAATCTGGTAATGCATTGAATTACCAACTTAGTGAGGCTGAAACAGATGAGTACCTTGACTCCATACTAGAGCTCACAAATAAAGGCATAACTTTAAATGTGTTAGTAGATAAATTTTCAGATGCTTATCCGTTAATTGCAAGGGACGATATAAGGCAATACGTAGAAGATCTTCTTAGTGAGAAGATCTTAATATTGGATATGCCTTTGCCTCTCACAGCAGAAGAGCCATCTTCGCATTTGGTGAAATCTCTCTCTATGTCAGGGCTAATGAAGTACTCGTCGGTATTACATTCGGTAGTTGACACCCTCCAAGATTTCGACACCAAAACGCATGTCAGCACTGAAAGTTATTCAGAGGTGGTAGATAAGCTAAAAGCATTACCTTTTCCGCTTAATCCTACAAAGTTGATTCAGGTAGATACGGAGCGTAATTTTTCATCAAAGCTCCTCAGCAGGGATATTGCTGATTCCATTGAAACAGCATGTTCATTACTAGCAGGGGTCACGCACGAAGCAGCGAATCCACTCAAAAATTTTATCACTCAATTTCAGCGTCGATACGAGGGGCGTTTTGTCCCTCTCAATAAAGTGCTAGATGATGAATCAGGGATTACCTTTGGATCTGAGAAAGGCTATGAATCACCTCTATTGGCAGGTATTCCCCTGAGTGTGAGTTCAGCTAATGGTAAAGCTCTAGAAAGCACACCGTTGGATGACCTGCTCTTGAAAAAATTATGTCGTAGGGGGGCCTTTGCTGAGGAAGAAATTTACCTGGATCGGAAAGAGCTAGAAAAGTGTGCAAGGCCGGGTAAGACGGAGTTGCCGGTTTCGTTTGGAGTTCAGGCCTCCTTATTCGAAACAGGAGATGAAAAGGAAACCTTGGTTCATTTTCAGGGTTGCTATGGTCCATCAGCAGCGAATTTTTTAGGTCGTTTTTGTCATCTGGATAAGGATCTCACAAAAAAAGTAAGAGAGCACCTTCAAAGAGAAGAAAATTCGCGACCTGAAGCTATCTTTGCGGAAGTGATCCATTTACCGGATGGTAGACCTGGAAACGTTATTTCACGCCCTAAGCTGAGGAATCATGAAATTGTATTTTTGGCGGATTCGGATCTCGATGAAAATTTTCAAATCCAGCCTAAAGAGCTTTTTGTTTATGTTGAAAACAATCGGGTACGTCTGTGGTCAAAACGGTTGGGTAAAGAAGTGATTCCCCGAATGTCTTGTGCCCATAACTTCAATGCAAACAGTTTGGGAATATATAAGTTTCTCTGCCAGATCCAACAGCAAAATATACAACTCCCCCAATTTATTTGGCCTAAAGCACTGAGCGTGGCGGAAGTATTACCAAGGGTGAAGCTTGGTAATATTATCTTATCTCCCAGAACGTGGAACCTTCAAAGGAAACTATTCATTGAATTAGAAAAGATGACGAAATCTCAGTTTACTGAGCAAGTTAACCGTTTTCTTTCTAAGTATGACCTGCCAGAAAATGTTGTATTTTCACTACATGACAATGCATTGACATTGAACTTAAGAAGCGCTAAGTGTCTTCAGGTTCTTTTGAGCGAAACGCAAGGTTTGGATACCGTAAAGCTTCAGGAGTCTCTAAATCATATTTATTCACCACTCGTGAAAGAGCAGAGTGATAGCGTTAAAAGATATGCAAACGAAGTTCATTTTTTGTGCATGAATCAGGAAAAGAAGGGAGTCGGTTCAGTGCCGGAATCGACAGCAACATTTAGTGAGCCGAGCCAAGAGAAAAGGCGTTTTATGCCAGGAAATGAATGGCTTTCTTTGCATATTTATGGAGGAAACTCAGATGTTGAGAACCTTCTTACTAAACATTTATCTCCTCTTATTAAAACAATGCAGAAAGAGAATCTTTTCAGCAATTGGTTTTTCATACGATATAGCGATCCTGATTGGCACCTCCGTCTTCGATTTAGAGGCGAACCGAAAACCTTGCTAAGTCGAGTACTCCCCGCGGTTTCAGAGGTGCTTTGCTCATTAACAGAGGTTGATAAGCTTGCTCATTTCACAGTCGCACCTTATGAGAGAGAAATAGAAAGGTATGGGGGGGATGCTACTATTGCTATTGCTGAGTCCTTGTTTGAGGTTTGCTCAGAAACCACACTTAAGGTTTTAAGTCAAATTGATATGCATGGAGAAAGTCTACGCTGGAGAGCTGCTATTATGATTTCAGACAGCGTACTTTCATCATTTGGTTACGAGTTAACTGATAAACTTTCGTTAATTAGTCGGTTACGTAGGGCGTTTGGGAAAGAATTCTCTGAAACGTCAGCGCTTCGTAAAATATTGGGGCGTAAGTACAGAGAATTGTCTGGTTTCCTTCATTCCGATTTATCTAGAGATAACTCTTTCCCTGTGAATTATCCCCCTTCTGAGCTCTTTTCAATTGTCCAGTCTCATGAAAAAAGTGTTTCAGTATTCAGCAGTAAGTTACTTAGTTTAAGTGGTGATGAAACAATAATATCGAAAGACGAGTTGTTGGCTTCTCTTCTTCATATGCAACTTAATAGAATTTTTAGGGCTTACAATAGGCAGCACGAGTTTGTAGTCTACGATTTTCTTCGAAGATACTACTTGAGTACACAAACACTTACGACTAATAACTAATTTATCATTTTCATAATTGCGTGACTAGCCGCATAATAGAGCATAAATTTATATTATTGTTGCTACTTGACTGTTCTTGATATGTTACGTTCTATCAAGTCAGTCTTGAATGCTGGCATTAAAAAATAGGAGAAAGTAATGAAACTTAATGTAAAAAAAACTGTAGTCGCAAAATTATCGAAAGATGCAGACAACATGCCTGTTGAAATTGAACGTGAAGCAGCAGAGCAAGTTGCAGGTGGCTGGCCAACTTTATCAGTTGGCCTTTCTTGCATGAAAACAAAGCCTGTTCAAGCATCAAGTGAAAGTGAATAAATACCAAAAAGGAATATGACATAGTTGCTATTGATCTAAATTATGCAATTAGTCTGTTTCCTGCTTTGTAATTGTGTTTATGGCAGATGTATACAAAGTTAAAATGTCTTACTGTCAGGCACTCAAAATAATAGAGTGCCTGATTTTTTTCACATCTATCTTCTTCTGAGACAATAACCATGATCAATACTTCATCGCTATTGCATGTTTACCCCGGCTTCATTAATGATTTAATTCAGCATGTAGAGCGCTTTGATAGTCTCGGTAGTAGCAATGGAGGTGAGGTGTATGGATCCTTAATGGAACCATTGCTGCTTAAAGAGGCATTCGATGTTGAATCTCTCTCTGAAGACGTTATTTTTACATTGCTTACAAGTTTAAAGGAAGACAGCCGTCAGAATGGCTCTTCCAAATTTCGTCTTTATATTGAAGGAAAGGAAAACCAAGCGGAGGAAAAGAGGTTTATAGGAGAAGAAAGAGAAGCGTCAGAAAGCATTGAACAATTTTTTATGCGGGTTTCTGAAGGGAAGAAATTCGGTATCGTCATTAACGGTGTTCAACAGTGGTCAGATGATATTTCCCGGTTCGCTGCAAAAGTATTCAAGCCTTTAGTTGAAAGATATGGCTATTCATGCGCCTCTGTTGAAGCAACATTGTTTATGGGAAATTACGGATATACTCCATTTGGTATTCATGTTGATGATCCCTATACGCATGTTGTTCACTTTCATCTTGGTCCGGCGGCTAAATCGATGACACTCTTTGAACCGGAATTATTCCATCAACTAAACGGGCCAGAAAAAAATTGTTATCAACCTGAAGACCTGATCTCCTACGGGGATACATACGAAATAAGTGCAGGGTCTATGTTTCTTCTGCCTGCTAATTACTATCACGTGGGTAATACTCAGTCATTTTCTATTGGGCTGGCATTATCAATTTCCAAGAATCCAGAGAGTGCTATAACACAATTCCTGCTCTATGATGCAGTTAATGACAATCGCTTTGCAGGTGATGTTCACGAAGTGATAGAACGTTTAGAAATCAGTCAGATCACACTGGCTGAGTGGATGTCAGAAAGACTTGAAGATCACTGTCTGAGAAATAAAAGTCAAAAAGGGCTAAGATATTCTTTTATCGAACGCGAGGTTCCAGAATTTGAAAATAACACCGTATTTCTGCTTGATCCTGATTTCTCCATAGAGTTTTCGGATAACGGGGAAAAAATAAGGGTTTTTTGTAGAGGGAATAAAATAAAGTTGTCTTCTGAAAATCAGTTTATAGGTTTCCTTCAGTGTCTTACTTCCCAAAAAGATATTTTTACAATTAGAAAATTATATGAGTATTTTAATGGCGAGGTTAATATGGATACGATAACTTTTTTAATTGCATTATTTTATTCATTTGGTGTGATTCATATACGCGAGTAGATTTTTAAATATTTTAATAAATATAATGGGAGTTAACTGATTCTGACAATAGCAAAAGGTATCTTAGGTTCACCTTTTGTCAGTGTCCAGGGTTAGTGGATCGGATCATATATAGTACGTACTCTGTCGCCATATTCAGTGGTTTTTTCTGCACCTGCGAAATTATTGATACTTGCTACTTTCTCAAGTGTTGGGATTTCTACTCTTGCCACTATACGCGTAATAATCAGAGCAACCACTCCTCGTCGAACTGGCCACTCATCCATATATTTGTAGAAACCCTCAGCTCCATCAATTCTGCCAAGTGCCCCGATTACTCCGTGACTGCATGCCTCACAGGTTTGGTCCGAATCATGATTACCAGAATGAAGCTGAGCAGCGTGGTGATGGCAGCCGTTAAATAAAGTGGCCTGATCCCCCAATGATCTAATAGCCCGGCCCCTGCCATGGCACCTGCTCCGATGGCTCCGTTGAAGATAGCAGCATAAATTGCGGAAGCTGGTAATGCATCAGCTCCTGCTAATCGTATGATCCAGGCCTGAATTCCGACAAAGAGTATAGCGATGCCAAGGCCCCAGCCGGAGAGCAGCAACAGTGCGATAATCCCATCTTTCACTGTGACTGTGCTGATCAACAGCAGACAGAGGGATACCAATAGCAGGCCGATGCTAAGCACAGCTTTCAGGTGTTTATCGATGAAGACTCCGCACAGTAAATTACCGAGTATTCCCGCAATGCCGAAGGCAAGCAGGCAGATGACGACCCAGTTTTGAGGAATGGCCACTTCTGAGGAAAGCAGGACTTCGATGAAGGTAAAGGCAGCAAAGTGTGCAACGATACCGCATGCTGCAATCAGATATATCCGTCTTAAATCTGTATTGCGCAGCACCGAAACAAATTGGTTTCGGCTCAGAGAGGCAGTGCTGGCTACACGGGGAAGACTGAATGCCAGAGTAAGCGCGGTGGCGACAGAGAGTAACCCCAGCAAACCAAAGGACAATCGCCAGCCGGCGTCATGACTTATCCAGTTGATGAGCGGAACTCCGAGAACACTGGCAGTGGAGACGCCGCCAAAGATAATTGCAGTTGCCCGGCCAACGCGGTTCGAAGCGACCAGTTGTGCTCCCATTGTGCCAATCATCGCCCAGAAGGCACCATGCGCGAGTGCGCCCGCTAATCGGGCGATGAGAAGTACAGTGAAGCTATGGCTCGCTGCCGACACGGCGTTAGAGACTCCCAGTAAGAGCATCAGTCCGACTAACAGTGGCCGGCGGGGCAAATGGCTGATAGTCATCACAGACAATAATGCGGCTGCAGCGCCCAGCCACGCATACAGGGTGACAACTAATCCAGTCACACTGGTATTCTGATCCAGATCGGCAGCAATGGCTGACAGCATACCAATGGGGGCTAATTCAGTGGTGACCACAGTAAATGCAGCAACGCCGAGCATGGAAACGGCTGCCCAGTTGCGCCAACCCGTAGCGTTGGATGTATTCATGAGTTGACTCCTTTTGGTCCCTCGAAGCTATAACGGTCACCTGTCGGCTGAAAATCCCCTGTGGCTTGTTGTTGTGGATTCAGATCATCAGAGGTCAGAGTGATACTGGCTCTTTGCGGCAAATAGAATTCGCTCATACCCGTATAGCTCAGTCCTATCGCAGACACTTCCAGCTCTTGGCTCAGAAAACGCTTTCGCATGATTATTTTTCCTTGGTTCGTTTTATGATTCTCAATATACTTTCCGAAACTGGAGGTTTGTATGGCGAAATCTGGTAATCCGATTTCCGATATAGGAAAAAGGGGGAGGCATAACACGTTGAACTGGGATGATGCCAGGATTTTTCTGGCTATTGCCCGGTCAGGCACCTTAAGTGGCGCCTCAAAAGCGCTGGGAATTGGGTTAGCAACAACATCCCGTCGTATAGAACGGCTGGAGGCAGCGCTGGGGCTGAGCCTGTTCATTCGTGATCAAATCGGCTACAGGCTGACAGATGAAGGAGTGATGCTGATTGCTCAGGCAGAGGCACTAGAGCAAGCTGGCCATGCGTTTGGTGCGGCTGCTCAGGGCAGCAATGATGAAGTGGCGGGGCATGTTCGCCTGGCAACAGCGCAAGGCCTGGCGGATCATCTTATTATTCCTGCACTTCCTCAGTTAATGTCATCACACACCAATCTGACCATCGAGATTGTCACCGGTGTCTCAACGGTTAACTTGCATCGATATGATGCTGACATGGCAATACGTATGGTCAGGCCGGAGCGTGGCAATGTGAGTATCCGGCGGTTAGGTGAGCTCGGTTTTGGCCTGTATGCATCACAAGAGTATTTGCTGCAGAGAGTCACACCGAAAGGCGGTGAGTCGTTTGAAGATAATGAGTTTATTGGCTGGTCTGAGAGCCAGCAGCACCTTCCGGCGGCACAGTGGTTAGAAAAAAGGTTGCGTGGAAAGCCTTGTCGCCTGACCACCACTAGCATGTCATCTCAGGTAACAGCGGTTCAAGCTGGAGCGGGGATAGCCGTTCTCCCTCATTTTATTGCTCAAAAGCAGGGACTGACTTGTGTCCAGAGTGATATAGGGTGTAGTCAGCCGATTTGGCTGGCGATTCATTCCGATCTGGCACACTCCAGAAGAGTACGGCTTGTTGCCGATTTTCTGAGTGATCTTGTTCTTCAGAATAAAGGGCTGTTGGTGAGCGGGCACGCATGATGGTATACAGCCGGATGATGATATCAGGCACAGTCATCATTAATCTGGCGGCATTAATCGCCATTTATCTGATTGAGTATGACAACCCCAATACGCTGGCCCCTTTGAGGGAATCCGGCAAGTGGCTGGCATCTTGGTTTCAGGCGGTGACGCCTTGTACAGCGGGTTTCAATACCCTGGCGGTTAGCTAATGTGACCTGCGTTGCTCGGAAAGCACTCAGTGCATTCCAGCCAGTACATTAGTCAGGCGTTGATGGGCAAATATCCCCAACATTTTCTGCAACTTGCTCATTTATCGCCATAATTAGACGTAGTCATCATAAAAAAGTGACAACACATTTTTCGAGCCGACTGGGGTAAGGAGACCAAATGAAGCATCAGTTGTTGGGGTTAAGTTTGACGGTGATATTAACGATTCAGCTTTCGGGGTGCGGTGTGTTGCTACACCCTGAACGAAAAGGTCAGCGGGGAGGTCAGGTGGATCCGGCTATTGCCGTTTTGGATGCGGCGGGCTTGCTCCTGTTTGTTGTGCCCGGGTTGATCGCTTTCGGGGTGGATTTGTATTACGGCACGATTTACTTGCCGGGAACAGCCAAAACTTTAAATGAAGAAGAACTGAACAGGCTAAGGACAGTCGATGGGCAGATTCAGCCAGAACAGCTCGCCAGGCTTGTTTCAGAGCAAACTGGTCAGGTTATCCATGCTGAAGAAATGTTGTCCTATCCGGTCGGCTCAGTGGATGAGTTAACCTTTATGCTTGCTGAGGTACCAAAGAAGACCTCCTCTTAGATTGATGGCAGTATTATCAAAGGTATATTGCTAAAGGTATCTTACTGTCGATGGGTAGTGATCCTGAATATCAACACCAGCGCTCACGGCTGATGCTTTAAGTATTGCTACTCATCTGACTGCCAGGGTTCACTATGCATGGCGCGAGTTTCAACAAGGTAGGGCAATACATCATACATTTCTGGCGTTATGCAGAAGCAGGTGTTGATATTTGGTCTTTGACGTGCTCAATGAAAAGTTCGACCGATCGGGATAGCCTGTTTGGATTCCATACCATATGAATATCCCAGCTTGTTTCTTTTGGAAACGGGATTAATTGAATGGCGTCATAAATTCCGAGAATTGATTTTTTTGGTAAAATAGCAACACCTGTATTGGATAAGATCAATGTAATAATGGTTTGCAAATCTGCTGAAATATTGGTGATCTTGTATGTTCTGTTTTTTAACAGAGACATAGTATTCAAATTGATCTGAGATTTACTGTGATTACTCATCATCAGCAAATTATATTTCTGTAAATAGAAGTCAATATGATCACTGTCATACTGGCCTTTTGAAACAGCTAGAACAAATTCATCACTTGAAACACGAATACTGCCGAGTGACTGCGAGGCTGGTTTTCTCATGAAGCCAATATCTAAGGAACCTGAAAGTAATTGATCTTCTTGATCTTGTGAGCATATATCTGACAGGGAAATAGAAATGTTACTGTGTTTCTTCTGGAAGTCACGAATAAAAACCGGCAGGAAATCATTACTTGATTTACCAAAACCAATAGATAAAGGTGTCAGGTTATTCTGTGAGATGCTGGATATCAATTCATCTGTTTTCTTAATATGCCGATTTAACGCTGTGATTTCATTAATGACGAGTTTACCTGTATCTGACAGGACCACGCCCTGGCTATCTCTGACAAACATTTCAATCTCATAGGCATCTTCAAAATTTTTAATCTGTTTTGACAGTGTAGGTTGAGAAATACAAAGTATCTGTGATGCAACCCTGAAGCTCTTCACTTTTGCAAGGATTTCAATAGAGCGTAAATGTTTTGGATTAACCTTCATAACTTTAAGTTATCGCCATTAAAATAAAATCACTATGCACTATAGCATAAACGTAGATAATTCTGATATCGAACACTGATGAATGGGTTTTATATGCAATATTGTGTGCTGGTGAAAGAAGAAGTGCTGGTTTTTGAAGAGATCCATGCAGAAAACGCATCGGATATCATCTTTAGCTTATTCAGGCAGGGGTTTGTATTAGCACCTGTATTAATTGAGGCAAACAACGCAGAGAACGCTAGAGCGTGTTATCAGCATCGTTATGAATGGAAGGATGTTTCCACTGCATTTCAGCAGAAAAAGGTATTGGTCTGTTAGTTTTTATTGGATGAATACCAGAATTCATCAAAAGGTGTCAGACGTTGCGGTTAATCGCTGCGCCAACAGTTAAGAAGAAATCCGTGTGTTCACTGTCGGATTGACTGACAGCGGAGCACACGGAAATCGACGTGAAAGCGTTGACGGATTATTTCAGGGCAGTTTCCAAAATCGCATAGGCGGCTTTGATGCGTTCGCCGTTGGGATAATTCTTGTTGGCCAGAATCACGATGCCGGTTTGTTCGGCAGGTATATAGGCGACATAAGCGCCGAATCCGCCGGTTGAACCCGTTTTGTTCACCCAGATATGCTCTGACAGAGGTTTGGGTGACGCGATTGCATCAATAGGCATCGGGTTGAGAATGGTCTCAGTCGAATTTCCCGCCAGCAAGGTGTTCAGTGATGCCGGATAATCATACATTTCCCAGGCCAGCCCTTGCGTCAGGGTGCTGGACCGATAATAACCTGTCTTGGTATTTGCCAGCGCTTGCTTCATCAGAGGCTGGACAGAAACTGTCCCGATATTGGCTTCGATATAGCGCACCATATCCGCACTGGTCGATTTAACACCGTAGGCTTCAGCATCCAGAACACCGGGATTGACTCTGACAGCGTCGCCAGCAGCGTTGTAGCCAAAGGCGTATTCGTGCATTTTGGCTTCCGGCACATTGACAAAGGTGCTGGACATCCCGAGTTCCGGCAGGATGAGATTTTCCATCAGCGCCGGGTAGGCATCCCCCATACTCTGAGCGGCGAGATAGCCAAAGAGGCCAATGCTCGGATTAGAGTACAGCCTGTGAGTACCTGCCGGAAAGGCAGGCTGCCAATGGCGATAATAGTTCAGCATGCTCGTGTGGTTCGTGACGCTGTCAGGGAACTGAAGCGGCAACCCTCCAGCCGAGTAAGTGGCTAACTGAATTAACGGCGTGTTTCCAATCGTACTGCCTTTTAGCGCCGGTAAATACTTCGACACCTGATCGTCGAACGATAGTTTTCCTTGCTGCTGGGCATAGCTGGCCAGCGTCGCGGCAAAGGTTTTACTGACCGAACCCAGTTCAAAAATAGTGTTCTCCGACACGGGCTGCTGTTGCTGAACATCTGCCAGCCCATAGTTATAGTAATAGGTTTTGCCTTTGATAGTGATGCCAAAGGTTATACCCGGAATCTGGTAGGTGTCCATTAATCGTTCAGCTTGCTGATCCACGGCCTTTCGGAGCGTTGCTTCCTTCCCAGTTGTCTGACTGTAGGCAGGTGATACGGCTGAGGCCAGAAATGCAGCAAAGAGTATCAATGATCGAGTATTGCAGATGGTGCTTTTCATTGTGACTTCTTAATGAGTATAAGGTGAATGTTAATTATCGGCCCCCATGGAGACAGGGCGGATATTAAAGTGAGTCAATTTGATGCACAATGTGCGAAATCTAATAAGAGCAATAAGAAAATCTAGGGTCAGAAAGTCTGAGGTCACAGGAATGAATATTACCCACCTGCCGCTGAACGCGATTCGTGCTTTCTTAGTGTCGGCAAAACATCTGAATTTTACCAAGGCAGCGGTTGAATTGTGCGTGACTCAGGCTGCAGTCAGTCAGCAGGTGAAAATGCTGGAGTCCCAGCTGGGCGTGTCTTTATTTATACGTCAGTCCCGGGGGTTAAATTTATCAGAAGAAGGCATGATGCTGCTGCCTGTGGTGCAAGGGGCGTTCGACAATCTGTCTGAAGCTCTGGACATGCTGGCGCAGGGTATCCACCGGGAAGTGGTCTCTGTGGGTGTGGTCGGTACATTCGCGGTGAACTGGCTGCTTCCCCGAATTGCTGATTTTCAGGCACGGTATCCCCTGATTGACCTGCGCATCTCAACCAATAACAACACGGCCGATCCGGTCGCTGAAGGTCTGGATTATCTGATCCGTTTCGGGAAAGGCAGCTGGCATGCCACGGAGGCGACTGAGCTTTTTCCCGCGCCGTTTACTGTTCTGTGTCCGCCGGGAATCGGCCAGGCATTGTCCTCACCGAGAGATGTGTTGAACTACACCTTGTTGCGATCCTATCAACCCGATGAATGGCAACTGTGGCTGAACGAAGCCAAAGTGGCAGTGCCGAAAGCAAAACTGAGTGCCATAGTGTTTGATTCTTCAATCGCCATGATCGAAACGGCTATTCAGGGCTATGGTGTGGCACTGGCTCCACCTGTCATGTTTGAAAGGCTGTTGATGGAAGAAAAGTTGGTGCAGCCGTTTGATATTTATCTGCATAAGGGGTCTTACTGGCTTACCAAGCTGCATGCGCAGAAAGAGAGTCAGGCGCAGATTAATTTTAAACAGTGGTTGCTCGCCTGTGCCAATGAAGCGAGCAGCACCTCAGTATGAGCAGCGATGCCGGGCTTGAGTTTTTTCGCTGATCAGACAGGCTTCCGCCAGCAACTGGCTGATCCATTCCTGAAACACGTTTACCCGTAAAGAGAGGTTTTTCCGGCTCGGATACAGGAACGAAAGCGGGATGGGGCTGGGTTGGTAGTCGGGCAAGACTTCCTGCAATGTATTGTTTTCTAATAAATGCAGTACATCATATTTTGGGATTTCAATAATGCCTATGCCAGCTAAAGCGCTGGCGATATAGGCTTCTGCATTGTCGACCGTGACCCGGCTTTGCATGGGCACCGAGACGGTTTCCCCATCTGAATGGTATTCAAGACATGCCTGCTGGGCTGGCATCTGGATGGCGTAATGGATGAGATGGTGCTGACTTAAGGCTTCAATGTTGGCCGGAATGCCAAATTTAGCTAAGTACGCCGGACTGGCGCAGTAAATGATTGCCAGATCGCCAAGTTTTTTACAGATCAGCTCTGAGTCGGATAATTCACCGACCCGGATAACACAATCAACCCCTTCAGCCACCAGATCCACCAGCCGGTCTTTCATGCTGAGTTCGATATTAATCTTGGGATACCGGGATAAAAAATCAGGGAGAGCAGGGATCACGATACGGCGGGCAATCCGGCTGGGCATGTCGATACGCAGTCGTCCTTGTACCTGATGGGGGGCAGTATGAAACATTCGCTCCGAAGCGTTAAATGTCTGCACAACATGGCTGGCTGTGTCCAGATAGCGAAGCCCGTCCTGAGTTGGCGTCAGTTTGCGTGTGGTACGGTGTAATAACTGAACACCCAGCCGGTTTTCTAATGTTTGTATCACAGTCGAAACCGTCGATCTTGGCATATTTAACGCTTCCGCAGCTTTGGTGAAACTGCCACTTTCCAAGACCTGAATAAAAACTTCTATTTGCTGGATTCTGTCCATCTTGTCTCTGCCATTGTTCGTAAACGCTGACAGGTTCTGTCAGGAATTCGGATTTATCTAGTGTAGAACACTCACTATAGTCATTCAGTGCTGTTATGAAAATGGATATAGGGAGAGAGAGCATGTCTAGAAATAGTATTGAAGGTAAAGTTGTGCTGATTGCGGGCGGGGCGAAAAACCTGGGAGGATTACTGGCTCGCGAATTTGCCCGGCAAGGCGCGAAAGCTGTGGCTATTCACTATAACAGCGATGCGACCCAAGCTGCTGCCGAGGAAACCGTTGCGGCCGTCCGGGCTACCGGCGCCGAAGCTGTCGCGTTTCAGGCCGATTTAACCAAGGCGGCGGCAATGGAGAAACTGTTCAACGATGTTGTTGCTTCTGTGGGGCGACCTGACATTGCAATTAATACTGTAGGTATGGTTGTGAAACAACCGATCATGGAGGTAACTGAAGCTGTCTTTGATCAATCTTGCGCAGTCAATGTGAAAACGGCCTTTTTCTTCCTTAAAGAAGCAGGAAATCATGTGAACGATAACGGCAAGATCTGCACGATTGTCACGTCACTGCTTGGTGCTTATACGCCTTTCTATGCGGCTTATGAAGGTTTGAAAGCTCCTGTCGAGCACTTTACCCGCTCGGCGTCGAAAGAGTTTGGGGCGAGAGGAATTTCAGTAACGGCAATCGGTCCTGGCCCGATGGATACGCCTTTCTTTTATCCGGCAGAAGAGAAAGAAGCGGTTGAATACCATAAAACGGCTGCGGCACTTTCGCCATTCTCAAAAACCGGTCTGACTGATATCGAAGATATTGCTCCCTGGATCGTATTCATGGTCTCAGACGGGTGGTGGATGACAGGTCAGACGATTTTGGTCAATGGTGGCTACACCACGAAATAAACCATGACCGGCAGCGGGCAAGCTCGGAAAATCAAGCCCGCTGTTTATCTGGCCGGGACACCGGTGAGGAGGCGTCATATGAGCCACGCATTTCAAGCCGTTTTTGATCGCCAGAAAGCGGCATTTATGACAGACCGGACGAAATCGCGGGACTGGAGGCTAGATCAGTTGGCCCGAATGGAGCGCATGTTGCTTGATCACCAGAAACGGTGGTGTGCTGCGCTTCATCAAGACTTCGGAAAACCGCCTTTTGAACAGTTATTCGAGATCACTGTGCCTATGGGCAACATTGCATTTTACCGTGACAATCTCGATCTGCTGATGGCGCCGGAAGCGGTGATGATACCCGACGGACTAGCAAAACGTGGCTTGCGTGGTGAGGTACGGAAGGAGCCTTACGGTGTCACCTTGGTGGTTGGCCCGTTCAATGCACCGATACTCTTGCTGCTTGATCCAGCTGTTGCTGCATTGGCTGCTGGGAATCCTGTTATTCTGAAACCAGCAAATACCACCCCCGCAACTGCGGCATTATTTGCCGAGTTGATCCCGCAGTACTTTGCACCTGAAGATGTTGCTGTTGTCACTGGTGGCCGTCAGGAAATTTCAGATCTGCTTGAATTACCTTTTGATTTCATTTTCTTTACCGGCAGCGCGTCGGTGGGCAAAGTCGTGATGCGAGCTGCCGCAGAACATTTGACGCCAGTTATTCTGGAGCTGGGAGGACAAAATCCGACAGTGGTTGATGAAACAGCGGATCTTGACCGTGCAGCCAATGCCATTGCATGGGGGCACAATGCGATATCGGGGCAATGGTGTATTGCTCCCGGTTTTGTTTGTGTGCATACGTCTGTTGCGGATGCTTTTGTTGAAAAACTGTCCGCTTCGGTGACCCGAATGTATGGTGCCGATCCGTCACAAAGTCCCGACTTTGCAAGAATGATCAGTGAAAAGGATACGGCCAGGGTGGCTTCATACATAGTGCCGGAGAAGACCGTATTGGGGGGGCGTGCTGATGTCTCTGCCTGCTATGTCGAACCGACCTTACTGTACCCGTCTGACTGGACAGATCCTGCTATGCAGCAGGAGGTCTTCGGACCTGTGCTGCCCATACTCCGCTATAGTGACATACAAGACGTAATCACTCGGTTGAAAACCTTTGAAAAACCGCTTGCCGCTTATATTTTCAGCCGTGATGAGGCCACCATTGAGCGATTTCTGCACTCACTCTCGTTTGGTGGCGGTTGTGTGAATCTGGTCAACCTGCACTGTTGGATTGGCGCTTTACCCTTTGGCGGTGTGGGTTCGTCTGGGATGGGAAAATACTACGGCAAGGCGGGATTTGATGCACTGAGCAATGCTAAATCTTTGTTGCTGTCACCAGCAGACATCAGTGTCGACGTTTATCCGCCGTATCAGGGTAAAGACATTGATGCGATGCTGGACCCCTTTTCCTGAAAGAAGAGCCAGAAACAGGAGCATTGAATGCATACGATCTATGTCATTGGCGGGGGCTTGCTGCTACTCGGACTGTTCTTTGTGGTGTCCTGGTTCACCGGGCAGCCTTTTGCACGATTTCTGAAACCGTTTCTGCTGGCCTGGCTGATTTGTGCCGCTGTGAATCTCTGGGTGGGGGTTGTTGATGCGGGATACAGCCTGGCAGAGGAATTGCCTATTTTTGCTGTGGTATTTGCCATACCGGCCGTCATTGCCTGGCTGCTGGCAAAGCATCGCGGATAAGTGATTGCCTGTGCCGTTCACTGGCTCAGGTGAAAGGCACTGAGATGAGGTATTTTCCGGGAAGGCAGATGATACAGTCCATGATTCTTAAGCTTGCTCCAAAAGCCGCGTTGCGCCAGCTGGCGACAGACGAGCATCCCCATGTGACCAATATCGAGTTGTTTTTCGATTTGGTGTATGTGTTCACGATTATTCAGCTCTCGCACTTCTTGCTGGCACACAGTTCCTGGCTGGGGGCACTGGAGGCTTTAACGCTGTTTGCCGCGGTATGGTGGTCCTGGAACTATACCGCATGGGCCACTAACTGGCTGGATCCGGATCACGCCCGCGGCCGGATGCTGATGGTTGTGCTGATGGCCTGTGCATTGCTGATGGCGATTGCTATGCCTCTGGCGTTTTCTTCAAGGGCTGGGCTCTTTGCCGGTGCTTACGTGGTGATGGCCTTGACCCGTGCCGGATATATGGCGCTTGTTTTCCGGGGCGAAAGGATGGGGCAGAACTACGCTCAGCTTGGTGCCTGGAGTGGAATATCCGGCCTTTTCTGGATGGCAGGCGTTTGGCTGCCTGAACTCCGATTAGGGTGCTGGATGCTGGCTGTGGTGATTGACTACGCCGCTCCATACGTGGGGTTCTGGTTGCCCGGTAAAGGGGCGACGCCAATGGAAAGCTGGCCGTTGCGCGGATTACATCTGCTGGAGCGGAATCAGCAGGTGTTCATTATTGCATTGGGTGAATCCATCCTGTTGTTGGGTGGGTTGTTAGTGGGAAATGCGCTGCATGCTGACACGCTGGCTGCGGCTACTGTGGGCTTTTTTCTGATTGTCACGCTGTGGTGGATATATTTTGTGCACCTGACGGAAGCGGGGGAGCATCGTTTTCTGCAGGAAGCTGATCATACTAAGCTAGCCAGAGCCAGTCTGGCTTATGCGCATGGCATTATGGTGGGTGGTGCAATAGTGACAGCGGTTGCGATTGAACTCATTGTCGATCACCCCCTGGAGCCGGTCCATCTGCCGGTTGTGACGGCGGCTGCTGCCGGCCCGTCGATTTTTCTGTTCGGCAGCGCTATGTTTCGCCGGACCATAGCGAAGAAAATGCCGTTTGCTTACCTGATTGCTGTTGTAGCGCTTGTCCTCTGGAGCTGGCTGGCCTTTTCTTTCCATTGGCTGGGGCTCTGGCTCGGCACTGGTGTGTTGGGCATTCTCTTATCACTTGCCCGATTCGGGGGGGAGGGCAATCGGGCATGACGGGGCAACCGCTGGCTGCAACTCGGGGTGTGGCCGTCAACCTGACCCTGCTATGCGCCATCCTTTTGCACAACCTGACCTATCCGCTGTCGGTGGCAAGCGGGATATGGCCTGCCGTGTTTTATTGTTTTTACGCTGTTATTTTCGTTGCTGCGACATGGGCGCTAACCGGCGATGTCTGGTTGCGGGGCTTTGTCGCTGTAAGTGGTCTGGCCGTTCTGATGGTGGGTTTGAACAATTCTTACCTTCCGAGCCAGTCAGCGGCGCTGGCTGTTTTTCTCACTTCAATTGTCTATCATCTCGCGATGGTCGTGGTACTGGCATTGTATACATTTCGCGCCCGTACCGTGATGGCCGATGTGGTACTTTCAGCGACCTCTTTATATCTTGTGATTGGCTCAGGGTTTGCCGCCATTTTTGCACTGATTGAATGGGTTGCTCCCGGTTCGTTTATCGTGAGCTCTGGCGCAATAATCAACTGGCAGCAGATGGTGTATTACAGTTATATCACGCTGACTACCCTGGGGTATGGTGATATAACGCCAGTGGGATTTTATGCTCAGGCTGTTGCATCGCTCGAAGCCGTCATCGGTGTGCTTTATACCGTGATCTTGCTGTCCAGACTGGTCGGGCTGTACGCGTCAGGCAGAAGATAAGGTCAGTGATGCGCTATCTGGTGAGGCAAATTACGGGTGATTCCAGTCATTCAGTGCGTGACTCGTCATAATATTGCCCCATCACTTCTATGACGTCTTTCATTGCCTGGCGCAACGCTTCAGGCTGGATAACCTGAACTTCCGGTCCGAATCTCAGCATTTCCACCACCGCCTGTTCGGTTTTGCCTGAGGGTAAGGTGACGCTTGTCCAGCCCGTATTATCTGTGTGAGTAATTTGTGTGTGTTGCCGGACATAAGGGGGGCTCAGGCTATGTAACATCTTGAGCCCTTTGGCGGTGAGTTTGATCTCTGCTGTGTAGGGGTAGAGTTCAGTTTCCATCTGGCGGGTGCTTTGCTGCCAGTATGCGGATAAGTCAAAGGGCACCGGTGATTCAAAAGAGTGATTCAGGATACTCAGATCCTGAATGCGGGCAACCCGGTAAGTTTTGACCTGCATCTGAGACTGAGCCACCAAATACCAGGTGCCAGCCTTTAACACCATACCCAGCGGATTCACGACCCGCTGGCTGCTGCCACGCCAGCTTTGATAATCAAACTTGATCTGGTTTTTCTGCCAGATTGCGTTGAACAGCTGCGGCAGGTCGCCAACGGTTTCCTTTTCTGTAAACCAGCCTGGGGTATCCAGTAGAAAACTGGACTGAAATCGTTCGGCGTGAGTGCGGAGACTGACCGGAATGGCAGCCAGTAACTTCAGTCTGGCTTCCGACATGGCGGGCGCGAGTCCCAGTTCCTGCATCGGGCCGGACAAACCGAGCATGAAAAGTGTTTCGATTTCCTGTTTAGAGAAACCATTGAGCTGTGTTCGGTAGCCTTCCAGCAACCGGTAACCCCCATTGACGCCCTGCTCGCTGTATACAGGGATACCCAGCGCACTCAGGCTGTCGATGTCGCGGTAGATACTGCGGACAGAAACCTGACAGTCGCGGGCGAGCTCTGCTGCACTGACTTGCTCGCGGGATTGCAGGGTCATCAGAATGGTCAGGAGTCGACTGGCGCGCATCAGCTTTTCCACCGTTAAAGAAAGAAATCAGAAAGAGTCAGGATCGTTTATAAACCTGACAAAATCTGACAGGTATGGCCAATATAATGACCCGGACTGATAACAACAACAGGAAATAACAATGTCCGATAAAGCACTTGGTAACGAACTGGTATTCTTCCATTCACCGCATACGCGCTCGTCCAGCGTTCTGATCCTGCTTAACGAGCTGAATGTGCCTTTTAAACTGAATGTGCTGAATATGCTGGTGGAGGAGAACAGACAACCGGCCTATCTGGCGATTAACCCGCTGGGGAAGGTACCGGCTTTACTTGATGACGGTGCCTTGATTACTGATCAGGTGGCAATCTATTTGTATCTGGCTGACTTATTTTCCTCCGGCGGCCTGGCTCCCGGCCTGAGCGATCCGCTGCGTGGTCCCTATTTACGTTGGATGCTCTATTACTCCGCCTGCTTTGAACCCGCTGTTTGCGACAAAGCCATGGGGTGGGTGCCCAATGAGCAAAAGGTCAGCCCGTACGGAGACTACGACACTGTGCTCGGGATACTCATTGAGCAACTCAGGGCAGGCCCTTATTTGCTGGGAGAGCGTTTTACGGCGGCTGATCTGTTATGGGCAACAGCACTGAAATATTGCACGGCATTTGGATCGGTTGAGCCAGATCCTGTGATTACTCAGTACCTGGCGCGGGTCACTGCACGGCCTTGCTTTACATATGCCAAAGATCTGGATACCAAACTGGCGGCTGATCATGAAGCCGGGCGTTTAAAAATACTGGAAGCAGGGGAATTCGCACGCAGGTAGCGGTTTTCTGCCCATAGTGCGGACACCAAAAAATGGCTGGCTCAGATGGCATTCATCAGAGCCAGCCATACACCGCAGGGGCATGAATGCCCCTCTTTTTCAACGCGATGTCTTGTACAGAATCATCACCTTGAAAGGAGACGTTATCGTTGTGAGTCTAACGTTTCATTATTTTTCACAACATCTTGCGCTTTACCATAGCTCTCAATCAGGAGTTGGTAGGCCGGGAAAATCTTGGTATAAATTGCCGCCCATTCCATCGCATCTTCACGATTCCAGGTGCCTTGAAGTTCAGATGCAACAGCGGCGGTATCCATAGGAACCACACCAGCTTGTACCACTCTGGCAAGTGTGATCTCTTGGGCCATTTTCGAGTAGGTGCCCGAGGCATCCACAACCGCAAAAACCTTATAGCCATCGTAGACAGCACTGATAGCGGGAAATGCCATACATACACTGGTAATCGTGCCGGCAATAATGAGTGTTTTTCGCCCTGTAGCTTTTACAGCATTGACAAAGTCAGGGTTGTCCCACGCATTAATTTCACCTTTTCTAGCCACATATTGAGCATGCGGAGCGTTTTCATGTATCTCTGGAATCAACGGACCATTTGGCCCCTGAGGTACGGACGCTGTTGTAATAACAGGAAGCTCTGACAAAGTAGCCATTTTCGCTAAGGCAGCAGCCCGTTGGCGTAGTTCTGGCATAGGCATGTCACCGACGGTTTGGAACAGACCACTTTGGTGATCAATCAGTAGCATTACGCTATCGGCGGGATCGATTGTTGGTTTTGTATTTCCGAAATTAGCTGGAGAGCTCATTATTAATTCCTCAGTAAGTGCTTTATTTAGCTGATTTTTCCAAATTGGCCGTTGTTGTAATCAAAGATTGCCTGTGAAATTTCTTCACGGGTGTTCATTACAAAAGGGCCGTGACCGACAACAGGCTCGTTTAATGGCGCGCCATTCAGTAACAGCGCAGTTGTCTCTTCTTCTACACTGAAGCTAAAAACGTCTCCTTCACGTTCCATGACTGCGAGTTCAGCTTCATGAACAAGATGTTTGTCCTCAATCTTGACCTTACCTTTCAGAATGAAAAGCGCAGTGGTATGTCCTTCCGGCAGTTGAAAGGAAACGTGATGATTGGCTTTTAAACGCAAATCCCAAACATTCATTGGGGTAAATGTGCTGGCTGGCCCGGTAGTGTGTTCATAGGAACCGGCAATGATGCGAGCGATACCGGCATCGTCTGGCAGAGAGGCTTCAGGTATCTCCGCGTTGGTAATTCCCTGATAGGAAGGCGATGTCATCTTATCTTTTGCCGGTAAGTTCACCCACAGCTGGACCATTTCGAAGGCCCCGCCAGACTGAGCAAACGCCGGGCTATGATATTCCTCATGGATGATCCCTGAAGCGGCAGTCATCCACTGAACATCACCAGGCTCGATCGTGCCACCGGCACCGGAAGAGTCACGGTGTGATACGCCGCCGTCATAAACGATGGTGACGGTCTCAAAACCGCGATGCGGATGCTGGCCCACACCCAGTTTGTTTGTTGTGGGTGGAAAATAAGCGGGTCCGGCGTAGTCCATTAATAAAAATGGCGACATTTCTTGTGCAATATCGGCATAAGAAAAAATACCCCGTACCGGAAAACCATCTCCGACCCAATGATTACCGTTACTTTTTTTAATAAACGAAAGCTTTTTCATCATTCAACTCCTCAAGATTGCATGAATCTTAATGTAGTTGATACTCAGCTCTTTTATTAGGTAGTAAAATTCAAAAACACTTTTCAATGAGATGAACAATGGACTTTAATGAAACCGCAGTCTTCGTGAAGGTTGTTGAATCCGGAAGCTTTAGTGCAGCAGCAAGGCTGATTGGCTCGCCGACATCAACCATCAGTACGCGTGTTGCGCGGCTTGAAAAACGGCTCGGCGTGACACTGTTGCAACGCACAACCCGAAAATTGCAATTAACCGAGGCGGGGGAAATTTACTTTAAGCATGCCGCGAAAGGGCTGCATCATATCCTTGATGCAGAATCGGCAGTCGTGGAGTCGGTGGCGGAACCGGCGGGCCGCTTGTGTATTACGGCACCGGCCGATCTCGGTGATCATATTCTGTCTGAGATCATTTCGACAATGAGGCAGCACTGCCCGAAAGTCACCCTGGAGTTGGTCTTAATGAACCGGTATGTCGATCTGATTGCAGAAGGTATTGACGTTGCGATCAGGACGGGATCGCTGGCAGACTCAACCTTAGTAGCAAAAAAAGTCGGAACGGCATGCTGGGCACCCTTTGCGAGTCCGGCATTTTTAGAAACAATAGACCCCCCCGAAAACCCTCAGGATCTTCGTCATTATTCGTGCCTGCAATTCAGCGCATTAGGTAAAGCATCCTGGACACTGTACAACCAAAGCAACAGCGTCACTGTCCCTATGCCCGGTACCGTCGTGGTGAATGATGTCGGGCTCATGCATGCCATGGCGATTGCCGGCGAGGGCATTGCGTTATTACCGACGTATTTGTATGAAAATACGGGTCATGCAGGCAAGTTAGTGCGTATTCTACCTGAATGGCACGCAAAGGCTGATCCGATTCATATTGTTTATCCCCGACAACAATTTATGCCACCAAAGCTGAGGTATTTCATTGATTTAGCTTCAGAGCTGTTGGAGAAAAGGCTCGGTGGTATCAGTCGGTCATCGATGGCTGAAGGGTAATATTTGCATTGATGGCGGACACCGAGCTTACCCGGCTACAGACATGAGAGTTGCCGCCCATCGGCTTTCTTACCTAATGCAAGCAGAGGAAAGTACTGCTCCTTGCTAGCACCTCAAACAGTATTGACTTGCGGGCCGTAACCCAATAACCTCATCATATTCGAAATTTCATATATGATAGAGCCATGTGTGACGCATTAACGTTTTACAAATCACTGGCCGAGGAAACTCGGCTTAAATCATTGTTGTTGCTGATGTCCAAGGGCGAGTTATGTGTGTGCGACCTGATGTCTTCGCTGGATCTGAGCCAGCCTAAAGTGTCTCGCCATCTGGCTGAACTCCGGAAGAATGGTCTGGTCAGCGATCAACGTCGTGGCAAGTGGGTGTATTACCGGCTGAATGACGAACTCCCTGTATGGATGCAGGAGGTTTTGAACCACACACTGAAAAACAATCAAGCGCTGATTACGGCAGAACTGCATTCGCTTTCTGCAAACCTATGTGATTTTTAGGAGGTTATTATGCCTGAGGTGCCAGAACTGTTGCCAAATATAGAAACGGATGAATTTCACATTCCGGAGACCGATATGCTTTGCCGTCAGTATGCCACGCACCCGCCGCGAATTCTGCTGCTGTACGGCTCACTCCGCGAGCGATCCTATAGCCGCTTAGTGATAGAGGAAGCTGCCCGGTTGCTCACCGCCATGGGCGCGGAAGTGTGCATTTTTAATCCTGCTGGCCTGCCTCAGCCTGATACCTGCGAGGCGTCTCATCCTAAGGTGGCAGAACTGCGGGAGTTAATGATGTGGTCGGAAGGCCAGGTATGGTGCTCACCGGAGCGGCACGGTGCGATGACAAGCATTATGAAAAGCCAAATCGACTGGATACCGCTGAGTATTGGCTCCGTCAGGCCAACACAAGGTAAAACGCTTGCAGTGATGCAGGTTTCAGGAGGCTCCCAGTCGTTTAACGCGGTAAACCAGATGCGCATTTTGGGCCGATGGATGCGGATGTTTACGATTCCCAACCAGTCTTCGGTGGCGAAGGCATACATGGAGTTTGAAGAGGATGGCAGAATGAAACCGTCCGCTTACTATCGGCGCATCGTCGATGTGGTGGAAGAATTATTTAAGTTTACCTTATTGCTCCGCGACAATAAGGATTGGCTTGTTGACCGCTATTCTGAGCGTGTAGAGAGTGCTGAAAAGTTATCTGAACGTGTTAATCAGCGAAGCATCTAATTGAGATAGAGAATCTAACATGACAAATATACAAGCCTGCGCGGATGTGGCTGTATCCCATAAAATGCGTTTTCTGGACAGGTATTTAACCGTCTGGATTTTTTTAGCCATGGCGGCAGGTGTCGGCCTGGGGGTGGCTTTTCCTGAGGTGGCGCAATGGAATGAATCGATGTCAGTGGGAAGCACCAATATTCCGCTGGCGATTGGCTTGATTCTGATGATGTACCCGCCGCTGGCGAAGGTGAACTACAGCTTGCTGGGTGAGGTGACCCGGGATAAGCGTGCCATCACCCTGTCGCTGATCATGAACTGGATTATCGGCCCGATTCTGATGTTTTCACTCGCGGTGATTTTCTTGCGTGATCAGCCGGGATACATGGTCGGGCTGATTTTGATTGGTCTGGCACGTTGCATTGCAATGGTGCTGGTATGGAATGATATCAGTGGCGGCAACAAAGAGTACGGGGCGACCCTGGTTGCCCTGAACAGCGTGTTCCAGATTTTCACTTATAGCTTGATGGCCTGGCTGTTTATTACGGTACTGCCACCCATGTTCGGGCTGCAGGGATTTGCGGTTGATATTACCATTATCGACATCGCTGAGAGTGTATTGATTTATCTTGGCATACCTTTCCTTGCGGGCTTTCTGAGCCGCAAATGGCTGGTCGCTGCCAAGGGCGAGGATTGGTACAACCAGGTCTTTATCCCGCGCATTTCGCCGATCACCTTAATTGCTTTGCTGGCGACCATAGTGCTGATGTTCAGCCTGAAAGGCGAAATGATCATTGAGCTGCCAATGGATGTCGTACAGGTAGCGATACCGCTGGTGATTTATTTCTTGATCATGTTTTTTGCCAGTTTCTTTATCGGCAACAAAATGGGCTTGCCTTACGATCAGAATACCTCGATTGCTTTTACCTCATCAGGCAATAATTTTGAGCTGGCTATTGCGGTGTCGATTGCGGTTTTTGGCCTGAATTCCGATCAGGCTTTTGTCGGTGTAATTGGCCCATTGGTGGAAGTACCGGTTTTGATTGCCTTGGTGAATGTCGCGCTGAAAATGAAGCGTAAGTATTATCCGGCTTAGTTGCGTATCTAGCACGCCATGAAATCCCGTCCAGCTTGCTGCGTGTAGTGGTGCAGAAAAGAGTGTTTTTTTGCCACTACACGCAAAAGGTACGGTTCAGTTGCTCTCTGGTTGATACCGAGAGCGACTGAAATCGAGGGCTGCTGATACTGGGATCTACTGAGCTAATTCACTCGTTTCTTGTGCATTTTTATCGACTATGTCCTGCAATCTGTCTTTGATCTGCTGGCTGGATTCAGTCTCAATCTGCTGTCGGAGTTGCTCCAGAGTCGTGTTGTCCAGCGCGCGATAACTGAGAGAATTGGCGGCCACTTCGCGGGTGGTGACATTCGTGTCATCTTTGAGCGTCTGCAACAAATAGTCGGTGGCATCCGAGCCGGGGACAAACCGCAGGGCATGGGTAGCCCGCTGGCGAATGTCGGTATTGGATTGCTCGGTATAAGTGTGCAAATCTCCGAAGCTCAGGTATTGCCCCATATTTCCCAGCACTGTTAGATGATGAAGGGTCGCCGAGGTATCGGGCGCAGATCTGAGTTCCCGCAATTGATCAGAGACATAAGCGTTGGCTGTGGTGCTGTCTTCCACACCCATACGCTGAACCATGGCGCTTTTGGCCAGATCGACATTGGCTGGCATCGACGCCGCCAACGGGCTGTTGCCGACCATATTGGAGAAGCGTTCAAAGGTTTGCGTATTGCCCTGCGGCGACAGCGCCAGCGACGCCATGATTGAGGCTGCCGCCTGATTCTCATTCATCCTGGCATTCAGCGTGGTTAGCATTGCTTCCTGCGAAGCGCGGCTGGCCACTGTACTCAGTGCACTCAGATACAGGCTGAACCCCGGTTCATGAGTACCAAATTTCGCCAGATCATCGGTCAGCAGATCCAGATCGCCGGGATAGGCGCGGGCAAAGTTCTGCAGCAGGGCGCTCAGCTGGCTTTCGGCTTTAACCCTTTCCAGACCATCCAGCGACAGCATGGCATCATAAAGGTCTTTAATTTCCTGATAAGCCTCTTCCGCTGAGGTGTTGATACCCTGAGTTGTCTGATCTGACTTTTGTTGCTCAGCACTCGCTGCTTTCTGAGCGCCGGCCCCCTGACTGGCTTTGCCCCCGGTGGAGAGAAACACCTCAGCGGCGGTTAACTCGATCTGACGCTGCGATTGAACCTGTTGGATCAGGGCAAGTTCAGCCTGACTGATGCTCTGAGACCATGACGTCAGGTTAAGCACCAAGCGGTTGTTATTGCTTGCCAGCGGCTGGTCGTTGAGCAGATGCTGGACGCTTTCATCCACAGACAACGATTGCAGCATTCTGTGTTGCTGATCCCAGCGAGCCTGATGGCTGAAGGAGTAGACAGGCTTGAGTGTGTTTGCCAGTCCGCGGGCCTGAGCCAATCCACGGGCTTGGTCATAGACGGCTTTGTTCAGTTCACGGCGTTTGAATAAGGCGTAGCTGTCGGTTGCCGGCGTCGGCGTGGTGTCCGGCTGCAGGCTGTAGAATGCGGTGAACTCGCCGCTGTAATCTTTTTCTGAGCGTTGCCATTGCGCGTTGCCGCTGAGCGTTTCCGGAATAATGTGTTGCATCATGAAGGCGATCGTCTCCATGGATTTCAGCGACGGATGAGGCTGTGTCAGATAGACTTCCAGGATCTCACCTTCAGCGGAGCTGATGAACTCTATCCCTTGCTGCACCTGCTGACGAATTGCCGCCACTATCTCGGGATTGGCCTGCTGATTGACGACGGCAGTGATGTCCGGCGACGGAATTCTTATCAGCTTGTAGATGAGATCATCCTGGAATTGCCGGTACTGGAACATTTCACCGGTAATATCAAAACGGATCGTTTGCTCAACTGTGGTGCCAGGGGCTGAAAAAGCGATATCGGCACTGTATTGCAGCGCAAAGACTTGTTTAGCAAATGCCTCAGAGGCGGTGTTGTCACTGTGTGAAGACGGCACGCCAGTGTGCTGAAAAGCCGACGTATTGCTGTTCGTGCTTGTTTGTGTGGCGGGTGGCTGTAAGGCAGAATCGGATTCATGGTCAGGTAGGGCGGAAGCGGGCGATTCTGAGAGACGAAACAGCGCGGCACCTGCGGCTACGCAGCTGACCAGCAGCAGGATAAAAAGTAATTTGTTCTTCATAGAATATTGACTCATGACACAGAGATGCTCCCCGCACTGTGGATGCGGGGAGGAAGGGCGCTGAGATTACTGAACGGGCAGGAAAGTGCTTCCTTGCGCTAATGTTTTCTCAAAGGTGTAGCCAGGCCATTCATAGATGGTCAATTTGTACTTATCGTTCACCGAACCGTAAATATTGCCACCGGCCAGGTTGGCGGTATTGGTAATGCCGTAACCAAACGCAAAACCATTTTGCGGCGCATCCCAGCGACCATAGGCTTCAAAGGCCAGATCATCCGAGATAATAGACACTTCACCACCGAGAGAGATTTTATTCAGCAAAATGCGGGCGGAGGCTTCAGTGAATCCTGTCACATCGGCGCTGGGCACGGCTTTGGCGGTCAGTGCCAGATTGTCGTAGCCTGCTTCCAGTGCCACGTTGAGCTTGGTTCTTACGCCGACACCAACATCCAGAATGACAGGTCCCAGCGGGATACCCGCATACAGGCCAAGATCCGGAATGGGCAGAATCGGCAGGTTTTTCTTCAGCGATGGCCCTTCTTCTGCGGACATGGTGTATTCCTGAGAAAGGATATCGGTACCCATCACATTGACGCGTCCATCAACGCCGAATTGCGCTGCATTGGTTGCTGTGGCACCTGCGGTGACAGACGCCACCTGAATATCATTATTCAGTAATTTGCCATCAATACCGGCAATACCTTCAACACGCAGGCAGTTGCTGCGGCCTTGCACGTTCAGATAACCTTTAATGGTAGAAGAGGCCAGATCCTGAGAAGAATCATCCACATCTTTGGTATAGGAGCCTCCGAACCTGGCGTCGACAAGTGCCTCACCGGAGGCAATACAGTCGGCGTACAGTGAGGCGTGAGCAACTGGAGTCAGGCTGAATAAGGGTAAAGCGATGAGCGCTAATTGCTTAAATTTGGCCATAAAGGTTTCCTTATATAATAGGAGTGTTAACGCGTCTTGAGGTTTTTCTGGAATACACGAACGTGATGGATACCTTTTAAAAGTACGTTTTTGCTAATTTATTATTATCTAATGTTGTGGTTTTCTAATTAATCTTTTTTGTGAAAATAAAAGGAACATTTTTCATGTTTGTATATGGGCTGGAAGCTAATAAAGAGTTTTCTGTTTTGCTGTTCCTTGTGGTGTATTGTTCACTGTTTTTTATTCTTTTATTGAAATTATCAAAATGAAAAAATAAAGTCCATCTAATTTTCGTTCGAGCGCCGTCTTTATCTGGACGTTGTTAATGTGAGCAAAACGGGTTGCCGTTAATTATTTGTAATGAATGCTACGAAAGGCGGTTGGTGTTGGGTTTTTATAAGCTTTCGGTTAACAATAATTTTATTAATTCTTTTATTATACTTTAGTAATACCTAATGCTTTGGCGGAGAAAAGGTGAAAGATTTAATTCGGTGTTATATGAAGGGGGTAAGCTGACGTGTATAAGTCAGACACGAAGGGTTGATAATAGTCCTTAACTGATATCATGGATGCTAACGGCATTTTACCGTGAGAGCAAAGCAACCATTATTCTTCATCGATGGTATTGAACCTTTGTGCAAGATAGTTAATGAGCGTGCGAACAGAAGGTAATAATCCGCGCCGGGTTGGGAATATGGCATGAATAATTTCCTGGTGAGGAGACCAATCAGGCACCACTCTGACGAGCAGGCCCTGTTTAAGTTGCTTTTGCACCATAAGTAATGGGAGCTGAACGATACCCACACCAGCTAATGCTGCAGTACGTAAGGCAATCATATCGGTCGTGATAAAGCGGGGAGTATGCTGCACTGTGATTTCAGATTGATCCGAACTAAACAGCTTCCAGGTGAAAACCTTCTGCTGACTACTCAGTCCGAGACTGGGGAGGGCAGTCAGATCATGCGGGGTGACAGGCGGGTTGAGTTGTCGAATCAGATCCGGGCTCGCCACCAGACACTGACCTCGCACCGCTAAGATACGCATAACAAGCTCACTGTCCTGGATTGGGGGTGGCCGGACACGGATGGCGATATCGATGGCTTCTTTGACCACATCAACCCGGCGGTTAGTGGCTTCCAGATGGATGGTAATCTGCGGATACATGGTCATGAAATCAGCCAGCATCAGTCCGATGTGCTGATGTAACAATGCAACCGGGCAAGTTATACGAATAACACCTCGCGGCTCAGCCCGGGTTGTCTCAATGACCTCTTGCGCCGCCTCCGCTTCTACCAGCATGGCTTTACAATGTTCATAATAAGCACGGCCGATTTCCGTCATTATAAACTGGCGTGTGGTACGTTGAATGAGCCGGACACCGAGCTTGTCTTCTAAGTTAGCAATGCGGCGGCTGAGCTTGGATTTTGGGATACCCAACGCCTTACCGGCGTGAGTAAATCCTCCATGATCTACGGCTTGAACAAAATAGTAGAGATCGTTCAGATCGTGCATCGTATACATTGTTCTGAAAATAGGACACTGATACTCATTTTAGCACCCTACTCTTCCCTGCGAGCAGTATCTACTTTTATACGATGCTGTCATCGGCCACCGTTCATGGCAGTTCGTGAAAAGTGTATGGCACTCACAGAACGGGGAAGGAGAAAACCATGAGTAAACAATATGTTCGGCTTGATAAAAATAATGCAGCAGTGTTGCTGGTGGATCACCAGACCGGCCTTTTGTCACTGGTTCGGGATATAGACCCTGATAAATTCAAAAATAATGTGTTGGCAGTCGGTGATTTAGCAAAATATTTCGGGCTGCCAACGATTCTGACAACCAGTTTTGAAACGGGTCCTAATGGTCCTCTCGTTCCTGAACTGAAAGCGCAATTTCCGGATGCGCCGTATATCGCCCGGCCGGGGCAAATCAATGCCTGGGATAATGAAGACTTTGTGAAAGCGGTTAAATCGACCGGTAAAAAACAGCTTATTATTGCTGGTGTAGTGACTGAAGTCTGTGTTGCATTCCCGGCATTGTCAGCGATTGAAGAAGGTTTCGATGTCTTCGTCGTCACCGATGCTTCCGGAACTTTCAACGAAGTGACCCGCCATTCTGCCTGGGATCGTATGTCTCAGTCGGGCGCGCAGTTAATGACCTGGTTCGGGTTAGCCTGCGAGCTTCACCGTGACTGGCGAAATGACATTGAAGGACTCGGCGCATTATTTTCAAATCATATCCCGGATTACCGCAATCTGATCACGAGCTTTAATACCCTGACTGAGGGTAAAAAGTGAGTGCGTTCACACTAAATCGCATGGTATCGGTTGGTTAGCCATGCTTTTAGGTTGATGTAACGTCAAAGCACGCCACATAGACGATATGTGGCGTATCCATGTTGAAATAAAGATATTGTTACTAAAGGAATAATGTTTCCACCTCTAAGAATGTTGGGGTGAGGTCTGTGTGGTGAAGTGAAAAATGATTTCTCGGTAATAGTTCTTTCATCTCAAATGGTCTTTAATTTTTAATTATGATGCTGAGTAGTTGTTTTTAACAAGATTAAATATGTCAATCTATGCGTGAATATGAGTGTATAAGTAGAGTGAACGTATTTGCTTAATGTTTTGTTCTGTAATTAAAAGCATGATTTTTTGAGATGTGATATCCAGCAATATTAAAGGCACTTTCTTGCTTCTTGTGGGTTGTAAGTGGGGCAGTGTGTCTGAGTAAATTTCACGGGCATTATCATAATCATCCTATTGTTTCAATAAGTATTTTTCGTTGGTTATGAATTGCATTTTATATGAGATGGTACTAGTGTTTATTAGATTGAACACTGGGGTTTTAATGTTGAAGCTACCAAAGGTTTTAACCCTAATTAAAAGTTGTCATACGATTTTAAATAAGTCATACGATTTTAAATAAATAGGGATATACATTATATCATAGTGTTATTTTATCGATTATGTTTGGATTGATGGGTTTTTTGAATATGGATATCAACTTGAATTCATTTTTTAAATTAGTATTGTTGTTGTTTGTGTTAAATCCACTATCAGAAATCTCTGCCACCGAAGGTGCATTGGGTCGCCCCATTCCTGGTACGAATGTGCAGACAAGTGCAGGTATTGTTTCACCAACACCAATCTGGGCTATTAACATTAACCAGATCTATTTTGATGGCAGTATTGAAAACTCTAAACAAGTGCCTGTTGCCGGTACTGTGTCTGCGGGGATAGAGGCTGAATTATCTTTTACCACAGTGACCGCAATGAAAGTGTGGGATGGCAGTGTGGATGGATGGAACTTTGCTTCAAGTTTTACCCTACCTTATATATGGACAGATGTTAATAATTACCACGAAGTGGGAACGATATCAGGTAAAGAAGAACAGCAGGCATCAGACTTATATGATTTATACTTTTCGCCAATAATTGCAGGCTATCATTTTTCTGAGTTTGAACATCTTTCTCTTAGCTTTAATGTATGGGCTCCAACCGGTGAATATGATGTTTCACGAATAGCCAATCCAAGCCTTAACACCTGGACTTTTATTCCTCAAATCGCTTATACCAAAATTATTCCAATGTATAGCATTGAGTTGGATGCAGTAGCGGGCATTCAGTTTTATACACGAAATAAAGACACAGACTACCAAAATGCACCTTTACTTACTCTAGATATGCTGGCTGTAAAACGATGGAATAAAAATTTCGGATTTGGACTGGTTTTGGCTACGGTTCAGCAATTGGGTGATGATACAGGCCCCATTGCTGATCGTTTAAATGGTTTTCAAGGTTACGATTGGGTTGTTGGACCAACAGCCACTTATGATACAAAAATAAAAGGGGAGCTGCCGCTATCCTTGAGTTTTCGTTGGGTTCCTTCAATTAGCAGTAAGAATAGATTAGAAAGTGATAATACTTTTATGGGTACAGCAACATTGATTTTTTAGTGTATATCGTTTTAATAGGATCGACTTATGAGTAAGCTGAGTGTGACAAAAAAAATCGGATTATTTGGCTTCATCTTTTCATCATTTTCGGCATTTTCCAATAACGCTGAAGTTGCAAATAAAAGTAACAACCCTCTAAACCCGTCGCCAGGGCTCAATGCGCAAAACTATTACACGTCAGATATTTATGGCACTGATAAATATACGAATGATTTCTTGTTGCGGGGTACACTGCCAGTTTTACCTAATGATTTTGTTGCTGTGCCACAGTTATTTCGACTGACTGTGCCTGTGAGTACTCGTCCTGATGCAAGTGACGACTACACAACGGGGCTGGGTGATATTAACTTATTTGACATTTTCTTATTTAAAGCAGGTTCAATGCAAATTGGCGCCGGGCCATTAATAACAGCCCCGACCGCAAGCGATGATGAGCTGGGTACTGGTAAGTGGCAAGCTGGTTTGGCCGCAGTCATTGTTGACCCAGCCCCGAAGCGGCTACTTGGTGCTCTTTTGCAATGGCAACAATCGTTTGCAGGCGATGATGATCGGGAAGATGTAGGCTCGGTAACATTTCAACCCTTCGGTATTTTTAACTTACCTGAAGGTTGGTATGTTCGATCTACCGGTATCTGGAGCTTTAATATTGAAAATGGAAATTATTATATCCCAGTGGGTTTAGGTGCCGGGAAAGTATGGAAAATGGACAGTACGATATTGAACTTTTACATTGAACCACAATGGACCGTATCACACAGTGGCGCCGGTGAGCCAAAGTTCACAACATTAGGCGGGTTTAACTTAACGTTTTAATTGTTATTGTAAATACTGAATTTATAGACGTTCATGTTTTTTAAAGGATTTAATCATGAAAATGTTTAATGATAAATGCTTACTGCTACTTTTAACTTTCTCAGTGTCGTTTTCTGCAAATAGCAGTGAAGCAGTTCAAAGTTTAGAAACGCGATTTGGAAAAATTGAAATGAACAGCGATTTACCCAGTAAATCGTCAATCAATCAGCTATTCGAAGAGTTAGACTATCAGCAGGCAACGCAAACCTATTTATGGGCGTTACCTTTGGTATCTTATGCTCAGTGGAAAAATGAATTTCAACAAAATCTCGGTGCCAAAAATGGCGACTTAATGCTACTCGATAGCTATGAAGATAAGCTCGGTGTACTGACAGCGAATGCGACGACTCCGTATTTATTGAGTTTCGTTGACCTCAATAAAACGGGGCCAGTGATAGTTGATATGCCTAAAGGCCCGACTGCTGGTGGAATTGGTGATTTCTGGCAACGTGCTGTTGTTGATATGGGGCAAACAGGGCCAGATAAAGGGAATGGAGGGAAATATTTGTTACTGCCTCCGGGTTACGAGTTTACGGATGACGGCAGTGATTATTATGTTGTTCAGTCTGAGACAATGAATAACCTAATCGGATTTAGAGTCTTAGATCCGGATCCTGAACAAGGAAAGAAATTAATATCTTCGTTTAATATTTACCCGTATTCAAAGAAATCTAACCCTAGTGAAATTAAGTTGTTAACGCCAAAGGGTAAAGCCTGGTCTGGAACACAACCGAAAGGAATGCATTACTGGGAAAGGCTTCATCAAATCATTCAGGAAGAACCCGTGAATGAGAGAGACCGTTTTTATATGGCAATGTTAGCGAGCTTAGGCATTGAAAAAAACAAGCCATTTAATCCGACTGAATCTCAATTGAAAGCACTCAAAAGTGGTGCGGAGATTGGTGAGTTAATAGCAAAAGCAAATACTTTTGCGAAGCGTTTTCCCAAAGCACGTTATTGGTCAGACAGACAATGGGATAAAGTTTTACAGATTGATGATCCATCACAAAGAGTTGAGAATTACGATCAGCTGTGGGAGAGAAGTGCTTGGTTCTATGAAGCCGTTACGAATACAAAAGGTATGATGTCGAGCACCCCTGGGTTGGGACAAACATATCTTGGTGCATATACAGATGATAAAGGCCAGTGGCTAGATGGTGGTAAGAATTATAAGCTGACGGTACCAGCAAACCCACCAGCAAAACAGTTCTGGTCTATGACGTTATATGATATCGATACCAGAACCCTGATTGATAATAAACAAAAGAAATCGGATGTATCTTCACGTAATGAGTTGAAGGAAAACCAGGATGGTTCTATTGATCTGTATTTCGGTCCTGCAGCTCCCGCTGGGTTTGAAAGTAACTGGATACAGACGATAAAAGGTCGTCACTGGTTTTCATATTTCCGTCTTTATGCGCCGACTGAGGCATATTTCGACAAGAGCTGGAAGTTAAATGATATTGAAGTAGTGAATTAACATTATTCCGTGATGATGAATATATTTTATAGGAAGGAATTAAGATGATTTTAAGTCGAAAGTGTTTTTCTCTGATTGCGGCTCTACCGATATTTACAGCAAGTTTACCTGCCTATGCAGAGTTTACGAAAGATTTAAAAGAAGCCAGGGCAATTGCAGAGGAAGCGTATATTTATGGCTATCCCGTTGTAGAAATGTATAAGACACTTTATGTTCAGGCTGTAGATAAGAACGATTCTAACTTCAAAGCAGACTTTAACCAGATAGGTAATACCTCGGATGTTTATACTCCCAAGGATACGTCCTTTATTACCCCGAATTCGGATACCCCTTACTCGTTTGTCTGGATGGATTTACGCGCTGAGCCTATAGTTTTAACGCTGCCTAAAGTGGAGTCAGAACGTTACTATTCTGTGCAGTTAATTGATATTTACACACAAAACTTTGCCTACCTTGGTACTCGTACGACAGGTAATGACGGTGGTGTATATATGGTCACTGGTCCAAACTGGCAGGGTGAAAAGCCGAGCAATGTCAGTAAAGTCATTCGCAGTGAATCTGAAATTGTCTATGCTCTTTATCGAACTCAGTTAATCGATGACAGTGATATTGATAATGTTCGAAAAATACAATCAAAATATAAGGTTGAAATGTTAAGTGACTACCTTAACGAAGCTCAACCTAAAAAAGAACCTAGAATAGCGTGGCCAAAACTCACAAGTGATATGTCTACGACACCAGCATTCTTCAGTTATTTAGATTTTATGCTGGATTTTGCTCCTACAGTATCGAGTGAAAAAGACATCAAAGAAAGACTATCTAAAATTGGTATTGGGACAGATGAAGACTTTTCATTAAGTGAACTCAGCCAAGACCAGCTAAGTGCTCTGCAGGATGGTATGAATGATGGGCGTAAAAAATTCGCTACTTTTAAGAAAGATTATATCGATAATCACAAAGTAACGAGTGGAGATTTCTTTGGTACGCGAGAACAATTAAAAAATCAGTATTTATATCGATATTCTGGTGCTGCTTTAGGAATATTTGGTAATTCTGCAGATGAAGCCATGTATTTAGGGTACTTTATTGACTCAGAAAATAAGCCATTGGATGCGAGTAAGAATAACTATCAGTTGCGATTTGAAAAAGGGAGTTTACCACCAGCTAAGGCATTCTGGTCTTTAACTATGTATGATGGTGAAAACAAGTTTTTAGTTGAAAATAAGTTGAATCGTTATTTGATTAACTCTCCAATGTTAGAAAATCTGACTAAAGGTGAAGATGGCAGTGTTACACTTTACATTCAGAAGGATTCACCCGGTAAAAATTTGGAAAGTAATTGGCTTCCCGCGCCAGATCATTCATTTTATGGTGTTTTACGATTATATATACCTGAGGAAGTTGTACTCAATGGCTCGTGGAAACGACCACTGATGACAGCGGTTAAACAATAATTGACTGAGTATCCGCACCTCAATGTTTAGAATAATGTTGGGGTGTGGGTTCGCTCAGTGATGAAATGTGATTCAATGATTTTATCTGCTTGGTTGTTACAATTTCTCAGATCTTCGATAATGCTACGGAACACGAAATCAGAGCATTAGTCTAATAATTGTCCAGGCTGTTGGACATAGTGCATTTATTACTACCCAGTCAACAAGAGCAAACTAAGCTGTCAGTAATGAGCTGAGTTGAGTGTAGTCTTGTAATGACAGGTATCGGGTGTCGTGTCAGTGTTAAGTTGGCTGGATTGGTCTTGGTGTCGGTATGCTTTGTTTCGCCTGCGACTCATGCGGCTTGGTATACAACCACCTCGATAGGGGGGCATGATACCTGGGTACCCGAGGCTGACTCGGATACCCCAGGGGGGAATCTTGGCCTCGGCCTGTTCTATTCCAATGCCGACAGTCTGGCTGGCCAAGCCAGTATTATTGCTTATTATGATAACGATAGTGATCATCTGGATCCTGATCATGACCCTTTCTGGACCATGGCAGGCGGCTCGCTATCCCAACCTCTGGTTAACCTGGATGATTCTGGCATAACACTTGGCTGGCAGACGGGTGTCAGCTGGCTTCAGAATACGGTGTTCGGCGTGGAAGAAGCTCTGCAGGCACAATTGGGAATTGTAGTGAATTATCAGCGCCAGGCTGACGCTGTCGGGCTGGCACTTGGCGCCGGCTACTACGGGCTGGAGTTCGATGATGATGTCCCAGAAACCAGAGGCTATAGCCGGGAAGCACTGAAACGCAGCAGTGACGCATTAGCCTGGAAGCTGTTTTTTCGGCGCTCTTTAAAGAATACATTTAGCTGGGAAGGCTACTGGCAGCAGTGGCGAGATCAGGATAACTGGCTGGAAAACCAACTCTTTCTGGCGATCCATTACCCGATTCTCCATCCCGTTATGAATAGCCTGAATGTCTCGGTGTCATACACCCGCTATAACCTGACGCCTTACCGTGTCCAGGGTAAAGCGCCGATCCTGCCTTGGGACGAGAATGTATTATTCCGGCTCTATACTGAGATCCCACTCAACTGGTAAAACGTTGGATTGTGGCTCTGGAGTCATAGTTAAGGCTTGCTGCAGGTTGTCTGCCATGGCTTCAGATGCCAGCATACCCCGGCAGCTGGCCCAGTGATTACCGTCGACACCGATGAGCTGCCCGCTGGAAACGGCCTTCAGCGATTGCCAGGCAGGCCGTTGCTGCCACTGTTCTAGAATACTGCCAGGTTCCATGTTGCCGGATAGCAGAATGTCGGGATCCATGCTTGCGATATCGTCAAAAGTCAGCTGTCTCAGTGCTCTGTCTTCTTCGCCGACTTTCTCGGGCACCGTCAGCTTGAGGGCTTTCAATACGCCGCCAGGGTAGGCGGCCCCGGAATAAGCGTATAAGCCATTTTCGGACGCCACAGCGAAAAGCACGCTCTTACCGTGAAAGCGGCTGAGTGCGTTCGCCGCACCCTGCATAGTATCTTTGTGTTGCAGAAGCCGTGCCTGCATGACATCAGGATGGCCTGCGATGTCGCCAATCTTCAGGGCAACGTCAAGGTTCTCCTGGTAGGTTTCACCGCGGGATGCCAGCAGTACCGTCGGGGCAATCTGGCTGAGCGTGGCATAAATCGCCTGATGCCGGTTAACATCGGCGATAATCAAATCCGGTTTCAGCGCCGCGATCTGTTCAAGATCGGGCGTCGCTCTGCCACCGACGGATACCCATCCCTCCAGCTTCGCCAATACCGCAGGATGCAGATTGAGCGGATCATTATCATCGGCAATCCCCACGGGGCTGATATCAATAGCTGCCAGTGCATCAGCGAAGGCATACTCCAGTGTGATAATGCGTTGGGGTGGTGCGTCCAGGGTAAACGGGTTCCCAAGACTGTCGGTGATGGTAGTGGAAAAAGCTGTGGGGCTGGTGAAAAGGAAAAGAGAAAAGGTTATCCAGCGTAAATATCCCAACAGTGACATGGTACTCCCTTAAAAGTCAGAGAAAAATTTTACTTTTACTTGATAATGAAGTGCATTTCATTGCGCGACATTCTAATGGCTTTTGTTGGCAGTACAAGGGGGAGTGATGAGCTGGCCGTCAGTATTGGACCATGATCAATACCTGTTGGGCATATTCCTCATCTGTCGCGAAGTGAGAAATATGCAGCAGTAATGAGTATGAAAATACGGCATGCTTGTGCTAACACATTGAATTTCACCTTATCTTAACTAGGTTTACCTTACAGCCTGTCTTGGAGTGGCGCTAAATGAAATCTGTTGGGTCATTGCAATTTATGGTGCTGACACTCTTGTTACTGGCTGGGTGCGACAATCGTCCGTCTTCTCTGGCACTGGGCACTCTGGAGCGCGATCGTATTACGTTGACGGCGACGGCAAATGAAATCATCCGCGACATGCCGGTAGCCGAAGGTCAGTCAGTGAAAGCCGGAATGGTGCTGGTCAGGCTGGACACGACCCGCCAGGCCGCTACTCTGGCGCAGGTTAAAGCCGAGCAGGCCAGAGCGGCGGCTTATCTGCTTCGGCTCACTAACGGTGAGCGGGTGGAAGATATTGCGGCGGCTAAGGCGCAGCTTGAACAGGCGAATGCCCGTTTGACCGATGCTGAAAAAACCTATCTGCGCAGAGAGAGCCTGGTGCGGCAGAAACTGATCAGTGTGGCCGAGCGGGATACCGCAAAAGCTGAGCGAGACAGTGCTCGGGCGCAAGTGGCTGAGGCGCGGGAGAATTTTACCAAGCTGACCCGGGGCGAAAGAATTGAAGACATTCAGCAGGCGCAGGCGGAACTGGAAGCGGCAACAGCCAATGTGGCGCTGCAGCAGCGGATTTTCAATGACCTCACTGTCGTGGCGACTCGCAACGGTATTTTGGACAGCCTGCCGTATAATCTGGGCGAGCGAGTGCCCATGAGCGCCGTTGTTGCCGTCATTCTGGCTGACAGCCAGCCTTACGCCAGAGTGTATGTCCCTGAACCATACCGAGTTGCATTGCAGCCCGGCAGCGTGGCAAAGGTGTATGTCGATGGCGTTTCAGAGCCTTATGAAGGCACTTTGCGCTGGATTGCGACAGAGCCGGCCTTTACTCCTTACTACGCGCTGAATGAAGACGACAGGGCGCGGTTGGTTTATCTGGCTGAGTTCGATTTGTCGGATGCCGAGACCTTGCCAGCCGGCGTACCTGTCCAAGTGGAGATGCCCCTTGAGTGATCTTGCTATCAAGGCAACAGGGTTGACGCGGCGGTTCGGCGATTTTACCGCAGTGAACAAGCTGAACCTGCAAGTACCCAAGGGCAACATCTACGGCTTTCTGGGGCCGAATGGCTGTGGCAAATCCACAACGCTGCGTATGTTAACCGGACTGCTGAGCCCCAGTGAGGGAGCGATTGAAGTGCTTGGCCTGCGTATTCCCGAACAGGCGGAAGCGCTACGGATGAAAATTGGCTACATGACGCAGAAATTTTCTTTGTATGAGGATCTGTCAGTCAAAGAAAACCTGCAGTTTGTTGGTCAGATTTATGGTTTACCAGGCAGAGAGCTGAAACCCAGGGTGGCAGAGCTCGGCAGCATTTATAACCTCAATGAATTGATGAAACAACGGGTTGGCAGCATGAGCGGCGGGCAGAAACAGCGGCTCGCCCTTGCGGCGGCTGTGATGCACAAGCCCGATTTACTGTTTCTGGACGAACCGACCTCCGCGGTGGATCCCCAGTCGCGGCGTGATTTCTGGGAGCAGCTTTTTGACTTGTCTGACGCTGGCACCACCATTCTGGTGACTACTCATTACATGGACGAAGCTGAGCGCTGTCACGGGCTGGCGATTATGGAAGCCGGTGAAATAAAGGCAGACGGCCCGCCTGATACCCTGATGAAGCAGATGGGGGTCAGTGTGGTTGAAATTCAGGCACCGGGACTCAGGCAGATTAAAGACAGTTTGCTGGCCATTCCGGCCGTGGTGTCTGCAGCGCAGTTAGGTATTCGTCTGCGGGTCTTGGTGCGCGCAGAAGAATCTGACCCTGTGGCCTGGCTGAAACGTCAGGTGCCGGCACTGGCTCAGGCTGAGCTGGATGTGGTTCGCCCCAGTCTGGAAGACGTTTTTGTGACCAGCACAGGGAGCAGGTAATGAATGTTATCACCTCCAGTCTTATCAGAATGAAAGCAATTCTGGTGAAAGAATTTCGCCAGTTGTCCCGCGACAGAATTACCTTTGGCATGGTAGTGATGATCCCTCTGATACAGCTATTGCTGTTTGGCTTTGCCATCAATACGGATGTGCGCAATATTCCCGTGGCGATTGTGGATCAAAGCCAGTCTCAGTATGGCAGGGTGATCACCGAAGCGGTTAAAGCCACTCAGGTGGTCACTGTGGTTGCTACTTACGCCACGCCCAGAGAAGGTGAACAAGCCATTACTACCGGGACGGTACGCGGTGTGCTTGTTCTGCCGAGGGATCTGGATCAACGATTGGCACAGCACAGAAAAGCCGGGCAATGGCTGGTGGATGGCTCAGATACTATGGTCAGTTCTGCCTTGCTGCAATTACAGAATATGCCGGTTGATCATCTGGTCTCGGATTACAAAGCGCAGCAGTCGAGTGTGATGACACCAACCTTTGAAGTCGCGCTGTACTTCAACCCGGAGCGGCGAACGGCGGTGAATATTGTGCCGGGTTTACTCGGCGTAATACTCACCATGACCATGATACTGTTCACCTCTGCGGCGATAGTCCGTGAACGGGAAAGGGGGAATCTGGAGTTGCTGATCACCACACCTGTGCATTCCCTTGAACTTATGTTGGCAAAAATTGCTCCTTATATCGTTATTGGTCTGATTCAGGTGGTGATTATTCTTGGGCTGGGTCATTACATTTTTGCGGTGCCTATTAATGGCCCGCTCAGCCAGATTCTGTTGGGCACCTTGCTGTTTATTGCTGCCAGCCTGACTCTGGGGCTGGTGATCTCGACAATTGCCCAGACTCAACTGCAAGCCATGCAGATGACAGTGTTCATTCTGCTGCCTTCTATTTTGTTATCCGGCTTTATGTTCCCGTATGAAGGTATGCCCGTGGCTGCCCAATGGATTGCAGAAATTCTGCCTGCTACCCATTTTATGCGCATGATACGGGGTATAGTGCTGCGCGGCGCCGATGTGGCTGTGCTGTGGAAAGATGCACTTTGGCTGCTGGGTTTTACCTTGCTCGGGTTGCTGCTGGCTTCCTGGCGATTTAAGAAAACGCTGGACTGACCCGGCTCCCATCCTCTCAACGTCCTGAACCCCTGACGGAAATTTATATCGCCATTGGCGACAACGGGCTGATATCATCCTGTGCGTTTAAGGTTGTCGCCAAATGGATCGGATGTCAGGGGGTAATGTGGGTAAAGGCGTTTTTCTGTCAGTGATGTCGTCGTGTCTGTTCGGGGCGCTGTATTACTACTCGACCCTGCTGCATCCTCTGAATGGCGAAGCTATCTTTAGCTGGCGGCTGTTACTGACCTTACCATTTCTCACCGCTTTTCTGCTGTTTAGCAAAGAATGGCCACAGGTGATGGCTATTGTGACTGAAATCCGCCAGCGACCTGGCTTATGGCTGGGCTTGCCACTGTCGGCTTTTCTGCTGGGTTTGCAGTTCTGGCTGTTCATGTGGGCGCCGATCAATGGCCGTGCTCTGCCGGTTTCTCTGGGCTATTTCATGATGCCGCTGGTGATGGTGGTGCTGGGCCGTTTCGTTTATCAGGACAGACTGAGCGGGCTGCAAAAAATTGCGGTTCTCTTTGCTGCAGTCGGCGTTGCCCATAAGCTTTGGCTTTCGGGAGGTTTGTATTGGGAAACGCTGGTGGTGGCGATAGGTTATCCCGGCTATTTTATGCTGCGGCGTAAACTCGGTACAGACAGTCTGGGCGGCCTGTGGTTTGATATGGCCATCATGATCCCGCCGGCCATCTGGTGGTTGTTTTTCGAGCACGAAAGCCTGAGCGTTTTTGCCCAGCACCCTCATCTTAGCTGGCTCATTATGGGGCTGGGTGTCATCAGTGCTTTTGCGGTTGGCAGCTACATTGTGGCGAGCAAACTGCTGAGTTTCAGCCTGTTCGGGTTATTGAGCTATGTGGAACCGGTATTGCTGGTGGTGGTGTCTTTGGTACTCGGGGAAAGCATTGCCGACGGAGAGTGGCCGACCTACCTCTTTATCTGGGTGGCAGTACTCTTTCTGATCTTGGATTGTGTGCGTCAGATAGTGACCCAGAAGCAGATTCAGTCGGCAGTAATGGCAGAAGAGTGAAGCATGCCTGCGCATAGCAGGCATGCCGGGGGAAGATTAATGATCCAGATACAGGTAGTTCTGCCAGCTCTTCATGCGAATTAATATCTTACGCATAACTGCCAGGTGGTGTGCGTGATCTGAATACACGGCAATTTCCATATTGGCCCCTAAAGGCAGTTGGTACTCACTGAGATCGTCAATCATCTTGAGCCTGACCACTGGCCTGCCTTGCTTTAAGAAAAGCTCAGTGCCAATCAGAGTCCCTTGTGCTTGCGCCTGACCTTCACCAATGGCCGGTAATACATCAATGACTTCGGCTTTAAACGTTTTCCCCGGAATGGCACGGAAAATGATATCGGCTTCAAAGCCGGGTTTGAGGCGCAACAGCGAGTTCTGGCGAAACGCACCAACAATGAAGTCATCATTAGTATTGATAAAGGTCATCACTGGGCGCAGTGGCAATGGCACAGCCATCATGCCTGGGCGTAACAACACCTGAGTCACAAAGCCATCCGACGGCGCACGTACAATTGTTGAGTCCAGATTAAACTGGGCTGTAGACAGTTGCGCTTGAATCTGAGCAACAGCCGTATTCTGGCCATTAATGTTAGACTCATAAGCCAGCTTTGCCCGGCGCTCATCAGCTTGTGCGGCTTCCAGTGCCGCTTCGGCGCTGCGGTAGAATTGCTCACGGTTATCAACATCGGCTTTGGTGAAAGCGCCGCGTTTATACCCTGTCGCATAGCGTTGGTACTGCTGATAGGTGCGATCGCGTTCTGCCTGCGCTTTGATGCGGGTTGCCATTGCCGCTTTGTAGCTGGCTTCCTGCCCAAGTACATTTTGTCGGGTTTCTGCAAGCTGGGCTTCCAGCCTGTCAACTTCCGCCTGGAAAGGTGTGGGATCAATTTTGAACAGAATATCACCTTCATCCAGCGGGGAGTTCGGGGTGACAGGCACTTCAATAACCTTACCTCGTACATTGGGTAATATGGGCGTAGAGACGAAGTATTCACCGCCCAGGCTGGTATGGGGGTGGTTATAGTTCATGAACAGGACCAGAGCGCCGACAAGGATGATACCGCCAAGTACGGCAGTCGGCACTGTCCACTTATTTAACGGAATCCGGAAAACTTTGAAGATAAAAATACAGATGGCCGCGTAAGAGAGGACCAGTAACGTTTCCATTATTGATTACCCTCACTGTTATTATTGCTGTTATTCATTGGCTGTCGTTGTTGTTTTAACGCGGTAAGTTCGGATTGCAGTAGCTGGAGTTGCATTTCCATTTTGGTTAACTGGGTCTGAAGCAATACTTGTTCATCATGAACCTGTTTGAACCCCCAGCCTCTTTCTTTACGCCACAGGGTCGCCCATATCCATAAAAATGGCCACAGAGCATGTAATGTGAACAGGCTTACCCAGCCCGCATAATGAATAGCATCCTGATGAGGGTGTTCTCGCTCTTTGGCGATCTCATAAGGAATATCGTGAATCGCTATGATGCCGTAAAACAAAACAAGGGCTACAAAAATAAGTAAACCCAATGCAAAATAATCCAAGAACATATATTTACCGTCAAATTTTAACCATGATATTAAGAATATAGCTAATAAATACACTTAGCAATTATGAGGTTTTTGTCTTTCAGGTTTAATACAGATTTCATCAGGCCAGCACTAGAGGCTGGCCTGACAAATATACTATCAGATTAATTGCATAGTTCAGCTATTAAGATGCATCATCAGCGGCTTTTTTTGCCTGGCTAATCCAGTTGTCAAATACTTGCTGGTGCGACTGAATCCAGCCGTTAACATGGTTTTCTATGTCTTTCTGGGAATTCTGGCCCTGACTCATACGCATATTCTGAGCACTGACGTCATTGATATTCAGTGTCATGATTTCAAACAGTTTGGCCGCAGCCGGATTGTCTTCAGCAAACTGTTTGTTGGCAACAATGCGCATGCTGTTCATTTCAAAGCCGTAGTTTTTACCGTTAGGCAGGGCGGTATCCACTTTTGCCCGCTCGCCCGGTAATGACGAGAACGGCACTTCCAGCCATACCACATCTTTACCCGGAACCAGCACACCGCTGACCCAGTAAGGGGTCCAAGTGTAGTACAGAATGGGTGAGCCATTGCGGTAGCGGGAGATGGTATCGGCTATGATGGCGGCGTAATTACCCTGGTTATGGGTGACTGTGTCACGCAGCCCGTAGGCATCCAGTTGGTGTTCGATCACCCCTTCACATCCCCAGCCTGGGTTACAGCCGGTCAGATCGGCTTTGCCGTTTCCGTTGGCATCAAACAGCTTTGCCAGCTCAGGGTCTTTCAGCTGGCTGATATTGGTGATGCCGTATTTATCGGCGGTTTTTTTGTCAATCAGATAGCCCTGAGCGGCTCCGGTGATGTAATAGCCTTTGCGGTAGAATTTATTGTCTCCGCCTGATTGGATGAATTTGTCTTTATGAAGGGGTGCCCAGTTCACGGCCAGGAAAGTGGCATCGCCATTGGCAATCGAAGTGTAGCCTACATTATAGTCCACCTCTTTAGTGGGCCGGACGTCGTAACCCAGTGCCTCCAGTGCTTTATTGACGATCAGTGTCTGGAAGGTTTCTTCCGCCACTGTACTTTGTACTGGCTGTACGGTAACGCCTTCACCGGGTAAATCTGCTGCTATGGCAGGGAAAGAAAAGGCGCCGGCAAATAATGCCGTGCTCAGGGAAAGTGACTTCCAGGACCTTGTCATTGTCTTCTCCTCAGGGTTGTGAATGTGTTGTCAGATGCGGAGCCTGGTCTTTTTTGAACCGGCGATAAATGAACCCGATAGGGCCGTGTTCATACCAGTGACGGTAAGATCGGCCGCGCTCGGACGCTCCCATTGCCTGTGTCAGCCGGTCGAGCAGGATAGCCAGAATGACAATACCTAGCCCGCCAATGGCGGCCAGCCCCATATCCAGACGGCCGATACCGCGCAGCACCATCTGGCCCAGTCCGCCAACGGCTATCATGGAGGCAATCACCACCATAGACAGTGCCAGCATCAGGGTTTGGTTTACCCCGGCCATAATGGTGGGCATGGCCAGCGGCAACTGAACCTTATAGAGCATTTGTTTCGGGTTCGCGCCAAAAGAGTGGGCGGCTTCAATCAGTTCCTCTGGCACCTGGCGGATCCCCAGAATCGTCAGCCGGATAATCGGAGGCAGGGCAAAGATGATGGTTACGACGACACCAGGGACATTCCCGATACCAAATAACATCACTATAGGCACGAGATAGACGAAAGCGGGCGTTGTTTGCATCGCATCAAGAATTGGCCTGACAATTCTGGCCGATTTTTCACTCCGTGCCAGCCAGATACCGGTTGGTAAGCCAATCAGCAGACAAAAGAAAACGGATGTCAGAACCAGCGCCAGCGTGACCATCGCCTGATCCCAGGCTCCGATAGCCCCTATCAGCAGCATCGAGATCACACTGGCAATCCCCATGCGCAGGCCGGCAATCTGCCAGGCCAGGATCATGATCAGAAAAATCATCAGGAGTGCCGGTGTGCTCTGCAGTGTTGCCTGGAAGGCTGTGAGGATGTAATCAATCGGCACACTGATAGCCTGAAAGGCGGGCCGGAAATTGACAACCAGCCAGTTGATGCCGTCTTCGACCCATTGGTCGAAGGGGATCAGGGCATCCTGGAACGGATGGATCCAATCGATGGACGGGTCAACGGGCGTTGTATCTGTGGTATTGAGCCAGTCGGAACCGGAATTGGGTGTCGAAGTGGCTGAATTGCCCCAGGGGTCGGTATTGCTGGTATCTGTGCTGGACCAGGGATCTTGTGAGGCCGGTACGGATGAGGGACTGTTCGTCACCGGTACGGATGACTCTGGGTGATTTTCCTGGCTCATATCAGGCCTCCCGATCTAGCGTCTGTAACAGGCGTGCTTTGGTAATAACACCATGATAAACCTGGTTTTCATCGACAACAGGCACACCGTAGGGCAGGTCGGCCACCCGACCTATCAGCTCACCTACAGGGGTTTCAGGCAGGAAAGTCACGGTATCGACCAGCAGAGCCTGAGTCAGGGGCTGACCTGCTTGGCTGGCCGTTTGCAGTGTGTCTGTTGATACCAGTCCGACATACAGGTTACGGCGGTCGACCACAATGCCGAACTCTCTGTCATTATCATTGAGCAGTTGCAATGCGGCACGCGGGCCGTCCGTTTCCCCCTTTTTAATCACAGTGACCTGGTGTTTGCGAGCGATGTCTTTGGCCGTAAAGACATTGGTAACATCTACGCCCTTAAAGAAAGAGCGCACATAGTCATTGGCCGGGTGATGGAGGATTTCATCCGGTGTGCCAATCTGAATCACTTCACCGTTCTGCATAATGGCAATCCGATCGCCAATCCGCATGGCTTCATCCAGATCGTGAGAAATAAAAACCACAGTGCGTTTGTCATCATTTTGCAGGCGGATAAGCTCATCTTGCATTTCGGTGCGGATCAGCGGGTCAAGGGCAGAAAAAGCCTCATCCATCAACAGGATGTCCGGGTCATTGGCCAGCGCTCTTGCCAGACCGACCCTTTGCTTCATACCGCCTGACAACTCGTCAGGGTATGAGGCAGCATAAGCTTCCAGCCCAACCCGTGTCAGCGCCTGGAGTGCCGTATCGTAACGGGTGTCTTTGTCGACCCCCGCGAGATCCAGGCCGAAGGCAGTATTATCAATAACCGTCATATGGGGCATGAGAGCAAATGATTGAAACACCATGCTGATATTGTTCCGCCGCACAGTACGCAACTCATCCTCTGAAATGTTGGCGATGTCTTTGTTATCAAGCAGTACCTGACCGCTGGTGGGCTCAATGAGGCGGTTAAGCAGGCGAACCAGAGTCGATTTTCCTGAGCCGGAGAGGCCCATGATCACGAAAATTTCGCCTTGGTTAATGGTGAGAGTGGCATCTTTGACGCCGACAGTCAGGCCGGTTTTTTCAAAAATGGCATCCTTATCTAACCCCTGTTCCAGTAATGGAAACGCCCTTTCAGGGGCACTGCCAAACACTTTGTAGAGATTCTTCACTTCCATTTTGACAGTCATAAATGAGGGTATCCGCTATACAATCCTTACAGATAAAACGTTTTGCTATCTAAGTAATTATGGCAGCTGATTTTAAGCGGGTAGGGTTTAATTTGGCTCAGTTTGTGTGATTGTGACGTGCGTTGGTTTAGTTTTTTGTTTTTTAATCAGATGAATAGGTGGCGATAGCGTCGTCGGCCAGATAGTCAGCTTATATGGTTAGGCCACTATTGAATGTGGCCGGTTTTGATCGGCAGGGTAACCAGAAAGCAGTTTTTGCTTGTCGAAGACTGTGGCTCCAGTGAAATAGTGCCGCCATGCAGTTCAGCGATGTTGCGGATGATGGACATGCCCAGTCCCATCAGATGACAAATTGTGCTTATGTTTAAGACCAGAAGGAACAGGGAGGCAACATAAGATTCTGTTTTCTCACGTAAAGGATGATCTTTATCAATATGCACCAAGGTTAATTTGTTAGAATTATGCCGATTCATCGCAAAGTTCCCCTGAAGGTATGTATGCACACCTTAGAAAGGGAAACTTAAAACAGACTTAAGACATAAAAATCATCATCTCATCTTTACGTCTTTTCAGTCGCTATTAGTTGATACATTGATTTTAGTTATGTTTTTTATCTTCAATATTTGTGACCTTGCTCGTGGTGATATAAGAGGTACGTCCAGTTTATTGAGGGATATGTCAATTTCTTACAGGGAATTAACGTTTAACATAAATGTCACATTGAGATTTATTATTGTCATATTTTGTTGCGATGATGACCGCCAAGGAAAGGAGTGAAGAAGCGCAATGAACATGAAAATTCGAGCCAATCATCTGGAACCGATGGGATTTGAAGAGTTCTCCCGTTTAATCGATATGATTCCAGCTTCTCGCAGTCCTATGAAAGTCGAACCGCTGCTGGGTAGTGTGCTTTCCCATCATTCGGGTGAAGCACGGGAAGGGAAGATTGTTATGTTGTCGTCCGGTACGGCTGAGTGGCCGAAACGCCTGCGTACTGCTAACGGGTGTTAAGTCAGACGTTTGACACAGACAACGCTATATCAGGATGCTTATTTCTTTTCCAGGCTTAACAGGTAATTCCTGAGATTTACCCCTCTGTTAGTAATCCCCAGTTTATTGCGTAAGCTGTTTCTGTGGTTTTCCACTGTCTTGCGCGCCACATTCAGGGTACTCGCAATTTCTTTACTCGACATCCCGCCTCGGATGAATTCTGCAACCTGCAGTTCTGACGGGGTCAGCACCTCCAGCAAACGGCTATTCATCCCCGGTACATCGTTCAGCAGGCTTTCCATATTGGATTTCACAATCTCAAGGCACATTTTCAGCCCGGGATCCTGCACCTGTTTCAGGCGGGCTTCCACTTCCGGTAAATGGGTATTGCGTACTTCCTGCTGTAAATGCTCAGGCAGGTGATTCTCCGATGCCGTAGTGAGGAAACTCAGGGAGCTGGCAAGTTCGTTGATGATTTTATAATCCTGCTCAATGGCAGACAGTTTAGGCTCAGCTGTATTATCGTCCTTGGCTTTGATGTGCAGGCAATAGACAGCAGGCGCATTACCATCTTGCAGGCACAGCGTCTCGAAGGCCAGATTGGCGACAGAAAACCGGCACTGTTCGGTTTGCTGCAACAGCACTGATCTGATCTGCGCAATATTGGCCGGGCCGACCAGAAAAACAAGATCATCCAACTGCTTCAGAGTGAGCGTCGCAACCGGGTAGTTACTGGCAATCACCTGCTCATGCTGATCAAATGCAATGAAGTAGATGTCGTGGTGCGCCAGAAGCTGTTGATAAATGCCGGCAGTCACTTTGGCTGCACTGCTGTTTTGATTGGCGGTGTGCTGACTCATGTTTCCTGATTACCTCGTTTTCTACTGACCGCGGCCTTGGCCAGTATTACCCTGCCATGATACCCAGCTTTTACCTATCAATCACCTTGCTTTTTTGTTTGTAGGTGTTTGATAGGTGTTTTATCTCGTGTCATTACGTATCTAACTCGTGTTATTTGTCTGGTCAATGAGGAGTTCGTTGTTTTTCAGCTGTTATTGTGATTGTTATCACTATGTAAAAACAATGTGTCGAGATCTTGATCGCATTAAATACCTAAAAAACACCTATATTAATACTCATGTAATACTCAAAGCACAGGTGGAACAGGGAATGAAATTGAAAAAAATAGCTCAGGCATGCCAAACCTTAGGTTTCACTGCTCTATTGGCAGTGGCCATGCCTTCAATGGCGGAAGTGACTTCAACACAAGGACCAAACGGAGAAACAGCAACGTCTTATACTGATGTGACTTTAAATGCATCACAGGAAAATGCGATTAAAACCAAGGATTACACTGCAGCGATTCTGATGCACAGCACATCAGACTGGTCTAATGCGCTGATTGATGGCGCGAAAGACATGTTTGCTGAACTCAATATTGATGTGGTGGCCGTGACCGATGCGGAATTTGATGCCAATAAGCAAAAAACCGATGTCGAAACCACTATGGCCATGAAGCCTGACATTCTGATTGCGCTGGTGGTCGACCCTGTGTCTGGCGCCGCGGCGTTTAAACCTGCAGTACAGCAGGGCAGCAAACTGGTGCTGATCAGTAATTTACCCAGTGGTTTTGAACATGGCAAAGATTATGCCGGTATCGTGACGGATGACTTGTTCCAGATGGGTAAACTGGCAGCCGATATGCTAGCAAAGGCGGTGGGTAATAAAGGCAAAGTCGGGTTTATTTATCACGAAGCCAATTATTACGTTACCAACCAGCGTGATCAGGCGGTACTGACCAATCTGCAGAAAAATTACCCGGATATTGAGATTGTGGCAAAGCGCGGTATTGCCAATGCGAATGACGGTGAGGTGGTGGCCTCGGCACTGATCACCCAGTACCCGGACATGACCGCCATTTATGCTCCCTGGGACAGCATTGCCGAAGGTGTAGTCGCGGCAACGCGCGCCGCGGGACGTAAAGATATCAAAGTCGTGACCATGGATCTCGGCGCTGCCAATGCGCTGGATATGGCCAAAGGCCGAAACGTTGCCGGTATCGTCACCGATTTGCCCTATGACCTGGGTCAGACACTGGCGCGTATGGGCGCTCTGGCAAAACTGGGTGAATACACGCCACCTTTTGTCACTGTCAGTGCCAGTGCTGTGACCCGCGAAAATCTGGCTGATGCCTGGCAGCAGGCGTTACGCCGCGAAGCACCGGCTTCTGTGCGAAAAGCACTGGGTAATTAAATTCGGTTTGCAGGTATGCCAGCTTGCTGTCGGCATACCGTTATGAAGAGGTATTCAATGGAAGTGAATGCAATTGAAGCCCGTCGCCTTAAGAAAGGCTTTGATGGTAATCCGGTGCTGAAAGAGGTCAATTTCACCCTGAAAGCCGGAGAAGTACATGCCCTGGTTGGTCAGAACGGGGCGGGTAAATCGACCCTGGTCAAACTGATCAATGGTTTTCATCAGCGCGATGGCGGCGAAATCCGTCTCTTTGGCAAAGAGAGCCATTTCGCTACCCCGAAAGACGCGCAAGCGAAAGGGATCGCTATGGTCTATCAGGATCTCAGTCTGATCCCCAGCCTGAGTGTGGCAGACAATATTTTTCTGACTCACTCAAACCAGCGCTCTGCGCTGATCTCCAACCGTGAGCGGGTACGCCAGGCTGAGCCAATTCTGGCAACCTTGGGCGTGGATATCGATCCCAGACAAAAAATTGAGACCTTAAGTGTCGGCGAGCAGCAGTTTATTGAGATTGCCAAAGCCATGGCAATGGATGCCCGTATTCTGGTGCTGGACGAGCCAACGGCTTCACTGTCGAATAATGAAATCAATGCACTGTTCACTGTGATAAGAAACCTCAAAAGCAGAGGCATTTCAATAATCTACATTACGCATTACATGAGTGACATTATGCGTATCTGTGATGCGGTCACTGTGCTGCGGGATGGCTATACCGTACTGGAAACCCAAACGGCTGACACCTCGGTTGATGCCTTGGTCGAAGCCATGCTGGGCAGTAAAACCGACACGGATTTTATCTGGGACCGTCCGGCCACATCCACATCAGAGACAGTGCCGTTATTAGAGCTGCGCGATGTTACGACCTGCGATCTTGATGCGGTATCGCTCAAGGTGATGCCGGGCCAGGTAGTGGGGCTAGCGGGTTTACTGGGTAGCGGCAGAACGGAAATTCTGGAAGCCATTTATGGCTTAACACCGATACAGAGCGGCGAAGTACGGGTGAACGGCCGGACAGCGAATATTCACTCCCCCCGGCAGGCGATAGAAAACGGGATCAACATGGTGCCGGAAGAGCGCCGTTCGCAGGGGCTGGTGTTGGATTTTTCTGTCGAAGACAACGTATTGATGGCGTCGTTTGACCGGATTTCACGATCTATGGTGCTGGATAAAGCCAAAGGCCAGTCAATGGTGGAAGAGACCATTAAAAGGCTGGGCGTGAAGACCACTGGCGTGTCTCAGCCGGTACGTTTTTTGTCCGGCGGTAATCAGCAGAAAGTGGTGATTGGCAAATGCCTGTCTACAGACGCTAAAGTGCTGCTGCTTGATGATCCGACCTTCGGCATTGATATCAATGCGAAATACGAAATCATGAAAATTGTGAATCAGTATGTCGCTCAGGGTAATGGCGTGATTTTTGTGTCCAGTGAATATGCCGAAGTTGGCAGTTTCTGCGATGTAATTTATGTGGTCAATAAGGGGCGTATCGTTCGCCATTTCAGTGGCCAGCGTATGACGGAAGAAGCATTGCTGGCAGCAGTGCAGTAAGGATAAGGAATTGCGAATGAACGAGAAAACACTTCAGCCGCCACGTACAAGCCGTATTAACTGGCGCGATTACATCATTTACTTTGTCTTTATCGGCATCTTCATTTTCTTTTCGGTGATGCTGCATGACAAAGGATTTCTGACCTCGATGAACCTGATGAACATTGCCCGCCAGACTGCGACTATCGCGATCATGGCAGTGGGGATGACTTTTGTGCTGAGTGCCGCCGAGATTGATCTGTCCTTTGGTGCCACGGTTGCCCTGGCCGCCATAGTGTCAGCCCTGACACTGCAGGAAACCGACAGTATTTTGCTCGCAATGTCTGCCGCTCTGATGGTGGGCACCATGATAGGTTTTGTGAACGGGGTTTTTGTTACTCAGGTGGGTATTCCATCTTTCCTGGTCACGTTAGGTACTACAGGCATTATTACCGGTATTGCCCGCTGGTCTACATCGTTGCAGTCGATTCCGATTGATAATGATACCTATACCTTCATCTTTGGCTCCGGCGACATAGGCCCGTTTTCCATCCTGTTTATCTGGACCATTATCGTCACCGTTATCGGCGCCTTTGTGCTGCGTAATACCACTTTTGGTAAACATGTACTGGCGACCGGCGGTAATAAAGTCTCTGCCATGTATTCGGGGATCAACGTCAACCGTATCAAGCTGTATGTGCTGATGCTGAACGGCTTTCTGGCGGCACTGGCCGGTATCTTGTATTCAGGCCGCCTTTACAGTGCCCGGTACACCTTAGGTGAGAACGACCTGATGCTGGTGATTGCTGCCGTGATCATAGGCGGCACCAACTTGTTTGGTGGTAAAGGGACGGTTATCGGCTCTGTGATCGGGGCGCTCATTATGGGAATGGTGAACAACGGCTTGATTCTGATGGGCCTGAATGTCGATCAGCAGCTGATCCTGCGCGGCATTATTGTGATCGTGGCGGTGACTTTCACTATGGGCCAGATACGTCAGTTACGTAAGAAATAATGATTTGATTTTTATTAAGGATGATAGGGAGAGAAACATGGCTGAAGACACAAAAGTGGCAGAGCTGATTGCCAGCTGGACGCTCAAGGAAAAAGTTGGCCAGCTGTTTATTCTGGCGTTTCCCGGCAAATCTGCCGAGGCGGCGCGCCAGATGGTGGCAGAGTATAACCTGGGCGGCTGTTACTTAAGTCAGGACAACGCGGAAACCTTTACCGAAGCGCATCAGCTGAATCAGTCTCTGGATGTCATCGTCAAGCACCATCATCGCTTACCTTTGTTACTGGGAGTGGATCAGGAAGGTGCCTGGGGTGTCCTGGTGGGAGAGTCGACAACAGGGCCGGGTAATCTGGCTCTGGGGGTACCGGATGCGGTGGCGGGGACGGAGCGTATGTATAAAGTGATCGGTGATGAAATGCGCTATGCCGGCTTTAACTGCATCCTTGGCCCCTGCTGTGATGTGAACTTTAATCCTGAATCGCCGATTATTGACACCCGTTCGTTTGGCGATCAGCCGAAGAAAGTCAGCGCGCATTCTGCCGCCGCGGTTCGCGGATTACACCAAGGCGAAATAACAGCCTGCGCCAAGCATTTTCCCGGCCATGGTGATACGCAAGGGGACACCCACAGAGATATCCCCCGCGTCGGTAAATCTTACGACGAGCTGAAAGCCAACGATCTGGCGCCGTTTCAGGCGGCGATCAATGCCGGCGTGGATCTGGTGATGACCAGCCACATTCTTTATCCGCAGCTCGACGACACATACCCGGCGACATTGTCATCAATTATCTTGCAGCAGGTGCTGCGCAAGGATATGGGATTTGACGGCATTATTATTTCCGACAGCATGAACATGGGCGCTATCCAGCATCATTATACGCCGGTCGAGGCTGCTGTCAGAGCGATGCAGGCAGGGATTACCATGATCATGCTCTCTGAAGAGCACTATGATCACTCAGAGGCGTATTTGGATAAGCAACTGGCGATGATTCATGGTGTGATAGATGCCGTGAAATCTGGCGAACTTCCAGAACAAGTGATTGATGAGGCATTACAAAAAGTGGTGCGCTTTAAACTGGATAAGCTGTTGCCCATGCCGTTATTTCACAAAGTCTCTATGCCAGCCGGCCAGATAGTGGCCAGGCAGGCCGCAGAATCGGCAGTGACCTGGGTGCGTGGCGGCTTAGATATCAGTGGTCAGAAGCTGTATGTTGTCAATGCCACGCCAGATGCCAGCTATCATAACCTGATGAATCCCAGAGGGATTGGCCCTAACCAGTCTCAGCCTGCTTATGAGGCTTTCATTCAAACCCTGCGCCAGACGGAAGCCGTGTGGCAGGAAGTCAGTGTCGAACAGCTCCCTGACAACTGTAGTGATGGTTACCTGGTGGTGGTCACAGAAAATCATCCGCTACCCGGTGAAGACTTTGACCAGACGCAGGCTCAGCAACTGGTGCAGCAACTCAGTCAGGACTTCAGTAATCTGATCGTTGTGGCGCTGCGCAGCCCTTATGACTTGCTGCGTTATCCCACCGTCTCTCACTACCTCTGTGCTCACTCTTCCCGCCCTGAAAGTGCTGCCGCTGCAGCCAGGGTATTAGCGGGTGATCACGCAGCCGGACACGGCTGTGCTGTTAGCCGGGTGAGCTGACTGCTCACTGTCTAATCGAATTTACACATATTAAGTTTCCTGCTGGCGTGCGCCAGCGGGGTGGCCTCCTAGCGCTTTGCGATTAGGAGATTCGGGAGAGGTTTTGCCTCGTAGGAAAAGTAGAAAGGGAAAATATGTTGAACACGAAATATGGACTCGTCACTTTGCTGGTGGCGTCAGCACTCAGTGGACAGGCACAAGCAAGCGGAATTCAGGGGTTTCTGGATTCACTGCGTGATTTTGAGTCGGGGATTAATCCTGCTCTGGCAGATTTTTATGCTCAGAATCTTGATAATCCTGTGTATACCTATGCGCAAGTGACAGAACCAGGCCGTCTGGTCCGTGATTGCTCTACAGGTGTGATGATCTCTGAGCCAACGACTATCAGCCAGTTCTTTACCAAACTGGGTATTGATAATATTTATAACCCGAACACACCGAATGATCCGGAAATGTTCCGGCAGATGCAGTATAACTCTATGAATGCGTGGGGCTTTATAGGTTATCAACTGGGTGAGGCCGTTCTGATTGATGCCGGTTATTACAGTCCTAATGTGGTAAACATTGATGGTACTGACTACGACAGTTTCTATATGTTTGTCCCTGATTCAACCTGGATTGGCTGTAAAACCGAAGCCTTAGCAGAAATCGAGGGTTCAGGGGGTAATCAGGTTTATGTGACAGACAATAACCGCTGGGAAGGCACATTTGTTGGTAAAAATGGTGTGAACTCTCTGGCTGATTTGCGTCTGCCTGAAAAGCAAGAATTGGTAATGCGCGATGCAATGCACTTTAACGTGAAAGTGATCAGCAAGTTACTTGATGACGCGAACATGACCTGGGGACAGGCTCTGGCAAAAAGCTGGCCGGGTACAGACGATGAAGGCAATCCGATTCAGGTTCAGGCAACAATGTCCGGTATTCTGGCTGCAGCCCACTTACGTGGCGCCTGGGGGACTGCCGCATTACTGACCAATGATCAGATTACCTGTGACGAGCTGGGAACGTGTATTACCAAATATGTCCATAAGTTCGGCGGCTATAACACAATTTTTGATACCCCGGGGAACGATGTCATCGAGGGTTCACCTTACGATGAAGTGCTGACTGCCGGTGAAGGTAATGACACTGTGATTACCGGTGGCGGTAAAGATCAGATTCTGCTGAATGAGCAAACGGGTGCGGTCACTACAGTGAACGATTTTACCGTTGGTGATGACATTATCGTGCTGCGCGGCTGGCAAGCTGCGGATCCATTGGCTGGTTTGGTCGTGTCGTCGGTTGCTGGTGGCACTGAGCTGCAATTTTCCGGACAGACAGTGATCTTAACCGGAGTTAATGCCTCAGATGTCCAGGCCAATACAGAGCAGGTTATTGTTAAATCGGATGTCTATGCGCTGGCCTGGAACTCAGGCAAGCAAGTGGTTACCGGGTTTGATCCGGCGGTTGATAAGATTGAAGGTACAGCGGGTATCGGCTTTAAGCACCTGAAAGCTTTTGAGACAACAACCTCTGTCGTTATCGGGCCTCAGGCCGAAGATGGCGGTATTTATGCCTCTTACGAGCTGGTGGGACTGACCCTGGCTGATCTAAACCCGGATATGTTTGTTAATGTGACAGGAGGTTATGACCGTCTGGGCTACATTGTGCCAATCAATAGTGTTACCTGGGGCTGGAATGTTGAGCTGGTTGTAAATAGTTTTGATGTGGCGAAAACTGTCATCACTACGCCCAGCAATGAAGCGATTCCGTTCAGTGCAGTGAAGCTGACTCAGGAAGGCGCAAACACTGTAATAACGTTACTGGATCCATTTGCTCAGGGAAATCAGAAGCGTTTGGTACTCAACAATACGGATGTGACTGCGCTGTCTGCCAGCAATTTCGCCGGTTTCACTGGCAGTTATACAGAGGCGACCATTGATATCCCTGTTTACTTTGATATCAGCGCAAGTGTCAGTGGCAGCGGTGGTACAATTTCACCTGCTCCTGATGCATCCGGTGTGCTGTCTGCTAAAGGTGGTGATGACTTTACTGTCAACTTTGTACCAGACAGCGGTTATACCGTCAGTTCAGTGACTGTTAATGGTGTCGCTCAGCCTGTGAGCAGCAGTTACACCTTCACAGCTGTGACGGCAAATCAGACTCTGGTCGTGAGCTTTGAGCCGGGTTCATCTTGCCCTGCCCCTTGGGTTAATGGACAGATTTATACCGCAGGCCAGCAGGCGATCTATGAAGGCAATATTTATGAAGCCAAATGGTGGACGGATGGCAATCAGCCTGATCAGGGTGGCCCTTGGGCATTGATTGGTCCTTGTAACTGATCGGTCATTGATAACAAATAAACGTATTCCTTGAGAGACTAACGAAAAAACCCGGTAAGCGATTATCGGGTTTTTATTTTATGAAAGGATCGCTTTTTAATCTGCATTAATTCCAATACATCATATCTCGTAAACTCAGCTAAGCTTCTTTTGAACATGGTGAATTCCGACGAGAGGAGTGAAAAATGGGTATTTTTTCCTGGATTATTCTGGGCCTGATAGCAGGTGCACTGGCCAAATGGCTGATGCCGGGTAAAGACGGCGGGGGCTGGATTGTGACTATGGCTCTGGGGATTGTCGGTGCTTTTGTCGGGGGCTGGGTAGGCAGCTTAATTGGCCTGGGGCCGGTTACTGGGGTGAATATTGGCAGCCTGATCACCGCGACCTTAGGGGCGTTTATTGTCTTGCTTGTTTATAACAAGTTCATTCGCTCTTAGCCGATCATCTCGTTGCGGGTAAGCCGCTCATACTGAGCGGCTTTATCCGTCAATCCTGAAGGATTATGCGGCGGGCTGATCCTGTTGTACCGCAGGCGAAACAAGTTCGCCGGAGGTAGTGGAAGAGTTGTCACTGGGCTGCTGTGGCGAGGTTTCAGCGTGTTTTACCGGCTGAATGGGCTGAACAGCGGTGGCCGGAGATGGTGGCGACTGGGTCGTTTTTTCTGCCGGCAGGTTATTGACGGTCAATTGGGCAATTTGTTGTATCAACAGGTTTTTTTCTACTGCATACTGGCTTTGAAGTGCCGCAACCTGCTGTTTTGCTGCCACCAGTGAGACTGCCAGTTCATCACCGCGTTGGGTTTGCTCTGCCAGTTTGTTTTTGGCTTCTGCTAAGTGTCTGGCTTCATCGCCTTGTTCATTCAGCGTGTCACGAATAGCGGACACCAGTGTTTTGCCCTGCTCTGAAATGGGCTGATTACGCAGATCTTCCGCCCCCAGCTCCTGACTGATCGCCAGCAGAATGTTTTCATAGCTCAGAATGTGGCGCTCGTAATCACTGGTTTTCATGGCTTTGAGCTGTTTAACAACATGCGCGATATGTCTGGCGTGTGCCAGTGCAAAAGCTGTTGCGTCCGCTTTTTCCTGAATAGCGTCTTTCGCGCGAGGTTCTGCGGTAATGAAAGCTTCTGTTGCTTTGAGCGTCGTCTCGGCATGTCTCAGTGTTTCGGGGGTATGTTGTCCGGCTTGTTCGGCCTGGAGGCGTTTGAGCTCTTTCTGGCTGTCAGCCAGATAAATGGTCGTCACGGTATCCACTTCTAAAGCACGTTGTTTTCGCAATAAATCCGCCTGACCGTTAATGGCTTTGTCATTGTTATTATCAGCGATGTAATCAACGAGCTTTTTCAGTTCTTTTTCTGCTTGTGCCATTGCCTGAGGGAAATAAGCAGCAGCACTGATGCTGTTTAACTCAGTGCGGTTACTGAACGCTTCACTTAGTATTTTCGTGGCTTCAGCACGCGTGTGATTGGCGGTTTCAATATGCTGATTGAACTGGGTTAAGGCTTCCTGTGTGGCCTGCAGGTAGGTTGTTGAGGTGAAAATCCCGATACTGTCGTTCGCTTTATCTGAATCCAAGCCATATTCACTGAAGTAATCCAGGGCCTCATCCAGTGCTTGTCTGGCTTCATCCATACTGTCAGTTGCAAACCAGCTGAGCGCCTGGTTTTGCGCAAAAGTTTGTTCGGCGGCTTTGATCTTTGCTTGTATGTCTTTTAATGGCTCAAGGCTGGTAGCGCTGGCATTGGTTTCAGTTTTTGGGCTGGCAACAGATGCCGAGTCTGAGGCGCAGCCGGTTAAAAGCAGCAGGCTGGCAATACTGGTGAGTTTCAGTCCATTAACAATAGACAGGTTGCATAGTTTGGTCATTCTTAATTATCCCTGGAAAAGCAAACCATCATCAGGTATCCGTTCTGATACTGGCTGATTCATTATTTTTATCAATCTGAGCAGATATCTTAGAGAAGAACACAATGAATCTGAATTGATATATTACGTTTTAGGATAAATAAAAAGCGGGATCATTAAACGACGGGTTTAATTTAATGTTTCGTCATTATTTTGACGGGTAAGTTTACTCATCGCTTTTTCGCTGCAACTTCGCCTGCAGATCGGTTTTTACTATTTCCAGCGCGGCCAGTGCCAGTTCGGGGTCAACCTTGTTGGTTTCCAGCAGATAGATCAAATCCACTGCCAGCTGAACCTCTTTCGGGGCATCAGTGAGCGAATGTTTCACTGTGTGTTGTCCGGTTGACTGTTGCTGTTGCTGTTGCTGTTGCTGTTGTTTTTTGTTCATCATGCATCCTGAAAGTCGACAGTGCCAGCTGGCGCAGTGATTTGTTTATCGGGTTGATGGACAGCCAGCGCTGCCCAGAAGAGCTGGGCATGGATATTAACCAATTGCTGGTGATCGTCACGGTATCCGCCTCCTACCACAGCGGCAAGCGGGATGTTGTTATCGTGGCACTGGCTGATGACAAAATGATCCCGCTGAAAAATACCCTCAGTGGTGACGTTAAAATAGCCGAGTGCATCGTGCTGGTGGATATCCACCCCTGCATCATAGATCACCAGATCAGGCCGGTGCTGTGCCAGCGCCAATGTCAGCACAGCCTTAAAGGCCGATAAATATTCATCGGTGCCGGTTTCGCGCGGTAAGGCTAAATCAATGTCAGAGTCAGGTTTGCGCGCCGGAAAGTTTTTGTCGCAGTGGACAGAAAAGGTCAGGATGTTGTCGTCATCAGCCAGCAAGGTGGCGGTGCCGTCACCCTGGTGGACATCGCAGTCAATGATCATGACTTTATCAATACCAGGCAGCGTCAGGGCATGCCGGGCCGCAAACGCCAGATCATTGACCAGACAGAAACCGCTGCCGAAGTCATAGTGTGCATGATGATAACCGCCACTTAAATGCAGACTGATACCGTACTGACAGGCCAAATCCACAGTCATTCTGGTTCCGCCTGCCGATGTCAGGGTCCGCTCTATCAGCTGCGGACTCCAGGGAAAGCCGATACGGCGCATTTTTGCTGCCGGTAAAGTGTTGTTTATCAGGCTGTCTATATAGTTGGCCTGATGCAGCGTTTTGAGGGCGTCGGGCGTGACAGCTTCCGGCTGGAAAAAAGCCACATCGGCCCATGTCTCAATCTGTTTTTCCTGAGTAAGGTGCAGGAACAAGCGCTGATATTTGGTAATAGGGTATCTGTGCTTTGCTGGCAGAACCAGCTCAGAGTACACAGGATGATAGACAAGTGGCAGCATAGTTACCCTTTACGCTCAAGCTGAAGGATCGCCTTTTCAAGGCGTGTCATTGCCTGCTGGCAGCGGGCAAGCCGGCCTTCCAGCGCGAGCAGTTGTTGTTGCAAAGGCTGGCGTGAACTGGCCTGCGGTGCCTGCTCCAGCGCAAACGCCTTATCTTTCACCATAGCGGCAAGCCGCCTTTCCCAGTCCTGATGCTGTGCCAGTTCATCGTACAGCTCGTGCAGGCTTTTACGTTGTTTGACCTGGTATTTCGGCTCGGACTCACGAATCTGTTTGGTGGCCATTTCCCGCTGTACTGCTTGGATCTGAGCCAGAATTTTTTCGCAGACATAACTGGCTCTGGTGGCGTGTAACCGGCCTGATGCCTGCTCGCTTTTCAGTGCCGCAATCTCTTGCTGAATCTCGCGAATACAGGGAACCAGCAGGCGCGACTGGCCGTGAAATAATTGTTTGTCAAAAAGGGGTTTGCTGCTTTCTCTGCGCTGATGATCCAGTGCTTCGGCAGGAGAGAGCAGCTTGTCGACCAGATCAGAAAGGCGATGAAGGTCGTTTGTCATAGCTGTTTTTCCTCTTACCTGTTTATAACCAGGCTTGCCAGGCCAGCCGGATGGCCAGAATAACCACCACGGTCACAAATACCGGGCGAATGAACTGACTGCCAAAGCGAATGGCAGAGTGCGCGCCAATATAGGCGCCGAGCATCAGGCAGACGCCCATGGTCAGCCCGAGGGCAACATTGATATGACCCAGTATGGCAAAAGTTATCAGTGAGGTCAGGTTACTGGTGAAGTTCATGGCTTTGGCCAGGCCGGATGCCAGCAAAATGTCCAGCTTATAGAGCGCCATGCTCGACACCGTCCAGAACGCGCCGGTTCCCGGTCCGGCCAAGCCGTCATAAAAGCCCAGCCCCGTGCCCTGCAGCCACTGTTTACGTTTCAGACTGGCGTTGGGTTCAGGCAGCTTGTGACTGTCGGCTTTGGGGTGCGGATGCCAGATCGTATAAATTGCCGCTGCAAGAATGATCAGCGGGAGCACTTTCTCCAGCCAGCCAGTACTGATGATGTTAACAACCAGCGTACCTGTCACGGCGCCAATCAGGGTCGCGACAAATGAGGCTTTCCAGAAAGCCGGGGAAAATAACTGCTTTTTATAGTAGGTCAGCGCGGCGGTAGAGGAGGCAAAAGTCGCCGCCAGTTTATTGGTCCCTAATGCGATGTGCGGTGGCAATCCTAACGACAACAAGGCCGGGACTGTCAGCATGCCGCCGCCGCCGGCGACCGCATCAATAAATCCGGCAGCCAGGGCTACCAGACCGAGAATGAGCCACATGCCCGGATCTATCATTTCAATCATTAATTATTCATTTTTCTTTGATGGTGTGTTCAATTACGCGCTTAAATGGCGGCAAGGAATCGAGCAGTGCTTTGCCGTAGCGCCGTGTGATGATCCGTCTGTCGAGCAGCACAACTCTACCAAAATCCTGCTCTTTGCGCAGCAGTCGGCCTGCAGACTGGATCAGCTTCTTACTGGCTTCCGGTACGGCAATCTGTAAAAAGGGATTACCACCCCGACTTTCAATGTATTCCGCATGCGCTTCTTCAACCGGCGAGGTAGGCACCGCAAACGGTATTTTTGTGATCACCAGATTTCTCAGAAGATGCCCGGGTAAATCGAGGCCTTCGGAAAAGCTGCCGGTGCCGAACAGAATGCTGGCTTTTCCTTGTTCGCAATTGCTCTTGTGTTTATCCAGGAGGATTGTACGTGACTCTTCTCCCTGTACCAGCAGTTCCCAGCTGTTTTTTTGACAAAGCGGCTTTAAGGCTTCCGCGACCTTGTTCATTTGCCAGTAGGAAGAAAACAGCACCAGGCTGGCGGTCTCCCCTTCAAAATACTCAGGCAGGGTTTCTATCAGTAAGTCAGTGAACTGCTCTGCCTGCGGCTCACATTTCATCTGCGGGATCACCAACCGGCCGTTATTCTGGTAATCAAACGGCGAGGCGAGGGCAAGAAAGCGTGTCCCCTCCGTTTCGCTGATACCGGCCTGACGACAGAAGTAGCTGAATTGATTCAGAGCCCTGAGTGTCGCCGACACTAAAATGGAACCTGCTGCCCGGCTCCACAAAAGCTGATCGAGTCGATAGCCGATTTCCAGCGGTGACACCTGAACGATAAAATCCCCGTCCTGTTCCGGATTTTTTTCCAGCCAGCGCGCTAACGGGGCACCCTGATCTTTGATGGGCTGTGCCATGAGCGACCAGACTTTCTCCAGATTTTCAAGCCGCTGCAGATAGTGGCCAGATTCTGCCAATGCCGGTTCTGCGCTACGCACCGGTACTTCGTCATCTTTCAGACGTTCAGTGATCATGTCATGCATTTTTGCCAGAGATTGCCTGGCTTTTTTGCTGGCATCCCGGCATCCCTGAGCCTCTTCTGTCAGCCAGGAAGGCAGTTCGCCGTGTGGAAAACGGTAACTGCCGTCTTTGCTGAATACCGCTGGATCGACCTGACTGGCCAGCTGGCGTAACGTCGGCACTAAGTGCTGGATAGATTCCTGCAGCGTATTTTGAAAACGGCCGGCCTTTTGAACATCAGCCAGATCAGCCAGCTTACTGACCGACTGATTGAGCTTTTCCAGCCAGTTACTGGCACCTTTCAGGCTGGCTGCCGCGGCAGAGAAGTCCCTTGCCACTTGTGGCAGGTGGTGCGCTTCGTCAATCGCATAAATGGTGTGTTCAGGCTCTGACAATATAATGCCGCCGCCTAATTCCAGATCAGCCATCAGCAGCGCATGGTTGGCAATAATCACATCGGCTTTATCCATGTGCTCTCTGGCTTTCGCAAAAGGGCAGCTGCGGTGTTTGGCCATGCCGGAATTACAACTGTGCTTATCCGATACGATTTGCTGCCAGACGCGATCCGGCACCACAGTCGGCCAGCTGTCTCTTTCGCCATCCCACTTTCCCTGTTGCCAGGCGGCAAGCATGCGTTTAAGCATACTGAGGTCAGACTTTTTCGGTTTCTCCTGCCAGAGCGCCAGCTGACTGTCGTCCTGACCGGCACAGCTGGCTTCAAGACGATGACTGCAACAGTAACGCTGACGGCCCTTTGCCAGAATAAAACTAAATTCTTTCGGAAAAATTTGCCTGAAAAGCGGTAAATCCTTATGAACCAGCTGCTCTTGCAAGGCAACGGTTGCCGTCGCGATCAGTACTTTTTTGTTATTGAACAGTGCAAACGGGATACAGCCAATCAGATACGACAGGGACTTGCCGATTCCCGTGCCCGCCTCTGCAACCAGCATTCGCTGTTTATCATGGTATTCGCCCGATAGCGTTTTAGCGATTTCAGCAACCAGATAGTTTTGCGCACGACGGGGTATAAAATGCTCAAGTTGTGCACTCAGGTTGGTATAGCACTGTTTAATATCACTTTTTATCTGGTTGTGAAGCATGATTGAAACTTAATCTGGATTGGGGCCGTCATTATAACACGAAGCTCTGGCCGTGGAGCTTCTCGCTGATCCTCGCGCATTTTTAACTTGAAATGGGATTCTCCTCACGAAATAAGATTGAACCCCAGTTGAATGGTGTGCTGTTAACTACTTGATTAATTCAATTACCTTAAAGTTGTGTATTTTAAGGTGTAATATTCTGCATTCATGTGTATTTAAATACTTTTGTGGCTATAAATTCTTTTATTTGATTCTATTAAGTAACCATTAAATTGCGTGTGCTAAGTGTATCTTTGTTAAATTTCTGCTAAATAAATATCTTAAGTAATTGAAAATTAAGGGTGTATGAAAAATTTGTTGTTACACAGTGAGAATTTGACATGGTAATAATTTCTCTGTCAGGATGAGTTCCGCAAGTTACGCCATCCCGGCATGGTTTTGCATGGTCAGGTTTTCTGAACCGAACACAGGCTGCCGGGAAGGGATATAAAAAAACAATAGGGATTCTGGAAATAGGAATTCCATCCATAAGAAAAGGCAGTGGATATCATGAAAAAAACGCTAATTGCACTATCTGTACTGGCTGCAGGCTCTGCAAACGCTTCTGTAAACCTGCTGGACCAAGACGGCGTTATCGTCGACTTGTCTGGTTCTGCTGAAGTTCAACTGTATCAAGGCATCGAGGCTAAAAGCGCAGACGTAGATCCAACTGTTCGTCTGGACGACGGTGACATCACTCTGAACACCACTATCCCGGTTAACAATAACCTGAACGTGGTTGCTGGTCTGAGCTTTGACCTGGCTGCAACTGATAAGTCTGGCGCAACCGGTGACTTCTTTGTTGACGAACTGTACGCTGGTTTCCAGGGCGCTGATTTCGGTACGCTGACTTTTGGTCGTCAGTACCTGATCTCTGATGACGCAGGTATCGGTAAAGACTACGAACTGGGTAAAGAGCAACTGGGTCTGGGTCCAACTCAGGGCAGCGAAGTAATCAAGTACGTTTACGACAACGGTCAGTTCTACTTCGGTACGTCTTACGACATCAATGCTAGTGAAAAAGTTGAAGCAAAAGTAAATGGTGTAGATGTTGTTTCTTATCCGAAGAACGGCGGTATCTGGGATGCGCGTCTGGGTGCCCGTTTTGGCGGTCTGGACGTTCGTGGCTACTACTACACCTCTGAAGATGTAAACGTCGATGGCGATGTAGATGGCTACAACATCGAAGCTGAGTACGTGTTTGGCGCCGTTGCTTTGGCAGCTTCTTTCGGTAACGTTGACATTGAAAATGCTGGTGATTCAGACGTAATCGAAGCTGCTGGTTCATACACCATGGGTAAAAACACTTTTGCTCTGGGTTATGTCTATGCTGATGCTGACGAAACCAACAACGTTTATGCTAACGTGACTCACCAACTGCACAGCAACGTGAAGCTGTACGGTGAGCTGGGCTGGGCTGACGGCGACGTTAAAGAGTACGATCTGGGCTACGTAGCGGGTATCGAAGTACTGTTCTAAGAACGGTTCTTACCTGATACAACAGATATTGCAAAAGCCGCCGTTTGGGCGGCTTTTTGTTTTGGTTGACAACACAACAAGACTGATTGGCTATGAAAAAAATTCTTTTATTTGCATCGCTGCTGGCGACGCATGTACAGGCGGCAACTTTGTCGGTAAGCAATGGCATTGAGCTGTTGGTGGTAGATGGTAAAGAAGTGAGCACATCGCTGTGGTCACGTGCGACAGAGGTAGAGCTGCCTGCGGGTAAGCATCAGGTAGTCTTGCGCTACGATGCCGAACTGAAAAACGGCAGCAAGAACACCATTTATACTACCCGGCCTTATTTATTTGAGTTAACTATGCCGGCGCAGGATGCCCGTATTGAACTGCCTGCCATGGTTGCTCTCAGTCAGGCTCAGGCTTATTTCCAGCGTGGCCCGGAATGGACGCTGGTGCTGGCCGATGGCAGCAAGCGTGTTTTACCTTTTGTTGAATTGCAGGGCGATGGCGTCGCGGCATTCAGTGATATGGAAGCCTTGGTGTCTGAGTACAACCGGCAGCACGCTATCACCTTTGAGCAGGGTTATGCCGTTGATTTGCAGCAAGCGGCTGTGGCAGTCGGGCAAGACGGCAAAGTGGAAATTACCGGTGACTCGCTGGCGCAGCTTAAGTTGTGGTACAGCAAAGCGAAACCCGAAGAGAAAGCCGCCTTCAAGGCATGGATGGCTAACCAGCCATAAAGGCGAAACGCTAGGGACAATACCACTATCAGGTGAGGGCAGGTTATGAGCGCTGATGGTGGTATTTACTGTGTGACTGACACTGATGGCAGCGAGGCTGCGCAGGGTCCTGCTCAAGGGTGGTTGTATCAATCGGTTCTTCGCAGTCGGTACAAATGCCGTACAAATCTAACCGTATTGCACATAATGCGGCATCAATGGCTTCCAGGCGCCGTGCTTTTCGTCCCAGTGCCGGTTCGGTGCTATGCGTTGCCAGCGTCAGCAATTCATTGATGGTTTTTTCGGGCTGTTTTTTTTCTGTGCTATCAGCACGAATAGCATTCAGCGCTGAATAGAGTTCCACTGAAAGTGCCTCATATTCTTGCTCCAGTCGAGTGGACTGCTGTTGCAGGTAATCACTATTCATAGAGAGACTCCTAGGTAAACTGAGTCACAGTGTATGCCTAAACGTCACGCCAATACTGACTTATGTCAAAGCAACAGCAGAATAACCCTTCTTTTTGTCGGTTTTTGTTGTCAATAGAATGCTTTATAGTTCCTTGCTGTTTTTATGTGGCCACTTTGCCACTTTTTTCTATTTTTCAGTACGTTAAATTTTGGAAAAGGAAGATACAATGGAACATGATTTCAAAGAACCGTATAATCTTAATTACTTTATCGGTTTTCTGATTGCTATGCTGCTGCCGACATTACCTGCAAGCCTGACCTGGCTGGGTATTCTGAGCAATTAATCCGTCAGTAGCGGAAAGCCTGAAACAGGCTGAAAGTAAAAGAGAGGGAATGTGAAACAACTGATCTGGCGAACCCTGTTGCTGGTTTCCGGCTGGTGTTTCGTAATCTTAGGCGTGTTGGGCATTTTCCTTCCTCTTTTACCTACCACTGTCTTTTTATTGTTAGCCAGCGCCTGTTTCATGCGTGGCTCCCCCAGAATACACGCCTGGTTACACAGTCATCCTAAGCTGGGTCCCGTACTGGATAACTGGCATCAGCATCATGCCATCAGCCGGGCAGTCAAACGGCGTGCCAATCTGACCATAACCCTCAGTTTTGCTTTATCTATCTTCATCGTGCCTGTCTATTGGGTCAAAGTTTTACTGTTTGTAATTGCTATCGTTCTGCTGATTTGGTTTAACCGTTTACCTGTCAGGGAAACGCAATGTTCCGGACGTGGTGAAAGCCGTTAACCCCGGTGAGCTCTTACATTTCAGAGTGAAAGTTGCCCCTTACCGTAAAAATCACTACTATTTGCGCCTAAACTGCCTGATAACAGGCGTCAAATACCTAAACAAACTGCTGTAGTTATGCAGCCGGTGGAAAAGACTATGAGCCAAGATACCCTTGTCCAAGACGATTTCAGTTTGATCAAAAACAGCATCAAAACGATTCCGGATTATCCTAAGCCAGGCATACTGTTTCGCGATGTTACCAGCCTGATGGAAGACCCGGCCGCGTACGGTGCAACGATGCAAGTTTTGCTTCAGCAGTTCAGTGACAAAGGGATAACAAAGGTCGTTGGGACCGAGGCTCGGGGTTTTCTGTTTGGTGCCCCGCTGGCGCTGGCGCTGGGTGTCGGTTTTGTACCGGTACGCAAGCCGGGTAAATTACCGCGCAATGTGATCAGCGAAAGTTATGAGCTTGAATATGGCCAGGACACGCTGGAAATCCATGTAGATGCCATTGTTGAAGGCGATAAAGTATTGCTGGTCGATGATCTGCTGGCAACCGGCGGCACCATTGAAGCTACCACGAAACTGGTTCGCCGTTTGGGCGGTATTGTGGAAGATGCGGCTTTTGTCATTAACCTGCCTGAGATTGGTGGTCAGCAGCGGTTGCGTAATATTGGCCTCAATGTCTTTAGTATCTGCGATTTTGACGGTCATTGATTGACCCGTTCTGTTTAAATCTGGGGGATGTGGATTTTCAGGTTAAAATGTTGTCAGTAACAATCTGGAAAGGAAACATCCCCTTGAGTTCTCTCGCGCCTTTTCACTCCCTGTGCTAGCATGGTCGACTGGATTCAGTCTGGCGGATCACCGTCACTGATTGATCGGATTCTGTAGGATTTATCACCATGAGTTACCAGGTTCTGGCTCGGAAATGGCGGCCGCATCGTTTTGATGATGTGGTAGGCCAATCCCATGTCCTGACAGCCCTGACCAATGCGCTGACACATAACCGACTTCATCATGCTTACCTGTTCAGTGGTACCCGTGGCGTGGGGAAAACAACCATTGCCCGCCTGTTTGCCAAAGGGCTCAACTGTGAACAGGGCATCACAGCATCCCCCTGTGGCAAGTGCCATACTTGTCTGGAAATTGAGCAGGGACGTTTTGTTGATCTGCTGGAAATAGATGCCGCCTCCAGAACAAAGGTCGAAGATACCCGGGAACTGCTGGATAACGTACAGTACAAACCGGCGCGAGGGCGCTTCAAGATCTATTTGATCGATGAAGTGCATATGCTGTCTCGTCACAGTTTTAACGCCTTGCTGAAAACGCTGGAAGAGCCGCCAGAGCACGTAAAATTCATTCTGGCGACCACAGATCCTCAAAAACTGCCTGCCACGATTCTTTCCCGTTGCCTGCAGTTTCATCTCAAGCATCTGGATAATGCCCAGATACAGCAACAGCTGAGCCATGTCCTGACCGAAGAAAGTGTCACCTTCGACAGCAAAGCGCTGAGTCTGCTGGCACGTGCTGCAGAAGGCAGCATGCGAGATGCACTCAGCCTCACCGATCAGGCGATTGCTCTGGGTAACGGCCAGGTACAGTCAGACTCAGTTGCGGCTATGCTCGGTACGCTCAATACAGAGCAGGCGCTGTATCTGCTGGAAGCAATGGCTCAGGGCCAGGTCGAGCCTGCAATGGCTTGCCTGGCAGAGCTGGCCACTGTTGGTGTGGAGTGGGATAGCCTGCTGAGTGAATTAGCCGCGCAGCTTCATCGTGTGGCTATGTATCAGGTGTTACCTGCCGCGCTGGATCTGTCCGCACCTGATGCCGACAGAATCGTTCTGCTGGCCAAATCAATGTCGCCGCAAGATGTGCAGCTGCACTACCAGATCGCATTGCAGGGCCGGCAGGATTTACCTTTGGCACCGGATGGCCGTACAGGACTGGAAATGGTGCTGTTGCGTATGCTGGCATTCCGTCCTGTCGCGGCGGGCGCATTAACTCCTCAGGCGGTTCCTGTACCGGCATCAGTACCAGCTGGTCGTCCGGCTGCATCTCAGCCAAGAACTGCACCTCCGGACACTTCAGCGGTTCGACCGGCAGTGCAGTCAGAAGCGGTAAGGCCTGTATCTGAAGGTGACTCACCTTCGCAGCCTGTAGCGGCTTCCGAGACAGCAACAGTTCACGATCCTGCATCAGTTCGTGAGCTTTCGTCAGTTCGCGAGCGAGCAATGGCGCCTGATCATGCCCCTGAGCCGCAAACGGCACCTCAGCCTGTAATGCAAGCGCAGCCGGCTGAGCACAACCCGCCGCAGTCAGCGGCAATGACACAGGCTGCATCACCGGCGTCCGGGCTGCTGGCGGCAAGAAATCGCTTGCGCAGCCAGAGCCGGCGAGGCCAGGAAGCTGCCGAGCCAAAAAAGACTGAGCCGGCGTCGGTGAAGAAACCTGCTTCCAGTGTGCTGGAACGGATCACGAGCCAGCATGCTGGTCGCCGTTCTCAGCCAGCAGGCGCAAATCACGTGTCGCCGGTCGCTCAGCAACAGCCAGTTGAGCCAGCCAAAGCTGAGGATTATCAGTGGCAGCCGACGAGTCAGCCCGAGCCTGACACGCAATTGCCGGAGGTGATCGCGCCCACCGATCTGAAGCAAGCGCTGGAGCACGAAAAAACACCTGAAATGGCGGAACTGCTTGTCAGTGAAGCGGCAAAGCAGGATAGTTGGTCAGAACTGGTGACCCGGTTAAATACCGATCGTTTGGTACAGCAATTAGCATTAAATTCTGCGATGGAGCAGCAGGGTAGTGACCTGACTTTGTATCTGCGTCCGTCTCAGCAGCATCTGGATACACAAAAAGCCAGGGCTCAGTTAAGCACAGCACTGGCTGAGATACTGGGACAAGAGATAGAATTACACATCAAGCCTGGTGATAATGGACGTACTCCCCTGGAATGGCGGGAATACATTTATCAACAGAAACTGGATCAGGCTAAGACAAGTCTGCAGCAGGATCCTCACGTGACTTTCATCTGTCAGCGATTCAGTGCTGTACTTGATGAAGAGAGCGTAAGACCCTTATAAATTAACCAGACCGATAGAGAGAGAAGATATGTTTGGTAAAGGTGGTATGGCGAACATGATGAAGCAGGCGCAGCAGATGCAAGAGCGTATGCAGCAAATGCAGGAAGAAATCGCCAACATGGAAGTGACAGGTGAAGCGGGTGCCGGCATGGTAAAAGTGACCCTGACCGGCGGTCACAGCGTTCGTCGTGTTGAGCTGGATGACAGCTTGATGGAAGACGATAAAGAAATGCTGGAAGATCTGATTGCGGCTGCTTTTAACGATGCGGCACGTCGTATTGAAGAAGCGCAGAAAGAAAAAATGGCCAGTGTTACCGGCGGCATGAACTTGCCTGCTGGCTTCAAGATGCCATTCTAATCAATGCGTACCAGTCCGTTACTTGAGCAGTTGATGGACGCGCTGCGCTGCCTGCCCGGTGTTGGGCCAAAATCAGCGCAGCGTATGGCTTTCAGCCTGTTGCAACGCAACCGTCAGGGTGGGTTGCAGTTGGCTGATGTGCTGGGGAAAGCCATGACCGAAATCGGCCATTGCCGCGATTGCCGTACCTTCACTGAAGAAGACGTGTGTGCTATCTGCGAAAATCCCCGTCGTCTGGAAAATGGCCAGATTTGTGTGGTGGAAAGTCCGGCAGATATTATGGCCGTTGAAGCGACAGGTCAGTTTTCAGGCCGATATTTTGTGCTGATGGGACACCTGTCGCCATTAGATGGCATCGGCCCGAGCGATATCGGGTTAGATGTGCTGGAATACCGTTTGCAAAATGAACACATTGCCGAGCTGATCCTGGCCACCAATCCCACGGTTGAAGGTGAGGCTACTGCGCATTTCATTGCCGAGCTTTGTCAGGCTTATCAGGTACCTGCGACCCGGATTGCACATGGTGTACCGGTGGGTGGTGAGCTGGAGCTGGTGGATGGGACAACACTGTCGCATTCTCTGGCAGGCCGGCAGAAACTGTATTAAAGCCGCTTTGCCATATTCTTGACCTGTTATGAATAACCGACGATTACCGTCGGTTTTTTTCGTTAAAGGTTGGCGTTCAGCACTTGAGAGCGGGTATTCAGTCCGGTTAACAGCACGGCTTTTTCACTCATGATATCAATCCGGTTACTTTGTTCCGCATTGAGCTGAAAATACTGGTTGATAGCGGTAATCTGCTTGTTGCTGAATGCGCTTTCATTACCTGTTTTCAGCTCATTAAAGTGCGTCGGCCGAATCTGCAGATAACCACCACTGACTTCCCACCGGCCATATTCAGTAATCGTCAGGTGAAGCTGGCCCTGCTCCTCATTAATCAGAGTCACCCGGGTTACCCGGGAATATGACTGGTTAGGCATATAGACAATATGGCTGGTTTCAATGACCTTTTTAAGAATTTCGAGCCCGGGCACCTCTGTTGAAGCCACATCTGTGACCGCGTAAGACTGCCAGTTATGCGAAGTAAGAAAACGGGAAATCTTATGGTCACTGCTGAAGAAATAGTAAAGGCTGCCCAGGGTCACCAGGCTTGTTAATGCAATGATGATGAACAAGTAATATCTGTGCGTTTTGCCCGGCTGGGTTAGTGTACTGAACATGGCAGATCCCTTTCTCTGTCAAGTGTCACTATCGTCAGTGTCATATTTTTCCGGTAATCAGCCGGCGTATAAATCAGATTAATCCACAGCTGATTATGCGCCCCGCCTGTGACAATGATTTTGGCCGGTGCTGCTGACGGCTTGTTGTCATTGTTCAGCATCTGGGCGGAGACACATTGCCTGATGAGTGGACGCCATTTCCCGGTAACCTCAACCTCACTGGGAATCAGCACGGGAATATCATTGATCATAAAGGCTTTATAGAAGGCGCTCGATGAAGGTGGCGGTGCCAGGTATGCCCAGAGCGGTAATACAATACACAGTATGAAGGTTGCCAGGGCGCTGATCATGTACCTGGGCTGGAAAAACCGGTGTGTTGACGGGGCGTGCGTTATCTGTGTCGCTGGCTGTATACACGTTGTGTCAGGTGTATCCTCAGCCAGGCTTGCAGATACCGGAAATGGTTTGGGCGAATCAATGAAGCCATCATTGTTATCAGTCTGTACACCATTGGGGATATCGGCTGGAGGGGCAGGGGCTGCGTCAATACGATCGACACTGGCTATCATCTGATAACCGCGCTTGGGTATCGTCTTGATAAAGGCTGGCGAGCGAGTTGAGTCCTGCAGGTACTTACGCAAGGTTGAAATCGATTGGGTCAGGCTCGAGTCATCCACCTCAAACCCTTGCTCGCGCCAGATAAAATCATGCATACGCTGACGGGAGATTATGGTGCCCGGTTCATCCAGCAGCAAATGCAATGCCCGGCTTTCATTGATACCTAAATAAATGGTTTCTTCCGGCTGAAGATTGTCAGCCAGGCTATTGTGTTGGGGGGAGAAAGTAAATCTGTTGCCAATCAGAAATTTACAATGCGTATGATCCATTACCAGCCTTTTGGTGACTTGTGACTCGTATATCATAGTCGTCCGATCGTTCATTGAATAGCTAAGATGCTGACTTGAGGGCAATCTTAGATTTTTTCACGCTAAGGCTTGATTTAAGTTGAACTGACCATATCTAGGTATCAGTAATGAGGTAAACCTGGATTACGGAGTTCAAATGAGCGAGCAAACTTTAGAGAAAAATAAAGAAACACGTGGTTTTCAGTCAGAAGTGAAGCAATTGCTTCACTTAATGATCCACTCATTGTACTCAAATAAAGAGATATTTTTACGGGAGCTGATTTCCAATGCTTCTGATGCGGCTGACAAACTGAGGTTTCGTGCCCTTTCATCTCCTGAGCTGTATGAAAACGATGGCGAGCTGGCAGTGCGTTTGTCGTTTGATGAAAAAGCGGGCACTGTCACTATCAGTGACAATGGTATTGGTATGACCCGCGATGAGGTGATCGAGCACCTGGGGACTATTGCCAAGTCCGGTACTAAAGACTTTTTCTCGAAGCTGAGTGAAGATCAGAGCAAAGATTCTCAGTTGATTGGTCAGTTTGGCGTCGGCTTCTATTCTTCGTTTATTGTTGCCGATGCAGTGACTGTCAAGACCCGTGCCGCCGGTGCGGCCGTCGAGCAGGCGGTAAGCTGGCACTCAACCGGTGAAGGCGACTATACGGTTGAGGACATCGAGAAAACAGGCCGTGGTACCGAGATCATTCTTCATTTGCGTGAAGAAGAAAAAGAATTCCTCAGCGAGTACCGCCTGCGCAATATCATCAGTAAATATTCAGACCACATTGGCATTCCTGTGCTGATGGAAACGGCTGAGCACGATGAGGAAGGCAAGGAGACCGGTAAAAAGTGGGAGCAGGTCAATAAAGCACAGGCGTTATGGACCCGCAGTAAATCTGATATATCAGATGATGAGTACAAAGAATTCTACAAACACGTCTCCCATGACTTTGCTGAGCCACTGAGCTGGAGCCATAACCGTGTGGAAGGCCAGCAAGACTACACCAGTCTGCTGTATATTCCGTCCAAAGCGCCGTTTGACCTGTATAACCGCGACAGCAAGCACGGCCTGAAACTGTATGTTCAGCGTGTGTTTATCATGGACGATGCCGAGCAGTTCATGCCGATGTACCTGCGCTTTATGCGCGGTCTGATTGACTCGAATGATCTGCCGTTAAATGTGTCCCGTGAAATTCTGCAGGACAACAAGGTGACTCAGGCGCTGCGCAAAGCCTGTACCAAGCGTGCCTTGTCCATGCTGGAAAAACTGGCGAAGAAAGATGAGTATGCATCGTTCTGGCAAGAGTTCGGCCAAGTGCTGAAAGAAGGTGTGGCGGAAGATTTTGCCAACCGCGAGAAAATTGCCGGGTTGCTGCGTTTCAGTTCAACCCATAACGATACGTCTGAACAAAGCGTTTCTCTGGCAGATTACGTCAGCCGGATGAAAGAAGGTCAGGAAAAGATTTATTATATTACCGCAGACAGTTTCAAGGCGGCGAAAAACAGCCCGCACCTGGAGCAGTTCCGTGCCAAAGGCCTGGAAGTGGTGCTTATGCACGACCGCATTGATGAATGGCTGATGGGTCATCTGCCGGAATTTGACGGTAAGCCGTTCCAGTCAATTACCAAGGCTGGTCTGGATCTTTCTAAGTTTGAAAACGAAGAAGAGAAAGAAGCGCAGCAGCAGACAAAAGAAGAATTTGCTTCGGTTATCGAGCGCACCAAAGCCTATTTGGGTGATCGTGTGCAAGATGTCCGGGCAACGTTCAAGCTGCAGGATACACCGGCTGTGGTGGTGACGGATGAAAATGAAATGGGAACACAGATGGCGAAACTGCTGGCTGCGGCTGGTCACGAAGCGCCGGAAGTGAAGTACATTTTTGAGCTGAATCCGAAACACCCGGTAGTGAATCGTATGGCCGATGAAGCAGACGAAGACGCATTTGGCCGCTGGGTTGAGATGTTACTGGGGCAGGCGATGCTTGCTGAACGGGGTTCGATGGAAGATCCATCCCAGTTCCTGGCGGCAGTCAATAAACTGTTGGCGCAGCCATAATAAACCACGGGCGCAGAGGCAATCTGCGCCCGTTTTGCTTCAAAGAGTATGCTGATAAAGAATGTAATCGTTTAGCTTCCAGGGACGCGGACTTGCGAGTATGGTCTAATCAGTGTATTTTTCTGACTTTCCAAAAACTCCGGCTAATTACTAGAAAAGGGGATCAAGATGCGCATCATTCTTCTGGGCGCTCCAGGTGCAGGTAAAGGCACACAGGCACAATTCATCATGGAGAAATTTGGTATTCCTCAGATTTCGACGGGTGATATGCTGCGTGCGGCAATCAAAGCGGGTACTGAGCTGGGTAAACAAGCGAAAGCCGTGATTGACGCAGGTCAGTTGGTGTCTGACGATATTATTCTGGGTCTGGTCAAAGAGCGTATTGCTGAAGACGACTGTGCAAAAGGCTTCCTGCTGGACGGTTTCCCACGCACTATTCCTCAGGCTGATGGCCTGAAAGAAGTTGGCGTGGCAGTGGATTACGTCATTGAATTTGACGTTCCAGACAGCGTAATTGTCGAACGTATGGCGGGCCGCCGTGTACATTTGGCGTCAGGCCGTACTTATCATGCCGTTTACAATCCGCCGAAAGTGGAAGGTAAAGATGACGTCACTGGCGAAGAACTGGTTATCCGTGAAGATGACAAAGAAGAAACAGTTCGTGCACGTCTGGGTGTATACCATAATCAAACGGCTCCGCTGATCAGCTATTACAGCAAAGAAGCCGATGCTGGCAACACTACCTACATCAAAATTGATGGTACACAGCCAGTGGCTGATGTCAGTGCAGAGCTGGCAAAAGCTTTAGCTTAATCGAATATCAGTGATGTTCCACAGTCAATGCGATTAACCGGATCGGGTTAACAGACTGTATGGTCAAAAAGCGGGAGGTTAACAGCCTTCCGCTTTTTTTATGCTGAAGACTGCGATACCCAGGGCAAATCAACCGCTTAATGGTACACTATCACTGTCATTGAATAACAAGATGAACTGCAGGTGATGATGGAGAATAAAGGCATTGGCGTACTCTTGGTCAATCTGGGTACACCGGATGAAGCAACCCCAGCGGCGGTAAAACGTTTTCTGGGTGAATTTTTGAGTGACCCCCGTGTCGTCGATCTGTCTAAATGGCTATGGCGACCGGCGTTGTACGGGGCAATTCTTCCTATCCGTTCTCCTAAGGTTGCGAAACTGTATCAGTCGATTTGGCTTGAGGAAGGCTCGCCGCTGATGGTCTATTCGCAGCGACAACGCGACGCGCTGGAAGAAAGGCTGAACATACCGGTTGCACTCGGTATGACGTACGGTAACCCCAGTATTCAGTCAGCCTTGTCGATGCTCAATGATCAGGGTTGCCGAAAGGTGATTGTCTTACCGCTCTATCCACAGTATTCGCGCACGACTACCGCTGCTGTGTTTGATAAAGTGGCGCGCAGCCTTCAACAGACAGATTATCTGCCAGAGCTCAGGTTTATCAATCAGTACCAGGACCACCCTGGCTATATTTCGGCGCTTGCTGAATCGGTCACTAATGTCTGGGCCGAGCATGGAGAGCCTGACTACTTGTTGTGCTCGTACCATGGAATTCCAAAACGTTACGCTGATCTGGGCGATCCTTATCCCGAGCACTGTAACCAGACAACGGCACTTCTGGCGGAAGCGCTGGCGATGCCAAGAGAAAAGATGAGCATGAGCTATCAGTCAATTTTTGGTCGTGAAGAATGGTTGAAGCCCTATACCGAGCCAACGATTATTGAACTGGCAAAAAAAGGGGTTAAACGGCTGGATGTGATTTGTCCTGCGTTTTCAGTCGATTGTCTGGAAACCATCGAAGAAATCGCAGAGGGCTGTAAAGATGCCTTTATCAATGCCGGAGGTGAAACCTTCAACCTGATCCCCTGCCTCAATGATAACAGCACCCATATTGCTATGATGGAAACCCTGATCCGGCAGCATACCCAGGGCTGGTAACCTTTTCTTAACTTCTACATATATCATGATCTGGCTCGCACTTATTGTTTGGGCCATTTCTTCACTGAACTATATTTTGTGATATCATCCGCAAGTTTTTTCTACCCGGCAGCGCGATATCATGAAATTTCCTGGTCAACGTAAATCAAAACACTATTTTCCCGTCCATGCCCGAGATCCGCTTCTGACTCAGGCCAGCAGCAAACCGCTTGCGCGTACGCATGTCGTTGGCATAGACCAAACGCTGGTGGATATTGAAGCGTGTGTCGATGATGAGTTTCTGAGTCGCTATGCGCTGAGCAAAGGACACTCTTTGGTTATCGCCGAAGAGGCAGCAGAAGCACTTTATCGTGAATTGAAAGAAAAAGACTTGATTCGTCATGAGTTCGCGGGTGGAACGATAGGAAATACGCTGCACAACTATTCGGTACTGGCGGATGATAAATCCGTGCTTCTGGGCGTGATGAGCCAGGATATCCAGATTGGCAGTTATGCATACCGGTACCTGGTCAATACATCCAGCCGTATGGATCTGAATAACCTTCAGCCGGTGAACGGGCCGATTGGCCGCTGCTTCGCCTTGATCACGCCTGATGGTGAGCGGACGTTTGCCATTAACGAAGGCCGGATGAACCAGCTGGAACCAGACAGCATTCCGGAATCGATCTTTGAGCGTGCTTCTGCGCTGGTGCTGACGGCATACCTGGTGCGTTGCAAAGAGGGCGATCCAATGCCGGAAGCCACCATGCGTGCCATTCAGTATGCCAAGAAATACGATGTGCCGGTTGTACTGACATTGGGTACCAAGTTTGTGATTGCGGATGATCCGCAATGGTGGCGCGATTTCCTGCGTGAGCATGTCACGGTTGTTGCTATGAATGAAGACGAAGCCGAAGCACTGACAGGATTTTCCGATCCATTACTGGCTTCTGATAAAGCCCTGGATTGGGTTGATTTTGTGTTGTGTACCGCGGGTCCTGTAGGTTTGTACACAGCAGGTTATACGGAAGAGAGCACTAAGCGAACGACCAGTCTGCCGCTGCTGCCTGGTGAAATTCCTGAGTTTAACCGCTACGAGTTTAGTCGTCCGATGACCAAAGCCGATTGCGAAACGCCTCTTCGGGTTTATTCGCACATTGCTCCTTATATGGGTGGGCCGGAGCGCATTAAAAATACCAATGGTGCCGGGGACGGCGCACTGTCCGCGCTACTGCACGATATGGCAGCGAACCGTTACCATAAAGAAAACGTGCCGAAATCCAGTAAGCACAGCTACGATTTCCTGGCCTATTCATCGTTTTCTCAAATCTGCCTGTATTCGAATCGCGTCAGTTACGAAGTGCTGGCTCAGCACTCTCCGCGTTTGTCACGAGGATTACCCGAGCGGGAAGACAGTCTGGAAGAGGCGTATTGGGAACGTTGATATCCCCGATTCCGATGAAAAGCACAGGCTTTCATGTTTGTAAAAAACCGCCATTTTGGCGGTTTTTTGTTTTTCAGCCTTGGTAAGATCGGCATGATTCTGGGTTTAGAGTCACGGTTATATTCAGGCAAACGATTTCGTTTGATAGGTTTTGTTAATTACTTTCAGAAAGCCTACCAAATAAGGCGCTCAGCATGTCGTGATGAAAACTGGCCGGTGAGGATGATTTTGCACTAAAGACGCGACGCGAAAAGTGTGCAGTATTGGCCTGCTTGCCATGATTTTTTTTCAGAAGGTAAAATATTTAGATTTTGATTTTTGCTCAACTTCGCGGCGTTTTTTTATGCTTTTCATGTAATTTCAGCTCAAGTCATTCGACAAAGCTAAGGTGGCTACCTGAAAATGGGCGGGCAGTGAGATATTTTATCCGGCCTTCATGTTTCAGTTTTTATGTCAGTTGATAGAATTAGCGGGATGTAACTTTGTGACAAATGCAGATATAGTGTGCTCCATCTTGGGGAACCCCACTTTCTGATAGGTATAACCTATCAAATTGAGAGGCCAGGACATCAGCACATTGTCGTTCTGAATGTTATGCTTTGCCGGAATTAGACCCGTCAAACTTGTATACCTGTTAGGGAAAGATAAAGAACATGGTCATACCTGAAAACAGCGATATTGTTATTTTTGGTGCCTCAGGCGATTTAACGTATCGTAAGCTTATCCCAGCGCTGTATCATCTGTATGTTAATCAGATGCTACCTTCTGATTTCTCTATCCTTGGCGTAAGCCGTACTGCAAACAGTGATGAGGAATACAGAGAAAAAGTCCGGGCTTCTCTGGTCAAAACCGAGAAGACGGATCCCGAGAAGTTGGCTGCATTTTGTCAGCATGTTGGATATCAGGCCATCAACACGTTAGATTGTGATGACTATGGTAAGTTGCAACAGCGACTGGAAGAAAAAGCCACTCAGTCTGTTGCTCCTCGTAACACTCTATTCTATCTCGCCACTCCCCCCAGCTTATATGATGTGATCCCGGCCAGTCTGGCTGCCCATGGTCTGAATGATGAAAGCACCGGCTGGAAACGACTGATCATCGAGAAGCCGTTTGGCTACGATTTGGAAACCGCTCAGGAACTGGATAAGAAACTGCACAAGCACTTCAAAGAAAGCCAGATTTTCCGTATTGACCATTACCTGGGCAAAGAAACGGTTCAGAACCTGCTGGTATTTCGCTTTGCTAACGGTATGTTTGAGCCATTGTGGAACCGTAACTTTATAGACTACGTTGAGATTACCGCTGCGGAATTCCTGGGTGTGGAAGAACGCGGTGGCTATTACGAAAACGCAGGTGCGGTTCGCGACATGCTACAGAACCATCTGCTGCAGGTTTTGGCCATGGTTGCTATGGAGCCGCCATCGGCGATTAATGGCAACGTCATGCGTGATGAAGTGGCCAAAGTGCTCAATAGCCTGCAGCCGCTGTCTGAAGAAGATTTGCGGAAAAACCTGGTTCTGGGGCAGTACACAGCTTCTGAATTGCGCGGGAAAGAGCTTGCCGGTTATCGTGAAGAGCCGGGTGTTGCTGAAGATTCCCGTACTGAAACTTATGTCGGCCTGAAAGCCTTTATCAATAACTGGCGCTGGAACGGTGTACCGTTTTACATCCGAACCGGTAAACGTCTGCCAACGCGTGTCACCGAAGTGGTTATTCACTTCAAGAAAACGCCGCACCCTGTATTTGGTAAAGATGCGCCCGATAACAAGCTGGTTCTGCGTATCCAGCCTGACGAAGGCATTTTGATGAACTTTGCTCTGAAACGTCCGGGCGCAGGATTCAAAACCCAGGAAGTGGCGATGGATTTCCGTTATGACGAACTGGTTGACAGCAATGTGCTGACAGCCTACGAGCGTTTGCTGCTGGATGCCATGGCCGGTGACTCAACCTTGTTTGCACGCAGCGATGCGGTTGAGGCTTGCTGGCGTTATGTTCAGCCGATTCTGTCATTCAATCAGGATCCGCATGCCCTGTTTGGTTATGCTTGTGGTACCTGGGGGCCGAAAGAAGCCGATGAACTGCTGGCCAGAGATAATCGCCAGTGGCGCTTCCCGTGTTCAAACCTGACTGATACCGAATACTGCGAGTTATAATTATGACTGATCTTAAAATTCATGCTGATGCGCAAGCCGTGGTTAAGAGCCTGGCTGACGACATGATGGCTATCAGCCAGCAAGATAAGCCTGTGCATATTTCGCTGTCAGGTGGTAGCACACCTAAACAGTTGTTTGCCGCTTTGGCCCAGGCACCGTATGCCGAAGGTGTTAACTGGCAGAATCTGCATTTCTGGTGGGGCGACGAGCGTTGCGTTGCACCGGATGATGCAGAAAGTAACTATGGTTGTGCCCAGGCACTGTTGTTTGATCACGTTGCAATCCCGGTAGCCAATATCCACCGCATCCGTGGTGAAGATCAGCCTCAGGCCGAAGCCAAGCGTTTCGCTGAAGAAATGGCAGCGGTGATTCCGGCTGAAAACGGATTACCTGTTTTTGACTGGATTTTACTGGGTGTCGGCGACGATGGTCATACTGCGTCTCTTTTCCCGGGACAGACTGACTATGATGAACCCGGTTTAAGCCTGGTTGCGCCTCATCCGCAAAGCGGTCAGTTGCGTGTCAGCAAATCAGCCCGTCTGCTGGAAGCGGCAAAACGAATTTCTTATCTGGTTATCGGTGCGGGTAAAACCGAGATTGTGGCAGAAATCCACTCTCAGCCAGCCGATAGCCTGCCTTACCCGGCCGCCAAAATTCAGGCTCGCCAGGGTAAGACCGAATGGTATTTGGATGCACTAGCAGCCAGTAAGTTAGCGATTGGAGAATAAATAAATGAAAGGTGATATTGGTGTAATCGGCCTTGCCGTTATGGGCCAGAACCTGATCCTGAACATGGATGACCACGGTTTTAAGGTCGTTGCGCATAACCGTACAGCTGCCAAAGTCGACGAATTTCTGAATGGCCCGGCTAAAGGCACTAAGATTCAGGGCGCTTACAGCCTGCAGGAGCTGGTAGACAAGCTGGAAGCTCCTCGCAAAATCATGCTGATGGTACGTGCCGGTGATGTGGTCGACAGTTTTATCGAGCAACTGATCCCGCTGCTGGACAAAGGCGACATCATTATTGATGGCGGTAACTCTAACTACCCAGACAGCATCCGCCGTGTGGATTACCTGAAAGACAAAGGTCTGCGTTTCATCGGTGCGGGTGTCTCCGGTGGTGAAGAAGGCGCACGTTTCGGACCTTCTATCATGCCTGGTGGCGATGCGGAAGCATGGCCATTCGTGAAGCCGATTTTCCAGGCGATTGCGGCTAAAACTGAGCAGGGCGAGCCTTGCTGCGACTGGGTTGGCGAGTCAGGTGCCGGTCACTTTGTAAAAATGGTTCACAACGGTATCGAATACGGTGATATGCAGCTGATCAGCGAAGCGTATCACTTCATGAAAACCGGTCTGGGTATGACCCACGAAGAAATGGAACAGACGTTCCGTGACTGGAATGAGACTGAGCTGAACAGCTACCTGATCGAAATCACTGCTGATATTCTGGCTTACCGTGATGAAGATGGTGAGCCACTGGTTGAGAAAATCATGGACTCGGCCGGCCAGAAAGGCACGGGTAAATGGACAGGCATCAATGCGCTGGACATGGGCATTCCGCTGACACTGATCACTGAATCTGTGTTTGCCCGCTGCCTGTCTTCGCTGAAAGGTCAGCGTGAAGAGGCAGAGAAGCTGTTTGGCAAAACAGTCGAAGCTGTTGAAGGCGACAAAGCAGAGTGGCTGGACGCAGTACGTCACGCACTGCTGGCCTCTAAGATTATCTCTTATGCACAAGGCTTTATGCTGATGCGTCAGGCGTCTGACGACAACGGCTGGAATCTGAACTACGGTAACGTTGCTCTGATGTGGCGCGGTGGCTGTATCATTCGTTCAGCTTTCCTGGGCAACATTCGTGATGCATTTGAAGCGGATCCTTCACTGGCGTTCCTGGGCTCGGATCCATACTTCAAAGCAATCCTGGAAAACGGCATGAAAGCATGGCGTAAAGTGGCAGCTAAGTCACTGGAAATTGGTCTGCCAATGCCGTGTCTGACATCTGCACTGACCTTCCTGGATGGCTACACCACTGCGCGTCTGCCGGCAAATATGATTCAGGCACAGCGTGACTACTTTGGTGCGCACACCTATGAGCGTATCGACCAGCCACGCGGTCAGTATTTCCATACTAACTGGACGGGCACTGGTGGCGATACTGCCTCCACAACCTACGACGTATAATCGCAGCACGCTGTTCTGCGGTTAATCGACAAATAAAAAAGGAGCCTTTGGCTCCTTTTTTATTTGTGCTATCCAGCTTTCAGCGCTTTGCTGCCTGCGCATCAGGCCGTCATGCCGCTGTTAGCTTGTGGGCACCGTTGTAACAGATACAGTGTGGACAGACATGATCTGACGGGGGCGTGCGGGTGATAAAAAGGGGAAAGGGGCCTTCCTGGCCCCTTTTTGTTGCCTTTGCGTGCGGAGATAAGGCAGGCAAAGGCGGACGCGCTCTTGGATGGAGTAACGCTCGGTAATTAAGCCTTCTGATAGGCTTCGTTGTGGACGGCAGCAACCGCACGACCAGATGGGTCAGCACTGTTTTTAAAGCTCTCATCCCATTCAATGGCTTTGGCACTGGAGCAGGCGATAGACGGGCCACCCGGCACACATTTAGCGGCATCTTCCAGCGGGAACAACTCTTCAAAGATTTCACGATAGACGTAGGCTTCTTTGGAGGTTGGTGTGTTGTAAGGGAAGCGGAAACGGGCAGTTTCCAGCTGCTGATCCGTCACTTTCTCTGCGGCGACTTCTTTCAGCGTGTCGATCCAGTTGTAACCAACACCGTCAGAGAACTGCTCTTTCTGACGCCATGCCACAGATTCAGGCAGCATGTCACCAAAGCACTCACGGATAATGTGCTTTTCCATTTTGCCGTTGCCGCACATCTTATCCTGCGGGTTGATGCTCATAGCGACTTCCAGGAACTCTTTATCCAGGAATGGCACACGCGCTTCAATCCCCCAGGCCGCCATGGATTTGTTGGCACGTGCACAGTCGAACATGTTCAGAGCCAGCAGCTTACGCACTGTCTCTTCATGGAATTCCTGCGTGTTAGGCGCTTTGTGGAAATACAGGTAACCACCGAAGACTTCATCAGCCCCTTCGCCAGACAGTACCATTTTGATACCCATGGCGCGGATTTTACGTGACATCAGATACATAGGTGTGGAGGCGCGAATCGTTGTGACATCGTAGGTCTCAATGTGATAAATCACATCACGAATCGCGTCGAGGCCTTCCTGAACCGTATAAGTCAGCTCGTGGTGTACCGTGCCGATATGATCGGCCACTTTTTTCGCGGCTTTCAGATCCGGTGCGCCTTCCAGACCAACGGCAAAAGAGTGCAGTGTTGGCCACCAGGCATCAGATTTTTCGTCATCTTCAATACGGCGGGAGGCAAACTGCTTGGTAATTGCTGAAATCACCGAGGAATCCAGACCACCCGACAGCAGAACACCGTAAGGCACGTCTGTCATCAGCTGGCGCTTCACTGCGTTTTCCAGCGCTTTTTTCAGTTTGTCTTTGTCTGTTTTCGCATCACGAACCGCGTCATACTCCATCCAGTCGCGTTTGTAATAGCGGACAGGTGCCTGAGCCGGTTCGCCTTTCTTGCTCCACAGGTAATGACCCGGAGGGAATTCGCTGATGGTTTTACACACCGGCACCAAAGCTTTCATTTCTGACGCTACATAGTAGTTGCCGTGCTCATCATGACCATGATAGAGAGGGATGATGCCAATGTGGTCACGACCAATCAGGTAAGCATCCTGTTCTTCGTCATACAGAATAAATCCGAAGATACCGTTCAGGTAGTCGAGTAATTCAGGGCCTTTCTCTTTGTAAAGCGCCAGAATAATTTCGCAGTCAGATTCAGTCTGAAACGGGTAGTCGGCAGCCAGTTCAGCACGTAGGTCTTTGTGGTTGTAGATTTCGCCATTGACGGCCAGTACATGGGTTTTGTCTGTGTTGTACAGTGGCTGCTCGCCGCTGTTCAGGTCCACAATGGCCAGACGCTCATGAACAAGAATGGCCTTGTCTGACGAATAGATGCCTGACCAGTCTGGACCACGGTGACGCATTTTCTTTGACATTGCCAACGCGGTTTCACGCAGGGCAGATGGGTCACTTTTTATATCTAAAATCCCGAATACTGAGCACATACTGACTACTCCAACATAAAGTTAAACTTGGGAAACAAAGCGATTAAAAAAGGGTTTATTATTTTATCCCTGAGCTTTTGTTTCGTTCTGATTGTTAAAATTGCGTATTCAACAAACAAAAGCAACTAAAAATCCCATATCAATGTAATAAACTCACCTTTGGTGAATATTATTTAATTAAATTGAGTTTAACCGAATGAAATCTTAAATCAGGAGGTTTTTGGACCAAATACTGAACGGCAACTTTCGCTGCCGTGCAGTAATCTTGGGGTCAATTAAAAGGATTTGATGTCGGTAGTCACCGACTCGCAGACATGGCGAGCAAAACCGTTGCCAGCTTCACGATAGATATTAAAAGCGGCATCGACGCCCAGCTCTCTTAAGGTCGCTTCTTCATCTTCGTAGCGGGCGATAGCGGCAATCTTCCCTTTATAGCCAAGTTGCCTGATTTGCTCGAGAGCGAACGCATTTGCCTGGCTGTGCGGCATGGCCAGTAGTATTAACCGCGTCTGATGGCGAGAGACCACCCGGGCCCAGAAGTCTGGGTCGGTCGCATCACCGAGAATGACGTGGCGGCCTTCTTTGGCATGTTCTTCCACAGATTCTTCCCGGTTTTCAATACCGACGACTTGCGGACCAAAGCGGCGGATCATTTCTTCATAAGCTCCGGTACCAATACGACCCATGCCCAGAATAAGAATCTGTTTATTGCCTAAGTCAATCAGCCTGTCATTGCTGTTGAGCTTGTCCGGCTCAAATTCTTTAAGCCAGCGGGTACTTTCCATATAGATACGATGGCTGAAACTGTTCAGCGGCGCTGATAACAGGAAAGAGAGCGACACGGCGATAGCTATAGCGACAAGAAAATCTCCCGGTAACCAGCCCAGGCTGTAGGCGAGCCCTGCGACAATCAGTCCAAATTCGCTGTAGTTAAAGAGTGTTAAAGTGCCGAGAAGCGAAGTACGTACCCGAAAATGGAAGCAATGGAAAACCAGGTAGTAAAGTAAACCTTTTAACGGCAATAAGGCCAGCAGCAATATCGCGAGCCAGAAGCCTGTCCACGTTGCAGGCTCGGCCAGGCCAATGTTGAGGAAGAAGAAAACCAGCAGAAGCTCTTTGAGGTTAAACAGTGATTTGGACAGCTCAGAGGATTTAGGATGGGCCGCCAGCATCATTCCCATTATCAGTGCGCCGAGATCGGCTTTCATGCCAACAAAAGTGAACAAACCGGCACCGGCGACAAGCGCCAGGAAAATGCCGTACAGTACCAGCATTTCACCATGACCGGCTTTATCCATAATCTTAAACAATGAGGGACGCAGCAGGGGCAATGCGAATAAGGCCAGTGCGGTGATCTCTGGTAGCTTTCCGGTTGATGCCGTAAGAAATATAACCGCGAAAATATCCTGCATGACGAGAATACCTATGGCGATAGTGCCGTAGGTTGCGTTCAGCTCCCCTTTTTCCTGCAGCGCCTTGATGGCAAATACTGTGCTGGAAAAAGAGAGGGCAAAGCCCAGCAAAGCGAGCTGTGTTAGCTCTAGCTCGCTAAAGATACCTAAACCGAGCTGCTTTAAACCGAACAGTGCCAGCGTAAAGATAAGGGTAGTGAGCAGGTTATGTATTGTGGCGCCGGCCCACACCTCTTTTTGTAGCAGGGTTCTGACATCAAGCTTTAGCCCGATGCAAAAAAGCAGAAGGGTTACGCCCAGATCAGCAAGTGTATCAATAACAGGTGTGGAGGCGTAACCGAATGAATTTAAAGTAAATCCTGCCAATAAAAATCCAACTAGTGGCGGGAGCTTGGCACGCAGTGCCAGATAGCCGGCGAGAAACGCGGCGATAATGTAAATCAGATCCATCATGAAATGTGATTTCCAGACTATTGATAAGCGTTGGTATTTCAATTAGTTGCATTGATGGGGGAATATAGCACAGGGCATGTCTGTGGCGATACATGCCCTACAAAAAACAGGGTTTTTGAGAGGTCAGCCGGGAAGGGGTTCCCGGCGTAGAATTAATCTTCCAGCAGGCGCTGCAGCAGAACGCCATTTAGCATGGCACGTTTGATCATGGAAAATGCACCAATAGTCGGCTGCGTATAGAGCTGAGACTCAACGATAGGCAACGACTGGTGGAAGGTTGACAGCGATTGGGTTTCAACACATCGGCGGATTGCGGGAAAGATAATGTCCTTGGCTAAGGTGATATTCCCTGCCACAACGATTTTCTGTGGGTTGAACAGGTTAATTGTCATCGCCAGGGCTTTACCTAGCTGGTAACCCACTTTGACTAAGGCCTGGGTTGCCAGCTCATCACCCTGATTGGCTGCCTCGCAGATAGCAGGCATAGTGACATCTTCGAGTTTTTGTAGGCTGCTTGGGTAACCTTGTGCCAGGAGCGCTTTAACATGGCGAATAATCGCCGGATCGGCGGCAACAGTTTCCAGACAGCCAAAGTTACCGCACTGGCATTTATCACCGAGTGGGTCAATCTGAATATGGCCGATTTCACCGACGTTGCGGTTATAACCAAGAAATACCTGGCCATTGACGATAATGCCTGCTCCTGTCCCACGGTGGACACTGACCAGAATGGAGTCGCGGCAGTCCTGGCTGGCGCCAAAATAATGCTCAGCTAATGCCAGCCCGCGGATATCGTTACCGACAAAGCAGGAAACGCCATATTTATCAGTAATGATATCTGCCAGAGCCAGAGAGTCGACCGAGATGTTGGGCATGTACTCGACAATGCCTTTTTCCGGGTCAATCAGGCCTGGAAGGGTAATGCCAAAAGCAATCAGCTCTCTCAGAATGGTCTGATTGGCACCGATAAACTGCCTGATATGCTCAAGTAAGCCATCAACCAGTTCTTGTTGATTTGAGTAGGGAAAGTGATGAGCTGTGCCAGCCAGACTCTTACCACCTAAATCGTACAGGGTCAGTTCGATATAATCGCGGCCCAGACGGACAGCGACAGAGTGAAAGGGAGCTGCTTCTGTTGTCAGCGAGATGGCTCGTCGGCCACCGGTTGAAGCCTGCTGTGCGACCTCTTTAATGAGGCCGCGTTCCAGCAATTGGCGGGTTATTTTGGTCACGCTGGCCGGGGCTAATTGACTTACGTCTGCCACTTGTATGCGAGAAATTGGGCCTTGCAAGTCAATGAGTCGGTAAACCGCTGCACTATTCAGCTGTTTTACCAGGTCGACATTACCGATTTGTCCGCCATTCATAGTTATGTTTGCTCGTATTTTCCGTTAACCACTGTCGCCCGGACACGGAAATCACGATCAAAAACTGCCAGGTTAGCCACCATGCCTTTTTTGATAGCCCCCAGTGTCTTATCCATACCTATGGCACGGGCAGGGTAAAGGGTGGCCATGCGAATCGCTTCGTCCAGGGCAATACCTACATGTTCAACACTGTTTTGAACAGCTTCAATCATTGTCAGGGCTGAACCGCCGAGTGTGCCGTTTTCATCAACACACTTGCCATCGCGGTAATATACTTTCTTACCGACAAAAATAAAGTGATCTATGTCTGCTCCTGCCGGTGCTGTTGCATCTGTAACCAGAATTAATTTTTCCTTTTTAATTCTGTGGGCTATGCGAATATTGGCGTAGTCGACATGAAAGCCATCGGCGATGATACCTGTGTATACCTCGGGCGTATCATAGATGGCACCCACCATACCAGGCTCGCGGCCAGCAATGGGTGTCATGGCATTGAACAGATGGGTGGCAAAAGTAACGCCGGCGGCAAACCCTTTTCGTGCCTCTGCATAGGTCGCATTGGTGTGTCCTGCGGACACGACAATGCCAGCCTCTGCGAGTCGCTCAATGTGCTCTGCCGGGGTTTGCTCCGGTGCCAGTGTCACCTTGGTGATGATGTCAGCGTTCTCGCAAAGTGTAGCGATCATGGCCTCATCTGAGCGCCGGATATGCTCGACACTGTGGATGCCTTTCTTCATGACATTGAGATAGGGGCCTTCCAGATGCAAACCCAGAGACTGGTGTTGGTAGTGCTTTTCGTAATCACGCGCTGCAGCGATCGCAGCTTTCATATCCTCATCAGAAGAGGTGATGAGCGTGGGCAAAAAACTCGTACAACCTGATTTCAGGTTTGCCAGATGCATGGTCTGTATGGTGTCTGCAGTGATTTCGTCATTAAACATCACTCCACCACAGCCATTAAGCTGAAGGTCGATGAAGCCTGGAGACAGGTTTGCTCCGTCAAGATCCTGAGTGGGCATATCGGCAGGTAGCTCTGCCTCAGGACATACAGCGTGAATGTTCACTCCGTCAATAATAACAGCGTGGTTATCCAGCACATCGCTACCTGTAAAAATGCGGCAGTTGGTCAGCGCGTACATGAACACTTCCTATCAGTTAAAGGTGTTTGATGTTTTCTGCTTCCAGTTCCTGGAAATAGCGAACGGTTTTCACTTTCAGTTCCTGTGTGGCAGGGGCATCGCACACAATCAGTGATTTCGGATGCAATTGCAGCGCAGAGACAGTCCACAAATGGTTCACACAACCCTCTACAGCAGCTTCAAGTGCCTGGGCTTTGTTATGGCCTGTCACCAGTATCATCACTTCTTCCGCGTCCAGCAGTGTGCCAACCCCGATAGTCAGTGCGTATTTAGGCACTTGTGTGATATCACCATCAAAGAATCGGGAATTGGCGATGCGGGTATCTTCGGTCAGGGTTTTGATACGTGTACGGGAGGCCAGTGAAGAAGCCGGCTCATTAAACGCAATGTGCCCGTCGTTGCCAACACCACCCATGAATAGATGGATCTTGCCGAATGATTTAATCTTATCTTCATAACGCTTACATTCTGCCTGGTGATCGTCCGTGTTACCGTTCAGCAGATTGATATTTTCTTCCTGAATATCAATGTGGTTAAAGAAGTTGTTAAACATGAAGCTGCGGTAGGACTCCGGATGGTCTGAGGATAGGCCAACGTACTCATCCATGTTGAATGTCACCACATGTCTGAAACTTACTTCGCCTGCATTATAAAGCTCAATCAGACGTTTGTAGGTGGTCAGAGGGGTACCGCCGGTAGGCAGACCTAGTACGAATGGACGGTCTGCAGTTGGTTTGAATTTGTTAATACGATCAACAATATAGTGTGCTGACCACAAACCAACTTCGTTCGCGTTGTTCAGTGGGATAAGTCTCACGGTAACACCTCGTTGCTAGAAAAGAATACTTGAGAATTTTAGCGGTATATCGCCTTTCTTTCGAATAATAAAATAAGTTTTATGACCGGGCTAGCAAAATCGCTCAAACCCGCCAAATGCTGGTGATTGGGATCACAAATGATAAGGTTTTAATTTGCGGGGCGAAATTAAAGGCATACACTGCAACTTACTTAATCGGGTAGCTAAAATAAGTTATCTCAACCGCATCTAAGATAACCATAGGGGGAACTAAGGGTGAATATTCTTGGATATTTTCAAAAAGTAGGTAAGGCTTTGATGGTGCCGGTCGCCACGCTGCCTGCCGCCGCAATACTCATGGGTATAGGTTACTGGATTGATCCGAACGGCTGGGGTGCCAACAGCGCACTGGCAGCTTTCCTGATCAAAGCCGGTGGCGCGATTATCGACAACATGTCTGTACTGTTTGCTGTCGGTGTCGCATACGGTATGTCAAAAGATAAAGATGGTGCAGCAGCACTTTCCGGTTTCGTTGGCTATCTTGTTGTCACCACTCTTTGTTCTCCAGCGGCCGTTGCTCAAATTCAGGGTATCGACCCAAGTGCTGTTCCTGCGGCATTCGGTAAAATTGAAAACCAGTTCGTCGGTATTCTGGTAGGTATCGTCTCGGCTGAGTTGTATAACCGTTACTCAACGGTTGAACTGCACAAGGCACTGGCTTTTTTCAGTGGCAAACGTCTGGTGCCTATCCTGACATCCATTGCCGGTATCTTCCTGGCATTTGTCCTGATGTACGTATGGCCTCACGTCTACGGCGGTCTGGTTCACTTCGGTGAAGGTATCCAGGGCCTGGGTGATGTAGGTGCGGGTCTGTATGCCTTCTTCAACCGCCTGCTGATCCCTGTTGGTCTGCACCATGCACTGAACTCAGTATTCTGGTTCGATGTTGCGGGTATTAATGACTTGCCGAACTTCCTTGGTGGCGCTAAGTCTATTGCTGACGGTGTAGCTGTACCTGGTCAGACAGGTATCTACATGGGTGGCTTCTTCCCAATCATGATGTTCGGTCTGCCTGGTGCGGCACTGGCTATGTATCACACAGCTAAACCTGAGAACAAAGAGAAAGTCGCGTCTATCATGATTGCCGCTGCCTTCGCTTCATTCTTCACAGGTGTTACTGAGCCTCTGGAATTTGCCTTCATGTTCCTGGCGCCAGCACTGTATGTGGTTCACGCCGTTCTGACCGGTATCTCTGTATATATCGCAGCCAGCATGCAGTGGATTTCCGGCTTCGGTTTCTCTGCCGGTATGGTTGATATGGTACTGCAATCGAAAAACCCGCTGGCAACTCAATGGTACATGCTGATTGTTCAGGGCCTGGTATTCTTCGCGATTTACTATGCGATCTTCCGTTTCGCTATCGTGAAGTTCAATCTTAAAACACCGGGTCGTGAAGATGCTGATTCAGATGAAGTGCTGGCTTCTGGTTCTCAGGAAACTGGTGAGCTGGCAAAACAATATCTGAAAGCCCTGGGTGGTCACGGCAACCTGGAAAATATTGATGCCTGTATCACTCGTCTGCGCCTGACACTGAAAGACAGCAGTCTGGCTGACGAGAAAACACTGAAAGCACTGGGTGCTATGGGTGTTGTGAAATTAGGTTCAAATAACCTGCAAGTTATTCTTGGCCCACTGGCTGAGATCGTTGCCGGTGAGATGAAGAAAATCCCGGCGTCAGAAGACCTGTCTGCAGTCAAACTGCCATAATAGACAGTTAATCTGATAGCGAAAGATAACTGAAAGTGAGGCCGGCCCGTCAGGGTCGGCTTTTTTTTGCCCTAATCATGATTCAATGCACACTAATTGTTGAGTCATGACCTGTATTTGTGGATCATAACAGGTTCGAAGATCCTTTTAGCGCACGAGGTGTAATTGATGAGTGAATCTGAAGCTCGTCCAAGCAATTTTATCCGCCAGATTATTGATGCGGATTTAGCCAGTGGTAAGCACACCAGCGTCCACACACGTTTTCCGCCTGAGCCGAATGGTTACCTGCATATCGGCCATGCGAAGTCTATCTGCCTGAACTTTGGTATTGCTCAGGATTACCAGGGACAATGTAATCTGCGTTTTGATGACACAAACCCAGAAAAAGAAGACATCGAATACGTAGAGTCGATTAAGAAAGACGTAAACTGGCTGGGCTTTGAGTGGAGCGGTGAGATTTGCTACTCATCTAACTACTTCGATCAGCTGTATGGCTACGCTTTGGAACTGATCAACAAAGGCCTGGCGTATGTTGATGAACTCACACCAGAAGAAATGCGTGAGTATCGCGGCACGTTGACTGAGCCGGGTAAACCAAGCCCCTATCGTGACCGTCCTGTGGCCGAGAATCTGGCGCAGTTCGAGAAAATGAAAAATGGCGAAGTCGAAGAAGGCAAAATGTCGCTTCGGGCCAAGATTGATATGGCATCGCCGTTTATGGTTATGCGTGATCCTGTGCTGTACCGCGTACGCTTCGCAACTCACCATCAGACAGGTGATAAGTGGTGCATCTATCCGATGTACGATTTCACCCACTGTATCTCTGATGCGCTGGAAGGTATTACGCACTCGCTGTGTACCCTGGAATTCCAGGACAACCGTCGTCTGTACGATTGGGTGCTGGATAACATTACTATTGAGTCTCAACCTCGTCAGTATGAATTCAGCCGCCTGAACCTGGAATATACAGTCATGTCCAAGCGCAAGCTGAACCAGCTGGTGACTGAACAGCTGGTTTCAGGCTGGGATGATCCTCGCATGCCGACAATTTCGGGCTTACGTCGACGTGGCTTTACGGCTGCTTCTATTCGTGAGTTTTGTCAGCGTATTGGTGTCACCAAGCAGGACAATACCATTGAGATGAGCTCTCTTGAATCGTGTATCCGTGACGATTTGAACGAGAACGCACCTCGGGCCATGGCCGTGTTGGATCCGGTGAAGTTAGTGATCGAAAACTTTGGTGATACAGAAATTCTCACCGTGGGTAATCATCCTAATAAACCCGAAATGGGTGAGCGTGAAGTGCCATTCAGCCGTGATCTGTACATTGAACGTGAAGATTTCCGTGAAGAAGGCAATAAGAAGTACAAGCGTTTAGTCTTGGGTAAAGAAGTACGCTTACGTGGTGCGTATGTCATTAAAGCTGAGCGGGTTGAGAAAGATGCCGACGGTAAGATTACCACTATTTTCTGTACCTATGATGCTGATACGCTGGGTAAAAATCCTGAAGATGGCCGCAAAGTGAAAGGCGTGATTCACTGGGTGTCAGCAGAAAAGGCACTGCCTGCTGAAATTCGCCTGTATGATCGTTTGTTCACTGTACCTAACCCGGGTGCAGCAGAGGACTTTGCTTCGACGATTAACCCGGATTCACTGATCGTGATGAATGGTTTTGTCGAGCCGAGCCTGGCAGCAGCTGCGCCTGAGCATGCATTCCAGTTTGAACGTATGGGCTATTTCTGTGCGGATAACAAAGATTCATCGGCTGAGCACTTAGTGTTCAACCGAACTGTGGGTCTGCGTGATTCATGGGCAAAAATTGCAGACTGATGGACTCAGATTGTGATTTGATTGTTGCCTGATCTAAAAAAACCAGCCATATGGCTGGTTTTTTTATCGATGTAAGCGTGATTATTTATTTTCGTTGTGCAGGCTTTCATCTTTATTACAATCACCGGCAGTGCAGTGACCATACAGATAAAGGCTGTGGTTGGTCAGACGTATGTTATAGCGTTCGGCGACCTGCTTCTGACGATCTTCAATGATATCGTCAGAGAATTCAATGACTTTACCACAGTCCAGGCAAACCAGATGATCGTGGTGGTGCTGGGTAGACAGTTCGAATACCGACTTGCCACCTTCAAAATGGTGACGGGTGACAATTCCTGCATCATCAAATTGGTTCAGCACTCGGTAAACAGTGGCCAGGCCAATCTCTTCACCAATATCGATCAACTTTTTGTATAAATCTTCGGCACTGATATGTTGGCACTCAGGATTCTGAAGTACTTCCAAAATTTTCAGACGCGGAAGTGTGACTTTTAATCCTGCTTGTTTAAGTGCTTGGTTGTTATCTGACATTCGAGTTTCCTTTGGCTAGCCGTAACAGGAAAATGGAAGGTTACGGTAGTCTTTCTCATATCTGTTCATTATAAGTGACGACAGCACAACAATAAACCTTAATGCTTAATGGGTCTAGGAAAGTTGTGACTTTTATTCGCCTGATATAAATGTTAAAAAGGCATACTATACTCATCGTACCAGATCATAAGGACGCGTTGGTGTGAATAAGTTCTATAAGCCCGGTATCGTAAAATTTGCGCTCAATATCTGGCCACCTTTCTGGGGGGCTGGCATTCGAATCCTGCACATCAGTGAAGATTTCCGGCATGTGGAAATTTGCCTGAAGTTGAGATGGTGGAATAAGAATGCCAACAGGACCCAGTATGGTGGCAGTATTTTTTCACTGACCGACCCTGTTTATGCCTTGATGCTGATGGGTATCCTCGGGAAAGAGTATTTTGTCTGGGATAAACAGGCCGAAGTGAACTTTCTTAAGCCTGGCCAGACAGATTTGAAAGCGGTGTTCACTATCTCAGATCAGTGTATTGAGGATATAAAGCGATCCACTGCCGGCGGAGATAAATATTTTCCTGAATTTGTCGTCAATGTTGCTGATAGCAAAGGTGAGGTAGTTGCCCAAGTGAAGCGCGTGCTTTATGTACGTAAGAAACCACAGTACCGGAATGCAGAGCTTGAAGAAGGTGAAAACTGTTCGAGTGAGTGTGTCAGTGAGCAATAAAAAACGCGCCTCGGCGCGTTTTTAACAACCTAGCGGTAAGATTAGTCAGCCAGCTCGGCCAGACACATTTCTTCGTAAATTTGCTTAACCCATTTCTCGACGCGCTCGTCAGTCAGCTCAGGCTGACGGTCTTCATCGATACACAGCCCAACAAAATGTCCGTCGTCTACCAATGCTTTTGATGCTTCAAACTCATAGCTTTCTGTTGGAAAGTGGCCGACGATGATGGCGCCGCGGCCTTCAACGATGTCACGCACTGTGCCCATGGCGTCGCAGAAATACTCAGCGTAATCTTCCTGATCACCACAGCCAAAAATAGCGACCAGCTTGTTTTCGAAATCAATGCCTTCCAGTTCAGGGAAGAAATCGTCCCAATCGCACTGCGCTTCGCCGTAATACCAGGTCGGGATACCCAGTAGTAACAGGTCGAAATTTTCAATGTCTTCTTTGCTGCTTTTAGCAATGTCTTTGACTTCAACCAGATTTTTACCCAGTTGCTTTTGGATCATTTTAGCGACGGCTTCTGTGTTACCAGTGTCGCTACCAAAGAAGAGTCCTACACTCGCCATAGTAGAGATTACCCGTGTTTTAGTTGTTGACCGCCAACAGACAGGCTGGCGATTTACATAAATTGAACAGGCTGCCAGTTAATTCTAGCGCTGACTGAATGCCTGATAATAACATTTGTCGATGACTCTGGCGTCAGTTAAGGGAGAAAAACCTTTATAATTAGTCTTCTCATTACGCTTTCTGAGCCAGCTAGCAGGCGTTAGCGGATATTATCCTATCCCTACGCCTTCCATTGTCATCTGAATCACACCTTTCGATATGAATCCAAAGCACCCTAAAAACAAGACCAGCCAGACGATTTTTCGACCAAATGGAGGCACATTGCCTTGCTTGAGGACATCTTTGATCGCCATACCAATGAAAAAGAAGATGGCCGCGAACAATAAATCAAGTCCGACTGACTCCAGCAGGTCCATGTGCTCGTATAACATCTGTTTCTCCTTCGCAAGAGCAGACTTGCATCCGGCGCGCACTATAGCACAGTGAGCAGTGCGTGTTAATTGTTAGGCTGTGTATCCTTCTCTAAAAAACTGAGAATGATACGGTTTACCGTGTCAGGTTTCTCGGCATGAAGCCAGTGGCCGGTATTCGCTACCATATGGGCCTTGGCGTGCGGGAACTGGCTGGCAATGTGTTCGCGGTGCTCTGCCAGAATGTATTCTGAATCCTGACCTTTAATGAATAATGTTCGGCCAGAGAAGGGCGATACAGCTGACCAGCCCATGATGGTGCTGTAGTTATTGATGAGAGCATTGACATTGAACCGCCACTGAAAAGATTCTTGCTCTTTATACAGAGACTTGAGCAGGAACTGGCGTACACCGGGCTCCATAACATGCTGCGATAAAAGCTGCTCAGCCTCTTTCCGGCTGGTGACTGTTTGTTGGTTGACAGCTTTAAGACCGGCGAACACATTTTGGTGGCGGTGGACCTGATAAGCCACTGGTGCCATGTCAAGCACAATCAGATTTTCGATCCGCTCTCCAGCCAGTTCGGTCATTGCCATTGCCACTTTGCCGCCCATGGAATGACCAATCACACTGAAATCTTCGATCTCGAGTTGATTGATCACATCAACCACATCTTGTGCCATTTCTGAATAAGTGAAGTGATCACTATGCGGAGAACGGCCATGGTTGCGCAGATCAAGACTAATGACTTGATACTGTTCTTTGAGCACTCTGGCGAGCAGGCCGAGGTTGTCCGCACTGCCAAATAAGCCATGAATAAGAACGACCGTCTGGCCTTGACCCTGTATTTGATAATGAAGATTCACAGACTATTTCTCTTGTTGTTAACGCTTTGCCGTAGAGTATACCTTCGCTTCACGTTATAATCTCACGGTGATTTTTTAACGGAACGATAATGAACACTACGATGAAAACTATTGAGGTAGACGAAGAGCTATATCGTTATATTGCCAGCCAGACCCGGCACATTGGTGAAAGCGCGTCAGATATTCTGCGTCGTTTATTGCTGGAGGACTCCAATAGTCAACCTGTCATGCCAGCACGCCCTAAAGCTGCGCAAGGCATTGTGGTTAGCAAAGATGCAGGCAACTTGCCACAGTCGGAAGACAGGGTCAAAGCCATGCGCTCGCTGCTGATTTCTGATGAGTTTGCTGGTCAGGAAAGGGCCATTGGCCGTTTTATGCTGGTGCTGTCTACGCTCTATCGTATCGATCCTCAGGCTTTCACCGATGCGACGGCGATTAAAGGTCGAACCCGCATTTATTTCGCTGACAGTGAAGAAAAACTGTTGAACAGCGGCAAGACGACTAAACCGAAAGCCATTCCTGAAACGCCTTTTTGGGTGATCACCAATACAAATACCGACCGTAAACGTCAGATGATTGAACAGCTGATGCAAAAAATGCAGTTCACACAAGATATTGTAGAAAAAGTTTGCGGTGAAATTTAATTGTCGCTGATGCGGCTTTATTGACGTACAAGGATATGTTGATGGCGATCCATCCTCGTGCCGGGCTGCAAGCCCGGCAAGAAGACATGCATAACATTCCGGCTCTTGTGGCCAATTATTTTTTGATTGAACCCGATCATTCCAATGTTGCCCAGCGTGTAGCGTTCGGTACCTCAGGCCATCGTGGCTGTGCCGATAAGGGAACCTTCAATCAACATCATATCTGGGCAATCGCTCAGGCTGTTGCCGATGTTCGCCGCGAGCAAGGTGTTACCGGACCGCTGTTTTTAGGGAAGGATACGCACGCCTTATCTGAACCGGCGCTGCTTTCTGCCCTGCAAGTGTTGGTGGCCAATGGCGTAAATGTGGTACTGCAGGCGGAGCAGGGTTACACACCCACGCCGGGTATTTCTCATGCCATTCTGACATTTAACCTCTGTCATGCTGAGAAGGCCGACGGCATTGTGATCACGCCTTCACATAATCCTCCGCAGGATGGCGGCATTAAATATAACCCGCCTCATGGTGGGCCGGCTGAAGGGGCAATTACTACAGCTATTGAAAACCGGGCTAACCAGTTGATTGCCGAAGGCTTAGCGTCAGTGAAGCGGGTGAGCGTTTCTGAGGCTTTGTCCAGCCAATGTGTGACGGAGCAGGATTTAGTTAAGCCATATGTGGCTGATCTTGTTAATGTCATCGACATAGCCGCGATTCAAAAAGCTAAGCTGAAGCTGGCGGTCGACCCTCTGGGCGGATCCGGGATCGAATACTGGCGCGAGATAGGGCGTCACTATAACCTGGATCTAACACTGGTTGATGAGTCTGTGGATCCGACGTTCCGCTTTATGAGCCTGGATAAAGATGGCGTGGTGCGGATGGATTGCTCGTCACCTTATGCGATGGCTGGCTTGCTGGCGCATAAAGACAGTTATGATCTGGCCTTTGGTAATGACCCTGATTTTGACCGTCACGGGATTGTGACGCCGGACGGTCTGATGAATCCTAACCATTTCCTTGCGGTCTGCATCGACTATTTGTACCGTCATCGTCCTGACTGGAATGACAAGGTGGCCGTGGGCAAAACACTGGTTTCCAGTGCGATCATTGACCGCGTTGTGGCTGATCTGGGACGTGAACTGTGTGAAGTACCAGTGGGTTTCAAATGGTTTGTTGATGGCCTGTACAGTGGTGAGCTTGGCTTTGGCGGTGAAGAAAGTGCGGGTGCATCCTTTTTGCGCAAGGATGGTACACCCTGGTCAACCGATAAAGACGGTATTTTACTCTGCCTGTTAGCGGCAGAAATCACTGCGGTGACAGGTATGAACCCGCAACAGTATTATCAGACCTTAACCGAAAAGCATGGTGAGTGCTGTTACAGCCGATTGCAGGCCGTAGCAAACAGCGCGCAAAAAGCCGTGTTGACCAAACTGTCTCCTGAAATGGTGAAGGCTGACACATTGGCTGGTGATACCATTACGGCCCGTCTGACCCATGCGCCAGGTAATGGTGCTGCAATCGGTGGGTTGAAAATTACCACTGAGAATGGCTGGTTCACGGCGCGGCCCTCAGGTACTGAAGAGATTTACAAGATCTACTGTGAAAGCTTCAAAGGCGAAGCGCATCTTCGCCAGATAGAAGATGAAGCGCAGAAGATTGTCAGTAATGTCTTTTCGAACGCGGGTCTGTAAGCCATCTCCGTTTGACAACCCGTAGCCTTTGCTGCGGGTTTTTTATTGCCCATTGATTGGCTTCTGAACGGTCACGAAACCGGCTGCCGATAATGCTTGTGCTTGTCTCGGTTGTGTAGTGGCCAGTGGTCAGGAACAATGAACCAGACCTGATTGTCATCAGCAATACCCTGAGTCGGAACTGTGATAGCCGAAGATGCCATCAGAGCTGACATTGATGAATAGCAGGGGGGGGTTAGCCAGTCTCTCTTGGTGAGGATTTTTAACGATAATTCTTCTGCCTGACTCTGGAAACACCAAAGCCCTTTATTAACATCAGGATTGATGGGCAAGGCGGAACCTGACTCTTCATTCCGGAAGTGATCGAAAAGTCTCCCCTGTACAATCAGTCGCTGACAGGAAGGCTGACCCAGCGATTTGGCATACTGATCTTTGTAAGCCTGATGCTGAGTCATTGCTAATTGGTGCTGAACCATTTTATTGATTTTATTATCCAGGTTATCCGCTGAGTTTGGCCCCAGCCATTGCTGTTGATAAGCCAGATAAAACTTAATGGCCACTTCCCAGTGTTCTAATTGCTTAGATTGTTTATTAAACACCAGAAAATCAATGGCCCCCAGCGTGCGCTTTGCTTCGTGCAGCTGTATCTCTTCTCCTACAAGGTCAAAATCGGGGTGGTGACTGATGAGTTGCTGCCACAGCCACTGGTAATAAAAACCGAGTCTTTGGTTACCTTCGTACTGCGCTTTCGCCGGGATGATTGCTCTGTCTCTGAACCTGCCCAGCCACGCATCATTGACCTGGTAGTCTACGCCTTGTGTCAACACCGGCATGTTCAGCACATTGCGAAAATGCCTGATGTTATCTCTGTGTTCTTTTGTTACATTTTCGTTGATATTATTCATTAAATTAAGTCTTAATCTGGATTTAACTTGCTTTTAACAACAAAATACAAAATAAAAAGTAGTAAAATTTCAAAAATACGCTAAAGTGTAGAGGTATGACCAGTTGGTTACTCAGGAGGCTATCATGTTCACCCCTTTATCTACTCAACAAATCATTGTGCGCCGTACCTGCGTTGTGATGGCAGGCGTGCTGAGTTTTCCGGTTATGGTATTTATGCCTGCGTCTGTAAAATCACGTGCTTATAGTTATCTGCATAAAGTCTGGTTGAAAACCAGTACCAAGCCGGTTTGGCTGCAGCACTCTGAACAAGGTGCACAAGAGCTATATTGAATCTGTCGTCAATGACTAGCTTACTGGTATCACAGATGAAATGCTGCCTTTGGCAGCATTTTTTGTCGCTATTTACTCGCTTTATGCCCCCGCTTTTTCGTTCCTGCTGGTTCTGTTGCTCCCGAGTTGGTTAAAATACCAGTAACAGCTCAAAAGGAAGCAAGCATGAACAACCTCAAACTCGAATCATTGTTAAATACATTACTGAGTCCGCACTTAATCAGAGATTACTGTCCGAATGGACTGCAAGTCGAAGGCCGCTGCGAGGTACAAAAAATTGTAACCGGTGTGACTGCTTGTCAGGCATTAATCGATCAAGCCATTGAAATGAAAGCCGATGCTTTGCTGGTTCATCATGGTTACTTTTGGAAAAATGAACCTTCGGAAATTCGCGGGATGAAATACCGACGAATTAAAGCATTGATCGAGAATGGCATTAATCTTTATGCTTATCATCTGCCTTTGGATGTCCATCCGGAACTGGGAAATAATGCTCAGCTCGCCGATCAACTAGGCATAAAGCATCTGGGGGGCTTGGAGTCTGGCAATCCGCATCCTGTTGCAGTTTACGGAGAATTTCCAACGGTGCTTACTGGTGAACAACTCGCTGCGCGTATTGAGAAGGTGCTTAATCGCAAACCCTTACATATTGGCGAAAGTGGTCCTGATCTGATCAAAACTGTGGGTTGGTGTACCGGCGGTGGTCAGGATTTTATCGATCTCGCTGTTGCACAGGGTCTGGATGCTTATATTACGGGTGAGGTGTCAGAGCGGACGGTACATACGGCGCGGGAGCAGGGAATTCATTTCTTCAGTGCGGGACATCATGCGACCGAGAGGTACGGTGTTGAAGCTTTGGGTGAATGGCTGGCTGATGAGCATCATTTTGATGTCACCTTTGTGGATATTGATAATCCGGTGTGACCTAACAAACGGATGAAACAATTAAAAAAGGTTGAGCATCAGCTCAACCTTTTTGTTTTATGTTAGCAAGCTATTAATCAATCACTCACGCTCGTGAAGCGGTTGGAAATCGCGTTGCTGATGACCGGTATACAGCTGACGCGGACGACCGATACGGTTGTTTGGATCACTGTGCATTTCATTCCAGTGTGCGATCCAGCCGATAGTACGAGACATTGCAAAGATAACGGTAAACATAGAAATTGGGATACCGATAGCTTTCAGAATGATACCTGAGTAGAAGTCCACGTTCGGGTACAGTTTCTTCTCAACAAAGTACTCATCAGACAGGGCAATACGTTCCAGCTCCATCGCGACATCCAGCAGTGGATCCTGGATTTTCAGCTCTTGCAGCACTTCGTGACAAGCTTCACGCATTACGGTTGCACGTGGGTCATAGTTCTTATACACACGGTGACCGAAGCCCATCAGACGGAACGGATCATCTTTGTCTTTGGCGCGTTCGATGAACTCTGGGATATTCTCCACGCTGCCAATCTCTTCAAGCATACGCAGACAGGCTTCATTGGCACCACCGTGAGCTGGGCCCCAAAGCGAAGCGATACCAGCTGCAATACACGCAAACGGGTTAGCACCTGAAGAACCTGCCAGACGTACGGTAGAGGTAGACGCATTCTGCTCATGATCGGCGTGCAGGGTAAAGATTTTATCCATAGCGCGAGCAACTACCGGGCTGACTTCATATTCTTCACATGGTGTTGCAAACATCATGTGCAGGAAGTTTTCAGCGTAATCCAGATCGTTACGAGGGTAGATAAACGGCTGACCAATAGAGTACTTGTAGCACATTGAAGCCAGAGTCGGCATTTTTGACAGCAGGCGGAATGCAGTGATTTCGCGGTGCTCGTCGTTATTGATGTCCAGTGAATCATGGTAGAAGGCTGCCAGCGCACCGACAACACCACACATTACTGCCATTGGGTGAGCATCGCGACGGAAACCGTGGAAAAAGCTTGCGATTTGCTCATGCACCATAGTATGGCGGGTTACAGTTTTGCGGAATTGCTCATACTGGGCGCGGGTAGGAACTTCGCCGTATAGCAGAATGTAACAGACTTCTAAATAATCAGCGTTATTAGCTAATTGGTCGATTGGATAGCCACGGTGAAGCAGCACACCTTTCGCACCATCAATGAAAGTAATTTGAGATTCACATGATGCAGTAGCTAAGAAACCTGGGTCGAAAGTGAAATAGCCAGATGCGCCGAGTTTACGAACATCCAGTACTTCTGGACCTAGTGAGCCCCCGAGAATCGGCAGTTCGACCGGTGCTTTCCCTTCAATATGAAGAGTAGCTTTCTTGTCTGCCATAACAATCTCCTTTGTTATTTTATAATCCTAATCCGAAATCGGATGTGCCGTCTTTGTACAGCTCGGTCATGTTGTTGTCAATTCCTCTTCTCGGGAGTGTGCGCTTGTTAATAACTTTAAGTAAAAGCGGGTCAATATCTCAAACCGTGTTAGAGGTCATGTAACGGGGTTTGTAATTGATTGTTGCGAGGCGTATACTCGGCCGCAGGTCTCTGGTTCTGCCATCGCCAGAAACAATGATAAAGTTATTAGTAATATTAGCTACTTAGCTGAAACGACTTTTGCTTTGCTGTACATATGCTTGTGCTAAGTAAATGTAGCGCAGTTGTTGTGCCTTTGTTGCGCTTGTTTTGGCGTACGCATACCGGAGGTTTTATAAAAATAAAACGCTTCTATGGAGCTGAGTGGGCAAAGACCGTGAAAGTTAACAAGCCAAGACCTGTCAACCTCGACCTACAGACGATACGCTTTCCGCTGACTGCGATTTCGTCAATCCTGCACCGTGTATCGGGCGTGATCACATTTGTTTCCCTTGCCATCCTGCTGTGGCTACTGAACCTGTCTCTTTCCTCTCCCCAAGGATTTGCTGAAGCCGCTGACATCGTTGACAGCTTCTTTGTCAAATTTATCCTCTGGGGTGTGCTGACAGCACTCTTCTATCACATTGTTTTGGGTATCCGTCACCTGATCATGGATATGGGATATTTTGAAGAGCTGGAATCTGGCACCACAAGTGCGAAAATCAGTTTTGCAATTGTGGCGGTTCTGTCTGTGTTTGCAGGAGGCCTGGTATGGTAAGCAACGTTTCAACTATTGGACGTAATGGTGTTCACGACTTTATTCTGATTCGTGCAACCGCAATTATCCTCACTCTTTATACCATTTATATGGTGTGCTTTTTCGCTTTTGGCCCTGAGCTGAATTTTGAAACCTGGACAGCGTTCTTTTCAAAACTAAGCACAAAAGTCTTTACTATGCTGGCGTTGGCCTCCGTTCTGATTCACGGTTGGATTGGAATGTGGCAAGTACTGACTGACTACATTAAACCTGCCTTTTTACGCGCTGGTCTGATGTTTGCAATTGTCGCTGTGCTTTTTGTTTATCTGTTATCTGGTTTCTTTATTGTGTGGGGTGCGTAAGTGAGCATTGCAGTTCGAGAGTTTGATGCCGTAGTAATCGGCGCTGGTGGTGCAGGTATGCGTGCTGCACTACAAATTTCTGAGCAGGGCCTGAAATGTGCCTTGCTGTCTAAAGTGTTTCCTACCCGTTCTCACACCGTATCTGCGCAGGGCGGTATCACAGTTGCGTTAGGTAACTCGCATCCGGATAACTGGGAATGGCACATGTACGACACGGTAAAAGGGTCGGACTATATTGGCGATCAGAATGCCATCGAATACATGTGTAAAAATGGCCCGCAGTCAGTCATTGAACTAGAAAAAATGGGTCTGCCTTTCTCCCGTTTTGATAATGGTCGTATTTATCAGCGCCCGTTTGGTGGCCAGTCAAAAGAGTTCGGTGGCGAGCAGGCCGCGCGTACAGCCGCAGCAGCAGACCGTACCGGTCACGCTTTACTGCACACGCTGTATCAGCAAAATGTTAAGCATAAGACCACGATTTTCTCTGAGTGGTATGCGCTGGATCTGGTGAAAAACCAGGACGGTGCCATTTTGGGCTGTACCGCGCTGTGTATGGAAACCGGTGAAGTCTGTTACTTCAAATCCAAGGCCACAATCCTGGCAACAGGTGGTGCAGGCCGTATCTATCAGTCAACCACTAACGCACACATTAATACCGGTGACGGTGTCGGTATGGCATTGCGTGCGGGTGTACCCATGCAGGATATCGAAATGTGGCAGTTCCACCCAACCGGTATTGCCGGCGCAGGTGTACTGGTAACTGAAGGTTGTCGTGGTGAAGGTGGCTACCTGCTGAACAAAGACGGTGAGCGTTTCATGGAACGCTATGCACCCAACGCGAAAGATCTGGCGGGCCGCGACGTTGTTGCCCGTTCAATGATGGTGGAAATCCGTGAAGGCCGCGGTTGCGATGGCCCATGGGGACCGCACATCAAACTGAAACTGGATCATCTGGGTAAAGATGTTCTGGAATCTCGTTTGCCAGGCATTCTTGAACTGTCGCGTACCTTTGCGCACGTCGATCCAGTGAAAGAGCCCATTCCGGTGATTCCAACCTGTCACTATATGATGGGTGGTGTACCGACTCAGGTTTCCGGACAAGCCATTAAGCAAAACGCAAATGGTCAGGACGAAGAAGTTCAGGGTCTGTTTGCCTGTGGTGAAATTGCCTCTGTGTCTGTACATGGTGCAAACCGCCTGGGCGGTAACTCCCTGCTTGACCTTGTTGTATTTGGTCGCGCGACTGGCTTGCATCTGGGTGAGACCCTAGCGGCTCAGGCAGAAGCACGTCCGGCCACAGAATCAGACATTGAAGCCTCTCTGACTCGTCTGAACCGTTGGAACAGCACGCAAAAAGGCGAAGATCCGGTACAAATCCGTAAAGATCTGCAATCTTGCATGCAAAACAACTTCTCAGTATTCCGTGAAGGCGAAGCCATGGCTGAAGGCCTGAGTCAGCTGAAAGAAATCCGCGAGCGTTTGAAAGAAGCACGTCTGGATGACACATCCAGCGAATTCAACACACAGCGTATCGAGTGTCTGGAACTGGATAACCTGATGGAAACCGCCTATGCGACGGCAGTAGCGGCTAACTACCGTACAGAAAGCCGTGGTGCTCACGCCCGTTTTGACTTCCCAGAGCGTGATGATGCTAACTGGCTGTGTCACTCTATTTACAACCCAGAGACAGAGCAGATGTCCAAGCGTGATGTAAATATGACACCAGTACATCGTGACGCATTCCCGCCTAAAGCGCGGACTTACTAAGGGAGGTAACAACATGAAACTGAATTTTTCGATTTACCGTTATAACCCTGATGTAGATAACGCGCCGCACATGAAAGGGTATACGCTGGAAGTGCCTGAAGGCTCTGACATGATGGTTCTGGATGCACTGATTCTGTTGAAAGAGCAGGATCCATCGCTGTCTTTCCGTCGTTCATGCCGTGAGGGTGTTTGCGGTTCTGATGGTATCAACATGAATGGCAAGAACGGCCTGGCCTGTATTACCCCGCTGTCGGCGTTGATGAATCAGAAAACGATCGTGATTCGTCCGTTGCCGGGTTTGCCTGTCATTCGTGACCTTATCATTGATATGGAGCAGTTCTACACCAACTATGCCAAGGTGAAGCCGTTCCTGATTAATGACAGCGAGCACCCGCCTGCGCGGGAAAACCTGCAGTCTCCGGAAGAGCGTGCGCATCTTGATGGCCTGTACGAGTGCATTATGTGTGCCTGTTGCTCGACCTCATGTCCGTCATTCTGGTGGAACCCGGACAAGTTTATCGGTCCTGCAGGCTTGCTGGCGGCGTACCGTTGGTTAATCGACAGTCGTGACACGGCAACTGAAGAGCGCTTATCCGATCTTGATGATGCATTTAGCGTGTTCCGCTGCCACAGCATCATGAACTGTGTCAGCGTGTGTCCAAAAGGGCTCAACCCGACGAAAGCAATCGGCAATATCCGATCTATGTTGCTTAAACGTTCGGTGTAAATCTATAGAATTATCGATATGCCAGCAGAGCAATTTGCTGGCTTTTTAGCCCGGCGTAACAACCGGTGCAAGTGGCGATAACAAGTGGTTAAGGGAAAAAAATGCAGAACGGCGTTATGAAGGCTTGGCTTGAGTCTTCACATCTGGCTGGCGCCAACGCAACTTATGTAGAAGACCTCTACGAGTTGTATCTAAGCGACCCAGAATTAGTTGACGAAGAATGGCGTCACGTTTTTAGTGAACTGCCTGTTGTGAATGGTGTTGTCGTTGAGCAGCCGCATTCGCGTGTTCGTGATTACTTCCGGCGTTTAGCGAAAGAGACGACCTTTTTAAGTGCTAACGTCAGCGATCCTGATGTTGATGTCAAACAGGTTAAGGTACTGCAGCTTATCAACGCATACCGTTTCCGTGGTCATCAGCATGCAAACCTGGATCCGCTGGGATTATGGCAGCAGGAACGTGTTCCGGACCTGGATCCTGCGTTTCATAATCTCACTGCGGAAGATTTTGACCAAAGCTTCAATGTCGGTTCATTTGCCGTAGGCAAAGAGACAATGAAGCTTTCTGAGATCTATGAGGCATTGAAAAACACCTATTGTGGCTCAATTGGTGCTGAGTACATGCACATTACTGATACCGAAGAAAAACGCTGGATTCAGCAGCGTCTGGAATCAGTCGTCGGTAAAGGCGCGTTTACTCAGGAAGAAAAGCAGACATTTTTGGATGAACTGACTGCGGCCGAAGGTCTGGAGCGTTATCTGGGGGCGAAATTCCCAGGGGCAAAACGTTTCTCACTGGAAGGCGGTGATGCGCTTATCCCTATGATGAAAGAGCTGATTCGTGCAGCCGGAAAAAGCGGTGTTCGGGAAGTAGTGGTGGGAATGGCCCACCGTGGTCGACTGAACATGCTGGTGAACGTTCTGGGTAAAAAGCCTCAGGACTTGTTCGATGAATTTGCCGGTAAGCATGGCGAATCATGGGGAACCGGTGATGTGAAATACCACCAGGGCTTCTCTGCTGATTTCGCGACACCAGGCGGCGATGTGCATCTGGCCCTTGCCTTTAACCCCTCTCACCTTGAAATCGTTAACCCGGTTGTTGTCGGCTCTGTTCGCGCACGTCAGGACCGCTTGGGTGACAAAGACGGTTCCATGGTACTGCCAATCACTATTCACGGTGACTCAGCAATCGCGGGTCAGGGTGTAGTGGCTGAAACCTTCAACATGTCCCAGTCCCGGGGTTACCGTGTTGGTGGTACGGTACGCATTGTGGTGAACAACCAGATTGGTTTCACTACGTCTAATCCGATGGATACCCGTTCAACGCAGTACTGTACTGATATCGCTAAGATGGTGCAGTCGCCGATATTCCACGTTAATGCTGATGATCCTGAAGCGGTTGCTTTTGTGACTCGTCTTGCGCTGGATTACCGCAACGAATTTAAGCGTGATGTGGTTATTGATCTGGTCTGTTACCGCCGCCATGGTCACAACGAAGCGGATGAGCCGAGCGCGACTCAGCCACTGATGTACCAAAAGATCAAAAAACACCCAACTCCACGCAAGATTTACGCAGATATTCTGGTTGACGAGAAGAGCATAGACGCTGAAACAGCGACTGTACTTGTCAATGAATACCGTGATGCACTTGACCGCGGCGAATGCGTGGTGAAAGAGTGGCGTCCGATGAAACTGCACTCAGTGGATTGGGCTCCGTACCTGGGCCACGACTGGACCAAAGAATGGGATCATAAAGTTGGTCGTCAGCGACTGCATGAACTGGGTCAGCGTGTTTGTCAGTATCCTGAAAGCCACAAACTGCAAAGCCGTGTACAGAAACTGTATAACGATCGCCAGTCTATGGTAGCGGGTGAGAAAGGTGTCGACTGGGGTATGGCCGAAACGCTGGCGTATGCAACTCTGGTTGATGATGGTCATCGCATCCGTATTACGGGCCAGGATTCCGGACGTGGTACTTTCTTCCATCGTCATGCGGTGCTGCATAATCAAGGTGATGCCAGCACATACATGCCTTTGGCGAACCTTCATGACAAACAAGGTCCGTTCCAGGTTTTCGACTCTGTGCTGTCAGAAGAAGCTGTATTGGCCTTTGAATATGGCTATGCCACGGCAGAGCCGGGTGGCCTGACAATCTGGGAAGCTCAGTTCGGTGATTTTGCGAACGGTGCTCAGGTTGTCATCGATCAGTTCATCAGTTCGGGTGAGCAGAAGTGGGGCCGTATGTGCGGTCTGACTATGTTGCTGCCGCATGGCTATGAAGGCCAGGGCCCGGAGCACTCCTCTGCGCGTCTGGAACGTTACCTGCAGCTGTGTGCTGAACAAAACATGCAGGTTGTGATTCCTTCAACGCCGGCTCAGGTTTACCACATGATTCGTCGTCAGGTGCTGCGCCCGATGCGTCGTCCTCTGATTGTCATGTCGCCTAAATCACTACTGCGTCATCCGCTGTGTACTTCAACTATGGATGACCTGGCTGAAGGTAATTTCCTGCCTGCCATCGGTGAGATTGATGCGCTGGATCCGAAACAAGTGAAACGTGTTGTACTGTGTTCAGGTAAGGTGTATTACGATCTGCTGGAACAACGTCGCAAGCGTGAGCAGACGGATGTCGCCATTATCCGAATTGAACAGCTGTACCCATTCCCGAAAGAGGATGTGGAAGCTGCACTGGCTGATTATCAGCATGTGACTGACTTCGCATGGTGTCAGGAAGAGCCGCAAAACCAGGGTGCCTGGTACAGCAGCCAGCATAATTTCCGTGCTGCCCTGCCTGCAGGCTCGCAACTAGCTTATGCCGGCCGCCCAGCGTCAGCTTCACCTGCCGTTGGTTATATGTCAGTACACTTGAAACAACAGAAAGCGTTGATTGATGACGCACTGAATACAGAACAATAAACCCAGAGCTGGAACAAAAAGGACAAACTGAGATGACAATCGAAATTCTGGTTCCCGATTTACCTGAATCAGTAGCAGACGCAACCGTAGCCACCTGGCACAAGAAACCAGGTGATGCAGTAAGCCGTGATGAAGTTCTGGTAGATATCGAAACGGATAAAGTAGTGCTGGAAGTACCTGCACCTGAAGATGGCATTCTTGAAGCTATTTTCGAGGAAGAAGGTACCACAGTGCTGACCAAGCAGCTGCTGGGTAAAATCAAAGCAGGCGCGGTTGCCGGCGAACCAACTAAAGATACGACTGCCAGTGCGGAAGCGTCACCAACAAAACGTACTACTGCTTCTTTGGCTGAAGAGACCAATGATGCGCTGAGCCCGGCTGTACGCCGTCTTATCAGCGAGCACGGTATCGATGCATCGGCTGTGAAAGGTAGTGGTGTGGGTGGCCGTATCACTCGTGAAGACGTAGAAGCCTTCGTGAAAAATGGCAAGTCTGCATCTGCAGCTCCGGTTGCTGAAGCGAAAGTGGAAGCTCCTCTGGCCCATCGCAGTGAAAAGCGTGTCCCTATGACCCGTCTGCGTAAGCGTATTGCGGAGCGTCTGCTGGAAGCGAAGAACAGCACAGCGATGCTGACGACCTTCAATGAAGTGAACATGAAGCCAATCATGGACTTGCGTAAGCAGTACCAAGGCATCTTTGAAGAGCGTCATGGTATTCGTCTGGGCTTTATGTCTTTCTATGTCAAAGCGGTTGTTGAAGCGCTGAAGCGTTTCCCGGAAGTGAATGCGTCTATTGACGGTGATGATGTTGTTTACCACAACTTCTTCGATGTCAGCATTGCCGTATCAACCCCTCGTGGTCTGGTTACCCCGGTACTGCGTGATTGTGACAAGCTGAGCCTGGCTGAGATCGAAAAAGGTATCCGTGAACTGGCAATCAAGGGCCGTGACGGCAAGCTGACAGTTGATGAACTGACTGGCGGTAACTTCACTATCACCAACGGTGGTGTATTCGGCTCGCTGATGTCTACGCCAATTATCAACCCACCTCAGGGCGCTATTCTGGGTATGCATAAGATCCAGGACCGTCCAATGGCCGTTGATGGTAAGGTTGAAATCCTGCCTATGATGTACCTGGCGCTGTCTTATGACCACCGTCTGATTGACGGTAAAGAGTCGGTAGGCTACCTGGTAACCGTTAAAGAATTACTTGAAGACCCAACACGTCTGCTTCTGGACGTGTAACACTGCGCATAACGACCCGCCACTGTTCTGAGGTGGCGGTTGTTGAGCCAGATTGATTGACGAAGGAATACCCAAGAGTATTTCAATGGATATAACACGTCCCACAGGGATTAGAGAACGGATAGAACATAATGAATCTGCACGAATATCAGGCAAAACAACTTTTTGCTGAGTATGGCCTGCCAGTTCCTGAAGGCTATGCTTGTGATACCCCACAAGAGGCTGCTGAAGCAGCAGGTAAAATCGGCGGTGATAAGTGGGTCATCAAATGTCAGGTTCACGCTGGTGGCCGCGGTAAAGCGGGCGGCGTAGAACTGCATGACACCAAAGAAGGCCTTAAAGAATTTGCACAAAAGTGGCTGGGTAAAAACCTGGTGACTTATCAGACTGATGCAAACGGTCAGCCGGTAACCAAAATCCTGGTTGAAGAAGCCTCTAACATTGCAAACGAACTGTATCTGGGTGCTGTTGTAGACCGTGGTACTCGCCGTATCGTTTTCATGGCATCAACTGAAGGTGGTGTGGAAATTGAGAAAGTTGCCGAAGAAACCCCTGAGCTGATCCACAAAGCGGCTATCGATCCACTGGTTGGCCCACAGGCCTATCAGGGTCGTGAACTGGCATTTAAACTGGGCCTGAAAGGCGATCAGATCAAGCAGTTTGTGAAAATCTTCATGGGGCTGGGCCAGATGTTTGCTCAGTATGACCTGGCTCTGCTGGAGATTAACCCGCTTGTGATTACCGGTGAAGGTAACCTGCTGTGCCTGGACGGTAAAATCAACATCGATTCAAACGCCATGTACCGCCAGCCCAAACTGCGTGATATGCACGATGCTTCTCAGGAAGATGCACGTGAAGCACACGCAGCACAATGGGAGCTGAACTATGTTGCTCTGGACGGTAACGTTGGCTGTATGGTGAACGGTGCGGGTCTGGCCATGGGTACCATGGACATTGTAAACCTGCACGGCGGCAAGCCGGCAAACTTCCTGGATGTTGGTGGCGGTGCGACCAAAGAGCGCGTTGCAGAAGCATTCAAGATCATCCTGTCTGACGATAATGTTAAAGCCGTACTGGTTAACATCTTCGGTGGTATCGTTCGTTGCGACATGATTGCAGAAGGTATCATCGGCGCGGTTAAAGAAGTTGGCGTGACTGTACCGGTTGTGGTTCGTCTGGAAGGTACTAACGCTGACCTGGGTCGCGAAGTACTGGCCAAGTCAGGTCTGGATATCATTGCAGCTGAGTCGCTAACCGACGCAGCTCAGAAAGTTGTTGCTGCTGCGGAGGGCAAATAAGAATGTCTGTACTAATTAATAAAGACACTAAAGTTATCTGCCAGGGTTTCACTGGCGGTCAGGGTACTTTCCACTCTGAGCAGGCAATTGCATACGGTACGCAAATGGTTGGCGGTGTGTCACCAGGTAAAGGCGGTACAACACACCTGGATTTGCCAGTGTTCAACACTGTGCGCGAAGCCGTAGAAGCAACAGGTGCAACAGCTTCTGTTATCTACGTTCCGGCACCATTTTGTAAAGATGCCATTCTGGAAGCGATTGATGCGGGTATCAAACTGATCGTTACCATCACTGAGGGTATCCCGACAACAGATATGATCGACGTGAAAGTGAAGCTGGAAGAAACCGGTGTTCGCATGATTGGTCCTAACTGCCCGGGTGTGATCACACCTGATGAATGTAAGATCGGCATCATGCCTGGTCATATTCACAAGAAAGGTAAAGTGGGTATTGTTTCTCGTTCAGGAACCCTGACTTATGAAGCAGTAAAACAAACCACAGATGAAGGTTTCGGCCAGTCTACTTGTGTAGGTATTGGTGGTGACCCGATTCCAGGGTCAAACTTCATTGATATCCTGAAATTGTTCCAGGAAGACCCTGAGACTGAAGCAATCGTGATGATTGGTGAAATCGGTGGTACTGCGGAAGAAGAAGCAGCAGCATTTATCAAAGAGAATGTCACTAAACCGGTTGTTTCTTATATTGCGGGTGTGACTGCTCCTCCAGGTAAGCGTATGGGCCATGCCGGTGCAATTATTTCTGGTGGTAAAGGTACTGCGGAAGATAAGTTCGCAGCACTGGAATCTGCGGGCGTTAAAACCGTTAAAAGCCTGGCAGAGATCGGTAAAGCACTGAGAGAAGTTACTGGCTGGTAATAGACAAGTCAGACTACGACTGCAACAAGAAGCCCGTTATTGACGGGCTTTTTTTGATCTCAGCTCGTGTATTAGTTTTACCTGGCGTAAAGCCTTACTTGGCTGTTGAGTGAGGCGCATCAAACAAAAAAGCCCGGCGTGATTGCGCCGGGCTTTTGTTAATGCATTACACGTATCCGCTTAGTATTTGAAGCGGGTAGTTAGTAACAGTTGATCGCCGTAAACATCGTTAAAACGACCTTCAGCGCCGATTGAAAACAGCTCAGTGGCGTGGAAACGGCCATAAACAGAACCGAATGTTTCTTCGATTTTATGGACGTTAATGTGGCCGAGCTTGGCACCTACTTCAAGTTGCGGGCCTAACCATTGACGAACACCCAGGTTGATTTCCATACCTGTTTTGCCTGTGCTGTCGTTAAACTCGTCTTTGTTCTTGATGTTGCGCGCTTTAAGCTCACCCGTCAGATCAGCCCAGTTGTTAATAGGTGCATGGAAGCCAACACCTAAGGCAAGATCCCAGTCGCTTTCGAATTCAGAATCGATGCTACCGGTTAAATGTGCATTCGGGTGGATAGATTTGCTGAAACCTGCACCATAGGTTAATGGGCTCAGGCCAATTCGCACTTCTGTATAGTCGTAGCTGAAGTTACTCATAGTATTAGCTGAATTAGCTTGAGCTGCTGAAGCCAATGATAGTAGCAGGGCACCAGCGATAAACGATTTACGCATGAATCTTCATCCAAAGAACAAAAAATGAATTGGAGCATTTTAATCAACTCGTCCCTGCAATAACAGGTTGGCCTTAGATTAAGTGCCGTATTACGGGGACAATAGAGTAAAAATGCAGCAAAAATCACATAATTGTGATCATTGACAAATTTTTAATAAGCTATTTTATCACAATAATGGATAGAACATTTTTATTGTATTAATTCGTTGCCAGATTTTGTCCCTTGCGCAAAATGATTGAGATTCGAGAGCGTGGTGTCGGCGATGTTGGCCAGCGCTTCTTCCGTTAAGAAGGCCTGATGACCGGTGAACAGCACATTGTGGCAGGAAGATAAACGACGAAAAACGTCATCCTGAATAATGTCGTTGGACTTATCCTCAAAGAATAAATCTTTTTCATTTTCGTAGACATCCACTCCGAGTGAGCCGATTTTCTGGCTTTTGAGTGCTTCAATCGCATCTTTCGAGTTAAGCAACTCACCACGGCTGGTATTAATGATCATGACACCGTCGCGCATCTTGCTAAAAGAACGCGCGTCCAACATGTGGTAATTCTCTTTGCTCATCGGGCAGTGCAGGGTAATGACATCCGATTGGCGGTAAATCTCGTCCAGCGAGGTGTAAGTCGCCCCCAGATTTATCGCTTCCGGGTTTTCATAAGGATCGTGGGCCAGAATGGTCATGCCCAGGCCTTTCAGGATGTGCATGGTGGCGATACCTATCCGGCCGGTGCCGATAACCCCGACGGTTTTGCCATAAAAGTTAAAACCCGTCAGGCCATCCAATGAAAAGTTGGCATCCCGTGTGCGTTGGTATGCACGGTGAATTTTACGGTTAAGACTCAGCATTAACCCAACAGTATGTTCTGCAATGGCTTGCGGAGAGTAAGCGGGAACCCGAACAATTTGCAGACCGTACATTTTGGCGGCATCTACATCCACTTTATCAAATCCGGCACAGCGCATGGCAATGGCACGCACTCCCAGAATAGATAAAGCTTCAATCACGGGTTTGCTCAGGTCGTCGTTCACAAATGCGCAGACAACATCATAGCCGTGGGCCAGTTTCGCGGTTTGCAGGTTGAGTTGAATATCGAAGAAACTCAGTTGGTGGCCAAAAAGCTGATTGCTTTTATTGAAAGAAATTTGATCGTATTTTTTGGCGCTGAACACGGCAACTTTCATTACTGCACTCCTTGAATCTGAAATTGCGATCACTTTCCCACAGTGCGCACCGGCTGACAAGCAGATTAATCACCCGTGCTCAGTGATAAAAGTCATTGATCCATAGAGCAAAGATGGTGTTTGTAATACACTCATTGCATTCATTACGAAATAATCATTGGAAAGAAACATGTTAGGAAAAATAGGAGCTGTTGCAGGTGCGGTAGCAGTGGTGTTGTGCTGGCCTCTGGCAGTCGGTCAGATTGGCGAACGTATTTATCAGGACACTGTGGGGGAATACAACAGCCCTTATGTTTCTGTCACCACTGAGCGCTATGACCGTGGATATCTGACCTCTCATGCTGTGTCGAAAATTGCGCTGAAGTCCAGTTGGAAAGAGATTTTCGCAGAGCAGGACTGGCCGACTGAATGGCATATTGCACATGAGATTCATCATGGTGTATTTGGGGTTACTTCCAACAGTACGCTGGTGGTTGATGATAAGGTCGCCTCTCAGGTTGAAGCCTGGTGGGGCAGCGATGCGGTGCCATTAACCTTAACAACGCGCACTGCACTGACAAGAAAAACCGATCTTGATTTAACCCTGAATCCTTTTGTGTATAACGATCAGGATGGCAACGCCTTTAAGTCTGAGCCGCTGACGTTTACCGGCACTGTCTCTGCTGATGGAAACGGCACTTTCAGTTATGCGCTGAAAGACGCGTTATTACAGACTGTGGCAGATGAAAGCATGCAGGTATCTGGTGTGACAGGTGGCGGGGATGGCCGCTGGGACGGACGTTTCTGGATTGGCAACCAGCAACTGCAGATAAGCAAGCTGGGCTTTGCCAATCATCAGACTCAAGAGTCTGTGGATCTGGATACCATTAAGGTAGCGTCACTCAATAGTCTGTCAGAAGGTAAAGCGGCGACAGAGGATAGCCCGGCAGTCAGTGCCCAGTTAACAAACAGCAACCAGCTCAGCATCGCGTCTCTGACCAGTCTGGACGGTAAGCAATACCAGAGATTCAATGTCGATTTACTGTTGTCTGATCTCAATTATGACGCGGTAACCCGGCTCAGTGCGCTGGGTGATCAGCTGGACGGCGAATTATCCCCGGCTCAGGTTCAGGATATGGCGTTAGCGCTGGATCTGCTGGTTGCCAAAGGGCTGACCGTGAACCTGAAAGATATCAGTGTGGCAGCACCGGAAGGGCCAATAAAAGGCAATGTTCGTCTTACTGTGCAGCCTGGCTTGGCGCGCGCGTCGCAGAATCTGGCACAAATTACCAGCAAACTTGATGGTGATATGTATTTTGAGTTCCCGTCCGAGTTGCTGACATGGACTGAAGGGCTGGAACCTCAGACCGACAGGCTGGTTAAAAGCGGTGTGCTGACGATTAAAGAAGACAGGGCATTTATTGCTCTGAAACTGGTGGGCGATAAGGTAATTCTGGGTAATGGCGATCAATTACCCCTGGCTATGTTTATGATGTTGCTCCTTTCTTAAGCACGCATCATAGGTAACGGCAATGAATAAAATAGAACCTATCAATTTAGACATTTTGCTGAAATCGACGACACTTAAGGTATCGGCGCAGGGATAAGCACTCAGATTGACACACTCTGAATCTGCCTGCGGTTATATAAGAAAAATTTCAGGGGGATACATGGAGTCGATTAAAGTCAGAGATTATATGAATACCCGACCGGTAACCTTTGAAGCAGGTATGTCGTTGTCTAAAGCGTTGGACAAGATGCTGTCATCCAAGCAGATTGGCGGGCCTGTTGTTGATGAGTACCGCAGAGTGGTGGGCTTTGTGTCTGAACAGGATTTTATTCAGAAGTTACTGAAAGTCGGTTATCACTGCCAGGATACCCACACAGTGGGTGATGTCATGCGTACGGATGTGCTGACAGTCAACCCGGAGACCAGCATTATTACTCTTGCTGAAACCATGTCCGGGCAAAAACCTAAGCTGTATCCGGTTGTGGAAGGCGGGAGACTGGTTGGTATTATTACCCGCCGCAATGTGCTTTCCGCTATCAGTGATCAAATTGGTGATTGCTTTAAGCACCCGGTTTAATGCTGTTTGTACAGGCGCTGCTCAGCGCCTGTATTTTTGAGCTCTGTATTCATCCATTCACTCAATGATTGAGATCTGTATTTATCGCTTGACCTTGGAGGTAACTCCAAGGTTTATATTTATCCAGAAGCTTACTTTGACTGAATAAGGAATAACAGTATGTGTCATCAATGCCATAATAAAAAACCGCACATCCATACCATCAAGCCTGCCAGTACCGGCAGCAGTGTATGTGTCGAACAGGGCGCAATGGCTGTCTCTGCTGCCGGTGGTGTGTCCGCTTCTGTGACGGCAGGTTGCTGTGAAGGATCGTGCGACTCAGGAGGCAGTGAAGAGAGCGACCCCGCCAGGCGGCGAGTTTTATTGTCAACACAGCCCCATGGCGATAAGGCTGCTGCCTTGTCCGGTATCCGGCAAATTACCCCCCATACGACGCCGTCAGGCTCCGCTGCCACTCATTCCTATGAGTCGGATAATCCAAACACCTTTCATCAGGCATCGCCGGCAAAGGGCGCAGCCCCTCAGCAAAGTACTGAACCAACTGGCGTTGCGCGTTTTAGCTGGCAAGTGCAGGGCATGGATTGTCCGAGCTGTGCTGCAAAGCTGGAAAAAGCTATTCTGGCTATCGACGGTGTCGAGCAGGCATCGGTGATCTTTTCCACAGAGAAGTTGGTGGTCGCCGGAACGTCATCGCGCATGATGTCTGAGGTGGAGGCCACCGCCAAAGCAACGGGCTTCCCATTGCGTCGGCCGCAGCAGAGTAAGGATGCCCCTGCTCCGGGGTTCATGCAGACTTATGGCATGCTCGCGCTGACAGCCGCCCTGGTTTTAGTGTCTTATTTAATATCCACTCAGTCTGACACGTTGGGGTTGATTGCTTTTTCAGCCACCACGCTGGTGGGCTTGACCCCGATTATTGGTAAAGCCATCAAACTGGCTAAAAACGGTTCGCCGTTTTCAATTGAAACCCTGATGAGTGTGGCTGCTGTTGGCGCGCTCTATCTGGGCGAAACGGCTGAAGCGGCGATGGTGTTATTGCTGTTTCTCATTGGTGAACAACTGGAAGGCTATGCGTCTGCCCGTGCCCGCAGCGGGGTAAAAGCTCTTATGGCGCTGGTGCCGGAGACAGCGATGCGTGTCGACACCAACGGCCAGGTACGCGAAGTGGCGGCTGATCAGCTCCGTCCCGGCGATGTTATTGAAGTGGCACCGGGTGCCCGGCTGCCCGCTGATGCCATATTGCTTGATAAGGCAGCCAGCTTTGATGAAAGTGCCTTAACCGGTGAATCAGTGCCTGTAGAGCGCTTTGCGGGAGAGCGAATTCTTGCCGGCTCACTGTCGGCCGATCATCTGGTGCGGGTCAAAGTCGAGTCTGAACAGGGTGAAAATGCCATCGACCGTATACTGCACCTGATTGAAAACGCAGAAGCCAGTAAAGCACCGATAGAACGTTTTATTGATCGTTTCAGCCGCTGGTACACCCCTGCGATGATTGCTCTGGCGACGCTGATTGTGTTGGTTCCGACTGTGTTGTTTGGCCTGTCCTGGGATGAATGGCTGTATAAAGGACTGACATTACTGCTGATTGCCTGCCCATGTGCCCTGGTGATCTCAACCCCGGCGGCTATTACCTCGGGACTGGCGGCAGCGGCGCGTCGCGGAGCCCTGATTAAAGGCGGTGCGGCACTGGAGCAATTGGGCCAGACGCAGGTGGTCGCGTTTGATAAGACAGGCACCTTAACCCAGGGTAAACCGCGGGTAACGGATGTGCTCGTCTGGCAAGGCGATGAAACAAAGCTGCTTAGCGAAGCCGCCGCAATAGAAACTGGATCGCTGCATCCGCTGGCGCAGGCTGTGATCGAAAAAGCCCGCCAGCAGGGGTTGGCGGTGCCGCATGCTGAAAACCGCAAAGCGCTGCCTGGCCGCGGGATACAGGGTGTGGTTGCTGGTACTGTCATCCACCTTCTCGCCACAGATCGTCTTGATGATCCCGGCCGGATAACCCAATCCCAGCAGGCTGACATCGACAACCTGAGCGATGAAGGAAAAACCCTGGTAGTGGTGCTACGCGATAACGTGCCGGTCGGACTGATCGCCTGGCGGGATAATCTGCGTGAAGATGCCCTGGTGGCGGTCGACAGGCTCAAAACGTTAGGCATTCGCAGTGTGATGTTAACCGGTGATAACTTGCGGGCTGCTAAGGCAATCGCTTCTGAGGTCGGTGTCGATTTTCGGGCCAGCCTGTTGCCCGAAGATAAAGTCACTGAAGTCGCTCAGTGGAGCCGTGACTATAAAGTGGCTATGGTGGGCGACGGCATTAATGATGCGCCGGCGATGAAAATGGCCAGTGTCGGCATCGCAATGGGAAGCGGCACGGACGTGGCACTGGAAACCGCCGATGCGGCACTGACCCATAACCGTCTTAACGAATTACCGGACATGATTGCTTTATCGCGAATGACGCTGGCCAATATCCGTCAGAACATCAGTCTGGCCCTGGGCCTCAAGTTGATCTTCCTGTTCACCACTTTGCTGGGCTGGACAGGGCTTTGGGTTGCCGTACTGGCAGACAGCGGTGCCACAGCGCTGGTGACTGTGAATGCGCTGAGATTGCTGCGGTTTAAGCCAGGCAAGTAATGTGATGCTGGTTCAGCGCTCAGGCTGAGCTACAATCAGAAGGCTTGAGCACTGGCTCGAGCCTTTTCTTTATGCAGAGCCTTAATAAGGCAACATATAACATTGATTGCTCAAGCTAAAACCAAAACGGATGCCTTCTGTCTGGTGAAAGTGCATGGCTTCAGGAAAAGAAACCAGATTGCATAATAGTGTGACATATGATCTATTTTAGTGAATCCGTTGCATTTACATGTGCTTTTAATGTGATGTTAATCACCAATATGCTGGCAGTGATGAGCTATGGTTAGCGGGTATTCGAGAGTTCAAGTTGTTGAATAAGATCCCATAATAGGCCGCCACAAAGCAGGCCACACAATGAAGGATAGAATTATGTCTGAGACCGCGGTATTCCATCTGGGTGTTACTAAAGCTGATCTTCAGGGCGCTGAAATTGCTATTATTCCCGGTGACCCGGCACGCGTTGAAAAAATTGCCAACCTGATGGATGAGCCTGAGTTTTTAAACAGTGCCCGTGAGTACACGCTGTATCGTGCAAAGCTGGATGGTAAATCCGTTGTAGTATGTTCGACCGGTATCGGTGGCCCATCCACCTCAATTGCTGTTGAAGAGCTGGCTCAACTGGGTGTACGTACTTTCCTGCGTGTTGGTACGACAGGTGCAATTCAGCCGCATATCAACGTGGGTGACATGATAGTGACCACTGGCTCTGTGCGCCTGGACGGTGCCAGCCTGCACTTTGCGCCAATGGAATTCCCGGCAGTGGCTGATTTCGACGTGGCGACTGCGATGAAAGAAGCGTGCGATGCGGAAGACACAGGAGTGCACACAGGTGTGACGGCTTCCAGTGATACTTTCTATCCGGGACAGGAGCGCTACGACACGTTCTCTGGCCGCGTTGTCCGTCGTTTCCAGGGTTCGATGAAAGAATGGCAGGACATGGGTGTGCTGAATTTTGAAATGGAATCGGCCACCTTACTGACCATGTGTGCTAGCTCGGGTCTGCGTGCCGGCTGTGTGGCGGGTGTGATTATCAACCGTACTCAGAAAGAGACGCCTGATCACACGACGCTGAAAGAAACAGAAGCACGTGCTATCCGTGTTGTTGTTGACGCAGCTCGTCGTATGCTGAACAAGTAATCAGTTACCGGACATAAAAAAACCGATGCCAGATGCATCGGTTTTTTTTCGCCGCACCAAAGTGGTCACAGCAGTCGGTTGGCCTGGCCGCCGGCAGCTTTGAACCAGGTATGCAGGTGTTGCTCCAGCTCACCCAGCTGTTCAGGGCCGATAATCGCCAGCCCTAAATCTTCAGCCCGTATCAGATCATGGTGACGAAGAGGGCGGAAACTCACCAGCATGGCACGTGCCTGCAGGCCACCTAACAAATCTCGCAGGGATTCCAGTTTGTACAGGGTATCGTCACCATCATCCCGCATGCCTTTGGTTTTACACTCAATGATATGCAGCTTGTTATTAACGACAGTCGCCACATCAAGCTCATTGCGTACTTCCCGATCGCCAATCTGACGATACACCTGAACGCCCAGTGAATGATCCTGTATGGTAGGCAGCTTGCTTTGAATAGCTCTTACGGTACTGTGAACCAGGTTCTCCAGCCATTCACCGTTGGCAAAGCGTCGGGCTTCTTCGTGTTTGAACGTCAGAATGCCATTGTCATAGTGTGCCAAGCCAGTTTCCTGCAGATCGTTGATCAGTAGAGCCAGTTCTTTGTATCCCTGCTGTTTGTCACTCAACTCGACATCCAGCTTCTGTTCTTTGCGGCACGTTGTCGCCAGATAATTCAGAGTGGCCAGCCCGGGGCCAAGTTCCAGCGCTGAGCTTGCCCAGCGTTGCCCCAGATCCCAGAGCTGCTGATTGAGGGCTTCCGGTACACTTGTTTCGGGCAACTCGGCACGCGCGCCGAAGATAGTCAGGTAATCGGTGAGCTGGATGCGGTCTTCAACCTGCTGTTGCTCCCGGCCGGCGGGATACAGCCAGCACATCTCATCACTGTAGGGCTCAATGACATAAATCGGCCATTGGTAGCTCCTGAACACCTCATAGGCAGACAGCAGGCGGTGGCGAAGGCCGCAACTGGCATTGAACCAAACTTCACTGTTTGACTCTTTCAAACGGGTTGCCAGTTCATTCAGTCGCTGGCGAAGGGTTGTAATATTGATGGAGTCGGGAATGGTGAAAAATTCAGTCTCAATATCGCGGGGTATCAGTATCGAACTCAGGCGGCCATAAGTTTCTTGCTGCGCTTCTGTACCGATAAAAATCATCTTTCCGGCTGGGACACCGTGGTCTAAAAGGGAAGTGATCAGCCTGACCGGGTCCTGATCGATAATGCCAACATGAGTAATCATAATTATCCTTTTGTACTTCGGCTGATACCGGCAAAGAACAGAAAGCCAGAAACGGCCGACACCAGAAAGTGAGTAAGTATTTATTTTATATGGGTGCATGGAAAACTTATTTCAAGCACTTAAAGAAAGTATCGGATATCTCCGCCGTTTTTGTTGGGGGATTGTCAATTTGGTGCATTTTTTGTGTGAGGGGATGTTGCGGTATAAAGGCATTGCATTTGTCTCTAAGACTGTGACAATACAGCATTTATGCAGGCTGTGAACCTGAAGCCCTTCCCCGGGGACGTATTGAACTGAGGGCGCTATGACACCAAAACAGGCACAAAAACTGACTATTCTTGATATCGCTAAACTGGCCGGGGTGGGTAAATCAACCGTCTCCAGAGTGCTGACACACGATCCGCGAGTGAAACCGGCGACACGAGAAAAAGTGGAGCAGGTGATCCGGGAATCCGGCTATGTGCCGTCTAAGTCAGCCCAATCAATGCGTGGTGGTAACAGCAGGGTCATTGGTATTCTTGTTTCGCGGCTGGATTCGCCGTCAGAAAATAAAGCGGTGCGCGGTATTCTGGAAGTCATCTACGCGGCTGATTATGACGCCGTTATCATGGAAAGCCAGTTCTGTACCGATAAAACCCGCGAGCACATCGCGGTGCTGGAAAAGCGTAATGTCGACGGGGTCATCGTATTTGGTTTCTCCGGGTTTGATTGCGCTATTTTAGACAGCTTTACACAACGTGCCGTTGTGATTGCTGTTGATACCGATTCTGTCTCATCTGTCAGTTACGACAACAAGGGCATGATTTTCCTGGCGATGGCTCAGTTCACCGGCAAGGGCCTCAAACATATCAGCTATATGGGGGTTGATCCTGCTGACCGGACAACAGGGCAATTGCGTCTGGACGCTTATCTGGAAGCCTGTGCGCAACAGCACATTGAGCCTTGTTATCAAACCGGCGAGCTCAGTTATGACAGTGCTTACACATTAACAGACGCTGTGCTTTCCACGCAGACCCAGGCCATTGTCTGTGCCAGTGATACTCTGGCGATGGGGGTGGCAAAAAGACTGCAGGAGTTAAACCGGACCGACGTTCTGGTGTCTGGTGTCGGGGCGACAGATTTGCTGCAGTTTATGTTTCCCAACACCTTCAGTGTCGATCCCGGATATTTTGACGCGGGTCAGCGCGCCGCCGATCTGCTGTTACAGCACCTTCGCCAGAGTGCGGATGTCACCCATCTGGTGCAGCGTTCCTGTCTGCCATTCTGATTGTGTGCCTGAGCGTTCAGGCACATACTCCTCCGTTTACCGTCTATTCTGAATAAAATGACACGCTTCGTGAGCTGAAACACAAAATGGGAACATTCCCATTTGCAATGTTTTCTATCGGGTTCATCATTGGGGTTATTGGTTGGGAACATTCCCAAAAATGTAAAAACAATAACAATACCCTGTGTACCTTACGACTTAGACGGATATTGGCATGAGTAAAATAGATAAGCAGCAGATAGAGCAGCTGGTCGCCAGAATAGGCGGCGAGGCAAACATCGTCAGTGTCAGCCACTGCCTGACCCGGTTGCGTTTTGTATTGAAAGACCCGAAAGCGGCGAGTGTGCCTGATCTGGAAGCCATTGCTATGGTGAAAGGTTGTTTTACTAACGCCGGGCAATTTCAGGTGGTGATTGGCACCGAAGTTGACCAGGTGTATAAGCAGCTCAATGCAATGTTAGGTGACAAAGCGGTCAGTAAAGATGAGGCAAAAGTCGCCGCCCGCCAGAATATGAGCTTGCTTGAGCGCGGTATCTCTCACCTGGCCGAAATCTTTGTTCCCCTGTTACCTGCCATTATCACCGGCGGTCTGATCCTCGGTTTCAGAAATGTCATCGGCGATATTGCGATGTTTGATGGCCAAACTCTCACCCAGATCAGCCCGTTCTGGGCGCAGGTGCATGCCTTTTTATGGCTGATTGGTGAAGCAATTTTCTTCTTCCTGCCTGTAGGTGTGTGCTGGTCAACCGTGAAAAAACTGGGCGGCACACCTATATTGGGCATAGTACTGGGGATAACCCTGGTCTCACCACAATTGATGAATGCTTATCTGATCGGTAAGCAAGTGCCGGAAGTGTGGGATTTCGGCTGGTTTGTGATTGAGAAAGTGGGCTATCAGGCTCAGGTGATCCCCGCCATGCTGGCCGGTATTGCGTTAGCCTTTATTGAAACCAATCTCAGACGCATTATCCCGGATTATTTGTACCTGGTTATCGTTCCTTTCATTTCGCTGGTAACGGCGGTTGTCCTGGCTCATGCCCTGATAGGTCCGTTCGGACGTATGCTGGGCGATGGTGTGGCGTATGTCGCGAAAGCGGCCATGACAGGGGATTTTGCGATTCTCGGGGCCGTGTTATTTGGCTTCCTGTACGCCCCGCTGGTAATTACCGGTATTCACCACACTACCAACGCCGTGGATTTGCAGCTGATGCAGGACATGGGCGGAACGCCTATCTGGCCTTTGATTGCGCTGTCTAATATTGCTCAGGCATCTGCCGTGGTCGGCATTATCATCATCAGCAAGAAAGAAAATGAGCGTGAGATTTCCGTACCCGCCGCGATTTCAGCTTACCTGGGGGTGACAGAGCCGGCCATGTACGGGATTAACCTCAAATATAAATTCCCTATGCTGAGTGCCATGACAGGTTCAGCACTGGCTGCAGCAATTTGCGGTGCCGCCGGTGTGATGGCCAACGGCATTGGGGTCGGTGGTTTGCCGGGTATTCTGTCTATTCAGCCCCAGTACTGGCTGATCTATCTGCTGGCGATGCTGGTGGCAATTGTGGTGCCGCTGGTGCTGACCATTGTGATGTACAAGCGTGCCGCTGCGAAAGGCAAGCTCGATCAGCAACCACAAGCCGCGTAACGGCAATCACTTTCAACGGCAGTGTTCCGGCTGCCGTTTTTTCTGTACAGGTTAAGCAACATGACTAAGACAGCTCAGCCCTGGTGGCGAACAGCGACGGTTTATCAAATTTACCCCAAGAGCTTTGCCGACAGCGGCAACAAAGGCACGGGCGATATTAAAGGTATTACGCAACGTCTGGGTTACCTTCAGACGCTGGGAGTGGATGCAATCTGGCTGACCCCTGTCTACGCCTCGCCCATGATTGATAATGGTTACGATATTTCCGACTACTACAGTATCAATCCGGATTTCGGCACCATGGAAGATTTCGACCGTCTGCTGGATGCCGCCCGCCAGCGGGGAATCCGCATCATTATGGACATAGTGGTGAACCATACCTCGACTGAGCATATCTGGTTTCAGCAGGCACTGGCGGATAAGCACAGCCCGTATCGTGATTACTATATCTGGCACGATGCCGTGGATGGCGGCGAACCGAATAACTGGCAGTCAAAATTTGGCGGCAATGCCTGGCAGTGGCACGAACCGACACAGCAGTATTACCTGCACCTGTTTGCCAAAGAGCAGGCCGACCTGAACTGGGAAAACCCGCAAGTGCGTGAGGAAGTGAAACAGGTTATCCGTTTCTGGGCCGGGAAAGGGGTGGACGGTTTCCGTCTGGATGTCATCAATCTGATTTCCAAACAGCAGGACTTCCCGAACGACGACTCAGGCGACGGCCGGCGTTTTTATACCGACGGGCCGAAAGTGCACCAATACCTTCAGGAGATCAGTGCGGATGTGTTTCAGCAGTATGGTTCGGTCACTGTGGGGGAAATGTCCTCGACCACACTGGAACATTGCCAACAGTATTCAGCCAAGGACGGCAAAGAGCTGTCGATGGTGTTTAACTTTCATCACCTGAAAGTCGACTATCCGAATGGCGAAAAATGGAAACTGGCGCCGATGGATTTTCTGGCACTGAAACAGCTGTTCAGCCACTGGCAGCAGGGTTTGCATGACAAAGGCTGGGGCGCCTTGTTCTGGTGTAACCATGATCAGCCAAGGGTGGTGAGCCGGTTCGGCGATGATGGTGTATACCGTGAACTGTCAGCCAAAATGCTCGCCACGTCACTGCATATGATGCAGGGCACCCCTTATGTGTATCAGGGCGAGGAGCTGGGTATGACCAATCCCGGGTTCTCGGATATCGCTCAGTATCGTGATGTGGAAAGCATCAATATGTACCGGATTCTGACTCAGGAGCAGGGGATCAGCGAGCGGGATGCGCTGGCGATTCTGGCCGAGCGCTCGCGGGACAATTCCCGCACCCCGATGCAGTGGGACAGCCATCCTCATGCCGGTTTTACCCAAGGGCCCCCCTGGATTGACGTTGCTGCGAACTTCCCGGCTATCAATGCGGAGCAGGCGGTAGCCGATCCGGATTCCGTGTTCCACTATTACCGGCAGCTGATTGCATTGCGTAAGAAAATCGCTGTGATAGCAGACGGCGATTACACGGATTTATTACCGGACGATCAGGCTCTGCATGTGTATCGCAGGCAGTGCGATGGTCAGGTACTGATCTGCCTGAATAACTACAGTGCAGACAGAGTAGCGTTTGATTTGAGCTGTTTGTCTGATCTGCCTGTCAGCCGGGGGGAAACCTTGCTGGCGAACTATAACGATGAGCAAGCCGGTGAGATCAGCCTGACCGGAAGGCTGCGGCCTTTTGAAAGCCGGATCTGGCTATTTACCTGAATCCGCAGTCACCATAAAGGAATGGCCTCACTGGGATCAGGAGGCCATTTTTCATTGTATTGCTAAACCAGCGCCTCAGGCGGTGGTGCTTGTTACACCTGCGGCAACTGAGAAAGCAGCAGCCAGATGGCCAGCACGATGAAGATACAACCCATGAACTTATTCTGGTTAGCCCGGAAGGCCGGGTTATTCAGTAATGGCCGTCCAAGGGTGCCCGCCAGCACGACCAGCAGCAGATTAAACGTCAGCCCCATAATGTTCAGCAGTAAACCCAGCACCAGCATCTGCTCACCTGAGCTGGCTTCAATCTGGCCGGAGACAAACTGAGGCAGAAACAGCACAAAGAAAATCAAGGCCTTCGGGTTAAGCAGATTGCTGACGACAGCGCGGCGATACAGCGCCCGGGCCAGTCCATTTTGCCTGCCAACGGTGGGGGAGTCAGCCGGTGTGCTGCGCAGACAGTCCCAGCCCATCTTTAACAGGTACGCACCGCCCAGAAAACGCAGTGCCTCCAGTGCCAGGGGATTCATGGCGATGAGCGCAGAGACCCCCATCGCAGCCAGTACGGTCAGTACCAGTCCGGACGTGGCATTGCCCAGGCTGGCAAACAGGCCGACGCGTTTGCCATAACTCAGGCTGGAGCTGGCGATAAGCAGCATATCCGGACCGGGTACCAGCAACAGGGCAACCACCGCGGTGAGGTATAAGGGCAGTGTAGTGAAATCAATCATTGTCTGTGAATGTGAATCAGGAAAGTAAGAGGGACGGGATTCTATACCATCTCAGACGTAAATGAAGAAAATATACGCCTGAGATGGTGTGATTGACTGATTTTTTATCAGTGAAAAGGGCTGATTATCTGGTTTTCTGTGCTACCGCAATGTCGCTGACCTGCTGCGTTCTGGCGGCCAGTTTATTGGCCAGTGAATACAGCTCCGGCATCATGCGCTGAATAAGAAACAACTGCTGCAGGATCAGGCGTACTGACTGATCATCCCCTTCCCGCCAGGTTGTCAGTGCTTGCTCTAGGCTGCTGTCTGATTCCGGCGGCGGCGCACATTGTTTGTCGGCCAGTTGCTGGGCCAGCGTATCGAGCTGAATATGGATCTGACTGTGAGCCTGCGCAATTAACTTGTGCGTTTTGTGCTCATCGATCTGCGTGCGGTGGGCACCTAAGGTCGAGATGTAGTTCAGCATCGCATGATTTAAGGTAAGAAAACGAAAGCACTCTTCAATAGCCAGCCGGTAACGGCCCGGCTCTGCCAGCATATTGCTGATGGCGGTACTGAGCTGAGCGTCGGTATTGTGGGCTTCGCGGCGGGCAACACGGTAGCTCAGGCTGTCCTTTTTGCCGATCCTGTATTGCCCGATGATCTGTGCCAGATAATCGCGGTTGGTGGTGACCGCGGCCGCCATGATTTTATGTAAACGGCGCGACTGCCAGTCCGGCAGAATAAAGACCACAGCCAGTACGGCCAGCAGACAGCCCAGTAAGGTATCCCCCAAACGGGGCAGCACCACTGCAAAACCGGCCCCTAGCTGATTAAAACAAAACAGCACCAGCAGCGTGATAAACCCTGTCGCCAGGGTGTATTTGTGGTTACGGAGCACGAAAAAGGCCACCCCCGCCAGTACCATTAAGACCAGCTGGCCTTCCTGACCGGGAAACAGGTACAGCAGCGGCAGACCGACGAGCAGGCCACCAAGCGTGCCGATGATCCTCTGCGTCAGTTTCTGGCGTGTGGCGCTGAAATTGGGCTGACAGACAAACAGTGTGGTGAGCAGAATCCAGTATCCGTGCTGTAAGTCCAGCACATGAATCACGCCGTAGCCTATCGTCAAAGCCGTGGCGATACGTACCGCATGGCGAAACAGCTGGCTGTCGGTGTGCAGCTGGCTTTTCACCCGTTGCCATAAACCGGAGACAGTATGGGCTTCAGAATCAGCCAGTTCAGTATCTTCCTGCGCTTCAGCCACGTCAGGATTATTCAGGTTGGCGAGCTGACGTTCAATAGTCGCAAGGTTGTTGAACAGATAGTCCAGTTGTGTCAGGAAGGCGCGCCATTCGGGATTATTCTGTGATTTAAGAAAGCTGAGGGACTCTTTCAGCTCGTCCAGCGCCAGACTGTTATTCAGGCTGTGCCGGTAGTAATTGCCCATTGCCAGGCTGCTGCTGATATTGCGGCATGCCGTTGCCTGCTGCTGCATCAGATCCTGAAAACGAAACAATATGTCACTGCGGCGAAATGTCGCTGCCAGATCCTGATAGCGCTGGTGAGAGGAGCTGATACGTTCGTGAATATCCTGCGCATGGAAATACAGGCTGAGAAAGCGATGGCCTCGCTGGTTGTGTTGTACCCGTTTAACCCGGTTCAGCAGCGTCTGTTTGGCCTGATTGAGTGCCGACACCACTCTGGCATTGCTGGCTGCAGCCTGAATACGCAGTTGCTGCGGATCAAGGCTGTCGACCGGGCGGAACCAGCGGCTTTTATCATCCAGATAATCGGCCAGGGCAGTAAAGACACTGGCCAGGCTGTGTTGTACTGCCTGATTCGGCCAAAGCATCTGCCACAATAGCGATAGCAAGCCATAGCCAATGGCACCGCTCAGCAACAAGGCGGGCTGAAACCATAAATTCTGGCTGCTCTCGGCACCCAGCATGGTGTAGATAGCCAGCAGCAGAGAAGCAAAGGCGATGCTGGCATACCGGGTGCCCATTGCGCCCAGCATTATGAAGCCAAAGCTGGATGAGAACAGCCCGATGGCAAAAAGCGCCGGGTAATCGAACAGTAGCTCAACCGATAGCGAGGCTATCAGGAAACACAGCAAGGTCATTGCCAGGGCTTTCAGCCTGCCTGTCAGGTTGTCATCGGTTTCCGCCAGTGCGGCTGCAATGATCCCCAGCACCAGTGGTGTGACAGCCGTGGTTGCATTCAGATACCAGCAGGGTACGACAGCGCCTATCAAAGCTAATGCGACGCGGGCACTGAGGTGAAGGCGGTCTTTTGCCCAGTAACGTCGAAAAGTGGTCTGCAGAGAAAATTTTGTCATCGGGTATCCGGTCGGAGCTGATCATAAACAGGGTTGTTCATTGAAGCAGCGGGCATTTTTGTCTCAAATTTTACGTAAATAAAGCGCTTACCGCTATGGTCTGTGCGCAGTTCTTGATAATCTTCTCGCTGAGTGAATCAAGGTGTCAGGTAACACAATGCGATTAACGGCCAATTGGCTCGCACAATGGTTAGTGCAGGGCGATTATTGCAGTATTGAGCTGGATGAAGAACAGGTTGTTCTGGAAAGCCTGCAAAACAGTGAAGTCCTGTCATTTGATGACTGGGACGGTTCAGTGACGCTGCACCGCGGGGTGTTGTGGGGCGCGATGGAACTGACCTCGGCAGATCAGACGGCAAGCTGGACTGTGCATGGCTTGCCCTGGGCGGAGTGTAAAGCTTTCGCCAGCCATCTGGTGGACACTTACCGCCAATGGGCGAAAGGGCGGGTGGAAAAGCTCGATGCCCATCTGCCGCAGATGCTGTCACGCATCGACGCCTTTATTACCCAGCCTGGCTATAAACGCCGCTCGGCTCACCTGAATCTGCAATCTTCCCTGCATAACGCGCTGTCAGAGGCCGGTTTGACGGATGAGCTGGCCGCTTCTTTTCGTCCCATGGCTTTTGAGCAGATATCCCCCTGGCTCGACGATAATGCGCAATGGGTGACAGACACCAATGCCGCCTGGATGCAGGAAGAAACCGAGAAGTGGTCGTCTTGGTTCGACCGGATTGAATCGTCACCGCTTAATGACTCTCAGCGGCAGGCCGTGCTGCTGAATCAGGACCACAACCTGATACTGGCCGGGGCCGGATCAGGCAAAACCAGTGTGCTGGTAGCCCGGGCCGGTTATCTGCTGGCGAGCCAGCAAGCCCAGCCGGACGATATTCTGATGTTAGCCTTTGGCCGCAAAGCAGCGGATGAAATGAGCGAGCGCCTGAAAGACAAAGTCGGCAGGGAGATCCGGGTTGCGACTTTCCACAGCCTGGGCTGCCAGATTATTCAGGCAGTTGAAGGTGAATTACCGGGTGTGTCGCCGTTAGTGCAGGATGAGCATGCCCGCAATGAGTGGCTGTCTGCCCTGCTCAAAGATCAGTGGCAGAACGACACAGCGGCAAAGCGCTGGCAGAAGCACCTGACACAGTGGCGTATACCGGGTTTTCGTGGCGACAATTCCATTGAAGAGCAGGCACGCAGTGAACCTTTGCTGAACTGGGTGTGGCGTCATATTGAACTGATGGGCCAGCAGGGCGGTAACAAAGCCGTATTGTCAGCCTTGGTCGACAGTGCCATGGGCACGGGTGATAAAGCTCAGATGAAAAGCGAGCTGGCCTTGCTGTGGCCGTGTTACAAAGTGTACAGCCAGTACCTGAAAGCCAATCGCCAGATTGATTTTAACACCATGATTCAGACGGCCACTGAGTATGTCAGACAAGGCAAATTCATTCCGCAGTGGCGTTTTGTCATGGTGGATGAGTATCAGGATATTTCGCCTCACCGGCTGGCACTGATCGATGCCATCTGCCAGACACCGGTGACAGATAACTTAGCGCCAAGTTTGTATGCCGTTGGGGATGACTGGCAGGCGATATACCGCTTTGCCGGTGCCGATGTCAATCTGACCACTGGGTTTGAGCAGCGTTTTGGCGCCAGTCATGTCATGGAACTCGACACCACCTATCGTTTCAACAACATGATTGGTGAAGTGGCTAATATGTTTATTCAGCAAAATCCGCAGCAACTGAAAAAGTCGCTGACCAGTGTGAAAAAGCAGAAGCGAAAAGCGGTGACATTACTGGCGCAGGATCTGCTGGAACAGGAGCTGGTACAGCTGGCTTCTAAAGTGAAAAAAGAAGCCAGCGTGTTACTGCTGGGACGCAATCATGATCAGCGACCTGAAAAGCTGGCCGACTGGCAGAGCCGGTGGCCTCAGCTTAACCTGCAGTTCATGACCTGCCATGCCAGTAAAGGACGCGAAGCTGATTTCGTCTTTGTGCTCAATGTGAACCGCGGTGTGTTTCCGGCTCAGGATCGGGACAGGGGGCTGCTGGCTTGTCTGCAGTCAGGTGGTAATGAAGGCATTGCCGATGCAGAAGAACGCCGTTTGTTTTATGTCGCGATGACAAGGGCGAAAAAGCATGTCTGGATCTGCGCCAACCCGGAAACCCTCTCACCATTTGTGAATGAACTGATTGAAGACAGGTATCAGGTCAACAATAAGATAAAAAAAATGAAAAGCTGATACGGCTCTTCACTCGTATTTTAATCCAGTACCACCACCAGTTTACCGCTGTGCTGCTGCCTGTGCAGCAGCACCAGCCCTTCCTTCAATTGCTCAAAAGAGAACAGCTTATCTATCATGGGATCCAGTTTTCCTTCGGCAATCAGGTTGCTCATACTGTTCCCCATATCAGACAGATGGTGGATATCCTCGGGTGCACCGTGAGCATAGGTGCCATGCAGCGCCACTTCATGCATGCTGAGTGCTTTTGTCGTCGCCAGTAAGGGGACCTGATTGAATTGATCAGCCACCATCACTATCTGGCCGTTGAAGCGGATCAGCGCACTCATGATGCTGCCTGAACGGGCAGAAACGCAGTCAATGACAGCATGCAGCAGCTTATCTTCGGTGAATTCAATGATTTTCATGGCGACATTGTCATTATCCGAATCAATGACGGCATCGACGCCATAGCTGAGTAATCTGGCGTGATGCCTTTCAGCGGCAATGGCATACACAGTGGCCCCGGCCAGTTTGGCTAACTGGGCTGCAAAACCGCCTACACCCCCGCCAGCGCCTGTAATCGCAACTCGCTGCCCCGGCTTCAGCCTGAGTTTATCGTACACAGCCAGCCAGGCACTGTAACCGGCAGAAGGTAAAGCCGCCGCCTGTTCAACACTGACTCTTTCAGGCAGCCTGCTGACGGCGCCCGTTTTACAGCAGACATACTCAGCAAAGCCTCCGCAATGACGCGGGTCGAGAAAGGTAAATACTCTGTCCCCCGGCTTAAACTGCCGCACTTTCCCCCCGACAGATTCAACGGTGCCTGCTATGTCCATACCTACAATTTGCGGGTAATGCCAGGTGGCGTATCCCCAGTCGGCCAGCTTGTAATCAATCGGGTTAAGGCCCATCGCGGCCACTTTGATACAGATTTCTTCCGCTCCGGGTTTGGGGCGGGTGGTACGTGTCAGCTGCAGGCTGTCCAGTCCGTTGGGTTCAGTCAGAGTCCATGCTTTCATAAGCCACCATGAGGGTAACAGGTTGTTTTTGGTATTGATTTAAAGCATATACCTAAACGCATGGCTTTGCTGGCGGGAAAAGCGGGAAAGAATGTGGAAATCTGAGTCGCAGTTCGGCAGGAGGTCCCCGTCTGTGCGGGGACGATAGGTTGAAGCGGGGTGTGAGCTGCCTGAGTGTTGTCTTTACGACAGTTCGAGAGCTGATACCGGGCTTCTTAAGACAGGCGCTCGGCCAGGTAAGCTTCATAGTCCGGAATTTCTATCGACACCGCTTCTTCCATCATAGTGGACGCTATCATGAAATTGGCACTGGCACGGTTGGTGGCAACCGGGATATTCCAGACCGCGGCTATCCGGAGCAGGGCTTTTACGTCCGGGTCATGGGGCACGGCATTCAGCGGATCCCAGAAGAAAATCATCATGTCGATTTTGCCTTCGCAAATCAACGCACCCAACTGCTGATCGCCCCCCATAGGGCCGCTCAGTAAACAATTGATCGGCAGGCCGGTTTGTTTGGAAAGCAGATGCCCGGTAGTACCTGTGGCATACAGGGTATGATTTTCCAGTTTACTTTTATGCTCATTGACCCAGCGCTGTAAGTGGCTTTTACAGTTATCGTGAGCCACCAGGGCAATGTGTTTCTGGGCTTGCATCTGTCGGGTAGTGGCGTGCATGTGTTACTCCGTTAAGTCGGCATAATCTCCGTATAACCAGATACTAAGCTTGCTGTTATTCGCTTGTCCAGTGAATATCCCATGTAAGAATAATACGCAGAGAAAGTTACTCGTTATGGTGAGTGATCAGTTGTTCAAATCGCTCGTGACCGTGCAGTGTTTCAAAATCATTCTCTTCTTTCGCCAGTTCACGTAAGAAAGCACTGCCCTGAATGGCCCGTTCAAGATCAGACACGGCCTGATCTTCTGCCCCCAGGCAAGCGTACGCACAGGCTCGCTGGTATAGAGCATTGGCATTGGTATTATCCACTTCCAGCACCCGGTTACAGATACTCAGTGCCCAGTGGAACTCACGGATTTCCATCGCCGCATCCGCTTTGTGAGTTAGCGCTTCCAGATCGCCCGGTCGCAGTTTGAGGATCTCATCGTACACTTCCATTTGCTGCTCGGCGGTTTGCGAGCTTTGTGCTCTGAGCCAGAGATTATGCACTTCATTGATAATCTCAATCTCTTTGTTGTTCTGCGCGATGATCCGGGTTTTACGTTTTAAATCCCGCTCCAGCATCTGGAATTTCTTCTCGTACTGATCCGTGATTTCTTTTAACTGCTGTTCGGCCATTTTCTTGGTATTGACCTTGATTTCTTTCAGCGATTGCCAGCCCACCAGCGCGATGAGCGAGGCAGCACCGGCGATCAGATAGAAAAAATAGGTGACTGTCACATTGGCATAATTGAGCGACTTGTCGGCCACGGCCAGTTCGCGATCGGTAAAAGAGAGGGTTAAGCGACGTTCCAGATCTTGCTGATCCTGGCGAAGCGATTTCATTTCATCAAGAATATACCTTTCCATTAGAGGCTTATCTAACACTGGCTGCTCCGAGTAGGGGGGCGCTTCTTCTGTGCCCTGCGCCACGGCGGGTATGGCGAAGAGCAGGCAGAAGACAGCGGCATACAGCAGTTTCAGCATAATGTTTTCCTTGTTAATGGGAATGTACGTGAAAGTTGTAACAAGCATAACCGATTGAGTTCACTATCTCTATGTAACGGGCCAAAACCTTGTGGTCGGTACACTTGCAGGTGTCTTCAGAGAGCTGGCTCAATTGAAAGCAGGAATGATGCGCAGAGAGGGAAGGCAAAGTGGTATACTCACAGCATTCTCAGTAATAACAGGTCGAGCACCGTGAGTCAGGATCAGGAAATAGAAGTTGAAGCACTTGGGATAGAAGTTTCTGTTCAACCCATCGAGTTATATAAAGTGCTGAAAATTGCCAATGCCGTCGGAGGTGGTGGCGAGGCCAAAATGGCGATCTCTGAAGGCTATGTCGCCGTGAATGGTGAAATTGAACTGCGTAAACGCTGTAAGATTTATGACGGCGACGTCATAGAGTTTAACAGTGAGTTTTATGTTGTGCTCTGTGATCAGCCAGTGACAGAAGCGGTCAGTGAGCCTGTTGCCAAACCTACAGTCGCGAAACCGAAAAAAGAACAGCAGGCGAGCCATAGCCCGGCTAAGTCGGGTAAAAAGCCGTCAGCTAAAAATCAGTCGGCGAGCAAAGCTGCTAAGAAGAAGGCCAATACAGGTAAGTCTGCAACGATTGGCAAAGATGCCGATCAACAGACCGGCCGCAAACGCCTGATGTTCTGAATAATGCCGACTGCAGTGACTGTTATCTCTTTGTGGTCAAAACCGATAGTTGCTGTCAGTTCCGCGCCGGTTCGGCGCTTTCAAGCCACGTCAAAATAAACGCCGCCACACTGGCAGCCTGGTTTAAATCCAGCACAGGAATCGGGTGAGTGTCGCCCGGTTCGCTGGTGGCTATCGCCACTATGCTGGTATCTTTGCGATACAGCAAAGGTTTGCCGTAATCCGGCCTGTGAATCTCAATTTTGGTGATTGGCTGGTCGCGAAACCCTTCTACCAGCACTATGTCCAGACGGCTGTGATCCAACTGCTTCAGGCAATCTTCCAGCGCCGGTTCACGATCTTCATCGTCCGGGTATTCAAAAAACAGAATGTGCCGATGCGGCGTTGCCAGCAAGAGCTGATCGCTGCCGGCATGGCGCAGACGATAGCTGTCTTTTCCCGGTGTATCCGGCTCAACATCATGATGACTGTGTTTCAGCAGGCCAACACGTAACCCGTGTTGCTTTAAATACGGGATAACCTGCTCAATTAATGTGGTTTTTCCTGAGCCGCTGAAACCAGCGAAACCGATAACGGGTGCCATAGTCAGTCTTTGGTCTGTTAATGGAAGATTGGCACTAAAATAACATGATAGTCAGTGCCGACACAGTACCTTGGCCGGGACCCTGGCGTTTTGCTGTGTCAGATCAAACCGGAGAGCGAGATGGCAGATTTATTAGTATGGCAGGGTGACATAACAACCTTGAATGTGGATGCGATAGTCAACGCCGCGAACAACAGCTTATTGGGCGGCGGCGGAGTGGATGGTGCCATTCACAAAGCGGCGGGCCCGCAGTTGCTGGAAGAGTGCCGGCGCTTGCAGGGCTGCCCGACAGGGGAAGCAAAAATCACTCCCGGATACCGACTGCCGGCCCGCTGGGTGATTCACACTGTGGGGCCGGTGTGGCAGGACGGTGCGCGTAATGAGGCCGAATTGCTCGCGGGTTGTTACCGGCACTGTCTGGCGCTGGCGGATGAAGTAGGCGCCAGAACGATTGCTTTTCCCTGCATCAGCACCGGGGTATTTGGTTTCCCGGCACAGCAGGCGGCCGGTATTGCCGTGCAGACAGTCCGCCAGTCTCTGGAAGGACAAAGCTCGCCGGACAAAGTGTACTTTGTCTGCTTCAGTCAGGAAGATGCCGACATTTATCACAGTCTGCTGCGGTCTGATTAAGTGTATCAATCCTGCGTCAAGCAGATGAAATAGCGGGTAAAGTATTATCCCGGGTCTACAGTTAATGAGAAGGTAACCAGTGACACAGAGCAGATGTGTTCTCAGGGTATGAGAGTTGTCTGCAGCTATGCTGTGCGCACTGAGAGATGTCCGGCTCAGCTTACCGGCAGTCTGGATTTGCCGGTAAGGAAGGAACCAGAATGGCTGAGCCGTGGACGACATAAGCATCAGGGAGAGTGCAATGTGGGCAACATTAGATTTTGAAGCGTCAGGTTTATCGGATCAATCCTACCCCATAGAAGTGGGTTATGTACTTCCTGACGGCAGTGGGCAAAGTATCCTGATCAATCCGCTGACCGCCGGCGATGTCTGGCAGTTTTGGGACAGCTACGCCGAGCAACGTATTCACCGGATCCCCCGCTCTGAACTGGAACAGCATGGTATGCAGGTGCTGGAAGTCTGCCAGCATTTGAACAGCGTGCTGGGGCAGCTGGATTATGTGTTTTGTGACAGCCAGTGGGACTTGTTCTGGCTGGGGCGGCTTTATCATGCTGCCCATATGCGGCCATCCTTTACACTGACAGAAATCGGCCATTGGCTGCAGCAGGAGAACGGCATAGAAAGAGCCCGGTTTCAGCGTGCGCTGGAAGAGCTCGGCCCGGCAAGGCACAGAGCCATGCATGACGCCAGGCAGATTTATCAGGCCATCAGCAGTCTGGTGAATATTCCAGGCTGACGACAGGCGCTGGAGCAACTGAACAACACAGCGTACAATCAATACAGGCTATTGAATTTCAGTCTGTTGGGAGTGCGTTGTGCCAACACCTACCTTAAGAGTTGCGGTATTTAATATCGCCTTGTCCGATCCTGTTCCCGGCCGGATACGGCAGAAGCTGTCGGAGCCGGGCCACGCCAGAATTGCCCGGCTGGCAGCCATGATTCAGCATGTGCAGCCTGATGTCCTGCTACTGTGCGAATTTGATCACCCCGGCGAGGGAGGCGATGACGGCGGCCTGACTGACTTTTGCCGCTATTATCTGGCCGAGCCGCAACATGGCCAGGTCGCGATTGATTATCCTTACCGTTATTGTCCCCCCACGAATACCGGCTTGCTGTGCGAGGCAGATCTGGACGGGGACGGCGAACGAACCCTGCCGCAGGATGGCCAGGGCTATGGGTTTCATCATGGTCATTTCAGCTTCGTGGTGCTGTCGCGTTATCCGCTGATTGAAGAGGATATCCGCAGCTGGCAGACCCTGTTGTGGCAGCAGATGCCGGATAACCATATGCCTGAAGGCTATTACAGCCCGGAAGCGATGGCACAGCTCAGGGTCTCTTCGAAAAATCATCTTTTACTGCCGGTACAGGTCGGTCATCAGCGATTTCAGCTGCTTTGCGCCCACCCGACGCCGCCTGTGTTTGACGGACCTGAACGGCGTAATGCCCGCCGTAACCATGATGAGCTGCGCCTTTTGACGGATATCATCAATGACGAAGCGTATCTGATGGATGATCAGGGCAATTCGGGCGGTCTGGCTAAAAACGCGCCTTTTGTGTTGCTGGGGGATCTCAATGCCGATTTGCATGACGGCGAAGGCATGGTACTGGCACTGCGGCACCTGCTGTATCACCCTCGTGTTCACCGGGCTGTCAGTGAAGGCAAACAGACCCCGAAAAGCCTTGGCGGGCGTTTTTTCCGGCCCTGGAAATTGCGCCGGGGCAGAAGTTCGGAATGGACACACCTGAGCGGACTGCGACTGGATTACGTGCTGCCCTCTGCTGATTTTGATGTCCTCAACAGCGGCGTGTTCTGGCCGGATAAAAAAGATCCACTGCGCAGACTGGTTACTGGCGAAGACGGCAAAGAGCGGGCCGATATCAGCTCTGATCACCGGCTAGTATGGGTCGATATACGTTTGCCAGCGGTGAAGGACTAGTCAAAGTTATGCACAATTTCGACTTATTCGGTGAAGCGAGCGGGCCGGGCGAGTGGCTCGCTATTGATGACGGTTTGCTGTTCTGGGCGCCGGCTTTCTTTACCGTTTCCGACTCAGACCGTTATTTCAGTGAGCTGCGTCAGACGCTCGACTGGCAGCAGGAAGCCATCACACTGTATGGCCGTCGGGTTATGCAACCGCGTTTGCAGGCATGGTGCGGTGAGGCATCCTATACCTACTCAGGGCTGACCATGCAGCCGGACCCGTGGACGTCAGCCTTACAGCAGATCAAGGCCGCCTGCGAGCAAGTGGCTAATACGCGTTTTAATTCGGTGCTGGCCAACCTGTACCGTAACGGGCAGGACAGTATGGGCTGGCATCAGGATAACGAGCCCGAACTCGGCCCGGAGCCGGTGATTGCATCGGTGACATTGGGCGATACCCGGCGTTTTTTGCTGAAACATCGCCGCACGGGGCAGAAAATTGATTTTCAGCTCAGCCACGGCTCTCTGCTCATCATGGCAGGGCAGACCCAGTCGCACTGGGTGCACAGCGTGCCAAAGACATCTCAGCCTCTTAATGAACGTATTAATCTGACTTATCGGTGGATTAATACGTAACTGCTTAGCACCGCAGAATTAAAAATGCTGATATTCCACTGGCTTAAATGACAACAGGCTGACGTGTACAGCGACGCCTTTGCTATGATTGTGTTGTTAAATGGTTGCGGGGTTGCTATGAACATTCGTCGTTTTGTTGTTTATCTTCTGATTACTCTTCTTTCACTGCCTGGCTGGGCGGCGATGCAAATTTCGCCCAGACCTGCGGAACCGACTGTACAGCAACAGGTATTGCCATCCTATGCGGATGATGCCGCGTTGATTCGGCAAACCTTTGAAACCCAGCTGTTTACATTACCGGCATTTAAAATGGGCCATTATGGCCTGAGGATGTATCGCCAGACGATGGATCCCAAATACCGGGCGGCCGTGTGGTCAGATTTGGCACGTGTGGCCAGCCGGCTCAATGCCGTGACGACAGAGATTTACACACCGGCACAGATAAAAGCCTATTCGGCTGCCCGTGAAGCCAGATATCAGCGCAAAGATGATGCCCGCAGCGATTTACGTTATCTGGCCACCCGTGATTACCCTGAGTATTACTTTTTGGGCGTCGATTTGCTTGGCTCTATGGCGCGCGCCAATGAGTACGGTCTTAAACACAGGGAAGATCACAAATTGCGCGACATCATCCGCCGCTATGACTTTGCCCGTTATGCCACCGACCCTGAAATGATTCGCGCCTGGGCAGCACAGCTTGCCAATCAGGTTTACTGGCTGCGTCAGCTCGGCGAGCAGGATGTGGTTGAGCCTTTTATTGCCGCTTTCCGGGCAACTTATCCTGACAGCCAGGATAAGCAGCTCAGCGAGCAGCAGTACATGAATAAGATATACGGCATGACCCATATTATCTTTGCGGCATCCTCGTATTATCAGTATCAGCTCAAGGAAAGCGATTTTCAGTGGATTTATGATCACTTTCGCCGCCATATCGACGACATTCTGCTGCATACCAAGGAAGATGTGGTGGCCGAAGTCGGTATCAGCTTCCTGCTGGCCGGCTTATCGGATGACCCTGTGGTAGAAAAAACGCGCCAGTTCATCCAGACATCGATCGACCGGCAAGCGGGTATGGTGCCGTCGGTAAAAGGTGAAAGCGAGCTGTATGACGGTGAGCATCGCAACACGCTGGCTATCATGTTACTGGACTGGCGTGGCGTACATGCCGCCCCGACAGTCATCAACCAACCGGCCATGTTTGAGAGCTTGCCTTATGGTTTGGTGCCACGGCATTAGGCCAATGAAACCTGATTGATTATGTGTATTGGTTTATATAGGGTGAGTGAATATGATTCCCTGAATGAGAACTGCACTACGATGAAAGACGGATTAACATGGGCCAGGCAACTTCAGGCTATTGCACAAGCCGGTAAAGCTTATAGTCACGATCCATACGATCTTGAACGTTTTGATCAGATTACCGACATTTCGTATCAAATGTTTGCGCAGCTCAGTGGTCAGCCACTCAGTAAAGTGCAGCATCTGTTTATACCCGAAGAGGGTTATCCCACACCGAAAGTTGATCTGCGAGCCGGAGTGATTCGCGATAATAAAATTCTGCTGGTCAAAGAACGTGAGGATGGCGGCTGGACATTGCCCGGAGGGTGGGCCGATGTCTGTGAAACCCCTTCTGAGGGTATTGTCCGCGAAGTGTTGGAAGAGTCCGGTTTGGTCGTCAGTCAGCCCAAACTGATTGCGATAAAAGACCGAGCGGTTCACCCCTACCAGCCCGACTATCCCTACCACATTTATAAACTCTTCTTTCTCTGCCACTTTGTGTCCGGTGAGCCAAAAGAGAATATCGAAATTTCAGCGATTGATTTTTTTGCTCGAGACACTATTCCGCCTTTGTCACAAAGCCGGGTACTTTCCGAAGATATCGTCATGATGTTCGAGCATTTTGAAAACCCGAACTTGCCCGTACAAGTTGATTAATGAGCTCGGGCGGGAAAGGCAACGTAACGAATAAGATGTATAAAAGGACAAGCATTTGAAATATATCTGGCTATCTGTTTTTACGGCGGTTCTTCTCTGGTCTGGCATTGAGCCGAAAGATACTTTTACCTGGTTTCTTGAAGTGTTGCCTGCGCTGATTGGCCTAGTGCTGATTGCGCTTACTTACAATACTTTCAGGCTCACCCCGCTACTGTATGGACTGATTTTACTGCATTGTATTGTGTTAATGGTGGGGGGCCATTACACCTATGCAGAAGTCCCTTTATTCGACAATCTGTTCGGGGCGCAAAGAAATAACTACGATAAAGTCGGCCATTTTTTTCAGGGATTTGTTCCGGCTATTTTGGCTCGGGAAATACTCATCAGAAAGCAAATAGTCAATGGCCGGTTTTGGGTAAGTGCTGTTGCTGTGTCTATGTGTTTAGCCTTCAGCGCCTTTTATGAACTGATTGAATGGTGGGTGGCGCTGGCGACAGGTGAAAACGCAGAGGCTTTTTTGGGTACACAGGGTTATGTCTGGGATACCCAGTCAGATATGGCATTCGCATTAGTCGGAGCGCTGTGCGCGACGCTCATGCTGTCTCGCTGGCATAACAGCCAGCTGGTTTCTCTGTATCAAACGAATGAACCACAACAAAGGAATGAATCATGGTGACTTGTTTTTTACGCTACATTATTGACCCTTATAAAGTCAGCGAATTTGAAGAATATGCCCGTAACAACGGCTATCCCTGTAAAGTGATCTAGCTGTCTCGGGCGTAGCTAAAAATACACTAATAACAAATATGTCAGTATTGTTGTGTGTTTGTTTTGCCTTCGCAATGTCGTGAAAATAAATTTAAATTATTTTTATGATCAATCATCAAGTTTTCAGTCTGTTATTTGTTCGTGTCAGCCCAATGCTATAAACCTTACGAGTGGGAAATAGATGGATAAAGGGAATTACCCCTATTTAAGGAAGCAGGTATGGAGCAGTTTACATTTGAAAAGTTGGAAAAATTAGTTGGCGATAAAATGTCGATGACTCTTGATAAAGGGGCATCCTGCGAAGTGGAAATTACCGGGGTAAAACGAACTGGCACTCACAGTAACACATGGGAGTCTTTTGCATTGTACCTCGATTGCAGTGGTCTGAATGGCGCAGTTGAACAAGGCACTTATCTTTTCGGTCACGAAAGCTTAGGTGAAGCTCCTTTGTTTGTTTCACCTAATTCTGCCAAAGAGCTGGAAGTGATTTTTTCCCGCAAGGTTACTCACTCATAACCATCAGAGGTCAGCATGGAACCTTATATCGGTAATATTCAAATGTTCGGTGCAAACTTTGCACCGAGAGGTTATGCCTTTTGTGACGGGCAGGTGCTGCCGGTCAGCCAGAACGGGGCTTTGTTTGCATTAGTTGGAAATCAGTTTGGCGGTAATGGTCAGACGGATTTCAAGTTGCCAGATTTTCGCGGCAGAATGCCGGTTCAGCCAGGTGTTGCTTTCCCTTCTCAACGGCCCATCACGCAGGCGAAAACGGGTGGCTTGGAGCAAGTCGCGTTGACGGAAGCCGAAATGCCAGCACACACCCATGGCATCGCAGTTTCATCCCAATCTGGCGACTCATTCCGTCCTTATTTGCTCAGGCAGCAAAAAGCGACAGTCCTTGCTGCCGCCGCCGGAGATACACCGGTTTACGCTGTGCCGCAGAATCTTGAAGCGATGAATCCTGAAGCGGTGGGCGCAGCAGGTCATGGGGCCGGGCATGAAAATATGCAGCCTTCAGCTGTTATCAATTTTTGTATAGCCCTGACCGGTATCTTCCCGGAAAGAGATTAGGAGATCAGGAATGTCTGAACGTTATTTATCTGAAATTACCCTCTTCGCAGGGAGTTATGCACCGCAACGTTGGGCTTACTGTGCGGGCTCTTTATTACCGGTTTCATCCAATGAAGCTTTGTATTCACTGCTTGGGACCCTGTATGGCGGTGACGGCAGAACAACATTTAGTTTACCGGATCTGAGAGGCCGTGTACCGGTGGGGCGAGGGGGCGGTAATGGACTGACACCCCGCAATCTCGGTCAAAGAATGGGGCAGGAATACGTTACCCTGACGCTGAATCAATTGCCTGAACACCGGCATTCACTGATGGCTGCCGATACCCCGGCGACGTCTTCTGAGCCTGCATCAAACCTGGTGGTGGGTAAGGCCAGTCAGTTCGTTGCTTCCCCTGTTGCAACTGATTGGGTTGCGTTACAGCAAGATGCAGTGAATACCACCGGAGGTGGAGAGCGTCATTTGAATGTCGCGCCTTCACTGGCATTGAACTTTATTATTTGCACCGCAGGTATTTACCCGCAAAGAAGCTGAGGAAAATCAGATGAGTGAAGCTTTTTACGGCGAAATTATGATGATGCCTTATACGTTTGCACCACGATTTTGGGCATTTTGTAACGGACAAACACTCAACATTCAGCAAAACCAAGTGCTGTTTGCTGTGATTGAATATAGCTTTGGTCGCTCCAGCCCGAGTACATTTCAATTACCTGACCTGCGTGCCCGCGCACCTATGGGGACGGGCAATGGGCCAGGACTGACGCCCAGAGTCCTGGCAGAAAGGTCTGGCGAAGATATGATTACACTGGACGTCACGGAAATTCCGTTACACAACCATGCGATGCAAGCGGTGAATAACAGTGCGGATGCTGAAAGTGGTCAGAACGCAGGGGTGGGGATTCTGAATGCAAGCGGTGTTGCCGAGGCTCGGTATTACACAGGCGACCCGGATAATCTGCTAAGTGCTCAGGCAATGGCAGTTTCTGGCGGATCGCAATCCCATGAGAATATGCAGCCTTATCTGGGCGTGAACTTTTGTATTTGTATGGACGGTATTTTTCCGTCAAGGTCGTAATGTATCAGGCACTGTTGGGTTGTCGGTGCCTGAACAGCAATTTCAGTGATTCAGGTTGTTCATGAAGCTGATGTTCTATGTCATTGCGCTGACCTTTACTGCGTTGGCGCAGACCCAGGTTTGGCCGGAATCTTTAACCCTTCGGGTGCAGGAGAAAAACGTCCAATTCCGCTTCCTTCCACAAGCGACCGGTGCTCCGGTATACATTCATCCATGGTTGGGAACCAAAGCCCTGCAAGTCGGGACGCGGGTGTTAGTAAAGCATGAAAAAGCGCTGAAGTTGGCCAACTTACGTCACCATCTGATTGTCAGTTCGGCGGTTGTGTTCGAGTTGGAGGCGTATTATTGGTCTGTGATGGAGACACAAAGTCCACTGGCATCGCTTGCGCTGGTGCAGCAATTACAAAGCTTACCAGGGATTGTGATGGCTGAACCGGATCTGCTGCAAATTCGTCTGGGGACGCAGGGCGGTGAAACAGGGCGGTTACCCATGCCCCCTCCGAAACCTGTCCGTCAGCAGCTGAGCATTGAACAATGGCCCGCAACACCGGGTGCAGAGGTGACTCTCGCTGTGATCGACAGTGCATTCGGCCTGGCTGATCCGGCTTTGCAGCCTTTTTTACCAAAACTGCATTACGATATTGATCAACGTCGCCCTTTGCCGCTGGAACCCAGTGAAATTGCAGTGAATGGCTATGATTCGTTCCATGGTGATGCAACACTGGCGACCCTTTGGTCAAGGCACCCGGACACTCAAGGACTGGCCTTTGCGGCTGATGCAGTGCTGCTGCGCCGGGATACTAACTGGACGTCAGATATTCTGGTTGCTTTGCAATTGGCCTATCTCAGCCAGGCTGACTTGATATTGGCCGCGTGGACTTTACCTCTGACCCAGCAGGCCTTGTCTGATGCACTGACGTTTGTGGCTGAAAATGGCCGACAAGGGAAAGGAACGCTTCTGATTGCTGCGGCAGGAAATTTCAGAGAGAACCTGAATCAGAGCTTCTCACTGGCAGCTCAGCCACAGGTTCTGACAGTCAATGCCGAAAGTCAGGGCACCGTCTGGCCTGTGATCGGCGAACCGATCGCGACTCAGGTTCCCGTGCCTTATCTGACTTTTTCACAGGAGACAGGCCGGTACAGTCTGACATTTTCGAACACATCGGCGGCGGCCACTGCCGTCGCCGGTGTTCTGGCCGCGGTACTGGGTGAGCAGCCTGCGCTGACCGCAGCGGACTTACACCGGCTGGTGCGTCAATACAGTCAGCCTGTGTTTGATGCGCAAGGCCTGATGCAGCACTTTCAGCGAGCAGCACAGCATTGATCCGGTCTCGATAACAAGGATGTGAACAAGATGGACAAACAGGATTTGAAATTACCGGGCGGGTTGCATGTTCGCCCATCCAATTCATCGGCGGCGGATCGGATCTTTCTCGAAAAGCTTCATCGAGAGCGCCGGGATGACTTGCGACTGATCGAGGGCGAGCAAGATTTTATCGAATCTTTAATCGACATGCAGTTTCAGGCGATGAATCAGGGCTATGGGGAACAATTCCCCAACGCGATGTACTTTATCATTGAATACCATCAGTCACCGGTTGGCCGTGCCGTGCTGGATTTTTCTCAGGATCAGGTTCACCTGATCGATATTGTGTTCACCCGACAGGCCAGAGGGCATGGGTTGGGAGAAGCGGTGATCCGTTCCTTTATGTATTCCGCAAACCAGTTGAAAGCGCCGATGACGCTATCGGTTCAGCAAATCAATTCGCAGGCCCGGCAGCTTTACCTCCGGCTGGGATTTCATGTCACCCAGATTGAACCGCCGTATGAGCGGATGATCTGGTATCCGCCCAGTGTCCAGCCGCTGGATGCCGGTCTGCCGATGTGATCCTGTTTGTCTCTGTGGAAGTGATCCATGAACGCGAATGACGAGAATACCTTGAATTATGTGATGAGCAGCTGTGCACGTTTTCCACTGCTGCTCAATGCAATGCGCTGCAGCCTGCTGGTGAGTGCGCATAATCTTGACTGTCTGTTTGTCATCCGGGGGGACGGAGAGTCGCTGGTTGTTGAACATGTTCGCCAGCCCAGATTACTGGGAATTGCACTGAGTGACGATCAGCAGCGTTTATCGCTGGCGTCGTATCAGCAAATCTGGGATTACCGCCGGGTTGATCCCGCGATTCTTGCAGGTGAGTCAACACAGCTCACTGCCGGAAAAGATGCTGTCTATTCGCCTTGTGGCTCGACCGTGACCGGGCATCTGAACACGCATGATATGGCCTGGGGCACGGATGGTCTGTACATGGTGAATACCCGTTTTAATTGCATTGCCAGACCGGCCCACGGAAAAAGTTTTGAGGTGGTCTGGATGCCTCCTTTTATTTCTGAACTGGTTCCAGAAGATCGGTGTCATTTGAATGGACTGGCCATGAAAGATGGACGCCCGGCATATGTGTCGTATTTCTCGCAAGAAAACAGCCCTTATCGCTGGCGCCAAGTGAGCAGTTTTAGCGGGGAAATTATGTCTGTAACCACACATCAGCCTGTGGTGACAGGCTTGTGTCTGCCGCATTCTCCTCGTATTCATGAAGGTTATCTGTACTTTTGTGAATCCGGGACCGGACGCTTGTGGCGATGCCGGGAAGATCGGCTTCCGGCTTCCCGGACGGATCTGGAGCTGGTGGCAGAACTGAATGGATTCACGCGGGGATTATCATTGATGGGGGAGGTCGCCTTCGTCGGCTTATCTGTGGTCCGTCGCCCGAAAGATGGCTCAGCACGGCATGCAGACATGCCCTTACATCAGCGACGGGAACCCTTGTCTTCGGGGGTGGTGGCGCTGGATCTGCGAAATGGTGAAGTAATTGCAAACCTGACGTTTTCCGGTGATTTAAATCAGATTTATGATGTCGAAGTGCTGAAAGGCAGCATGACACCATGGATTGTGGATGCAGAATCAGTGGAATTATCGGATCTTTTTATACTCTGAATGAAAGCAATAGCAGTTTATTGCATAGAAAATATTCTCATATGTCATGTTTTTGAGAGCATCTGCTTGCACATTGTCAAAGCTCTGTTTCAATTGCTACGAGTTGCATTGATTTTTTTATTTTTTGTTGTGTGAGGGTTTTGTCCGGTGTTGTGAAGTCGCCGGGTGAACCGCACTTTTTGCATCACAAACTTGCAGGCAGAGTATGACGAACGACCTGAGCTTGTCGCGTTTAGCCCGTGCGACGCATCAGCACTTCACACGGACGGATGAAGTGTTCCCATTCAGTCATTCCATTGATTCGGTAAAAAGCGATCCCACCCGCTGGGTGGCTTCTCTGGCGATCGGGTTGGCAGTCACCCCATTGATTTTCATGCCTGCCTATGCCGAAACCGATGTTTCCGGAATACCATGGCAGATTCAGACTTCATCCAGCGAAATTTCAAATCCGATCCCCGATAAAGCAAAGTCTGAGCCTGAGCATTCAGACGAACAGAATTTTGATCTGGACAGCTTTCTGGCACAAACCCATCACCTCAAGAGCGGCGTTCAGACTGCGAAACGGGTGGTTGGAGAACTCTCCCCCTTGCCTGCCGGGCCGGGAAGCCGAGCGGATGGCCGCAGCGGTGAAGCCATGACGGCCGCCTGGGAATGCTATTATGGGTATTGTTACGATGGTCCGATTTCAAACGGCCAGTCTTGTTCAACGGATGCGGATTGTAATCCCGTCCCCACGAACAGCGCCCCGACCAATATCAGCCTGACGTCAACCAGCATCAATCAGTCTGCGACCGCATCCGGCGCCGATGTGGGCACCTTGTCGACAACAGATGCAGACAGCGGGGACACACACAGTTATTCGCTGGTTTCGCAAGGCACCAGTGCGTCCGGCAGTTGTACCTCAGATGCAGCGAACAGCCAGTTTCAAATCAATAGTGCGACACTGGAAACCGGGAGTGCTTTGTCGGCAGGGAACTACAACGTTTGTATACAGACTCACGATGGCACGACGACCTTTCAAAAAACCTTCTCGGTTACCGTGGCAGATGATGTTGCACCTCCGGCACCTTCCACACCGGATTTGTCCTCGGGATCTGACAGCGGTATCTCCGACAGTGATAACCTCACGAATCTCACCACGCTGACCTTTACCGGCACCGCGGAAGCCGGTAGTACAGTCAAGCTTTTCAGTAACCAGTCAGGGGGAACAGAGATCGGTTCCGCGACTGCCATAGGGGGGACTTGGAGCATCACCACCAGCGCTCTGGCATCGAATGTCACGCATGCATTCACGGCCACGGCGACGGATGGGATCAATGACAGCCCGGCATCTTCCGCCCTGAATGTCACCATTGATCAGGTGGCGCCGACCGGGCAAAGCGTCGCCTTTGGTCAGCTGTTTTACACCAGTGCCGATGTGGCTGCGGCATCTTTTACCTTTGCCTCTGCGGAGGTAGGCACCGATTTCGCTTATACCATCAGTTCCAGTGGTGGCGGATCGAACGTGACCGGATCGGGGGCGATCAGCAATGCATCCCAGTCTGTCACGGGACTGAATCTGAGCGGTTTGTCCGACGGTTTGCTGACGTTATCTGCCACGCTCACGGATAGCGCAGGGAATACGGCTTCAGCCGTGACGAATACTGCAACGCTGGATACGCTTCAGCCCGGCATCTCAGGTTTTACCAGCAGCAAAAACACATTGAAATCCGGAGAAACGTCACTGATATCAGTCACGCTCAGTGAGATCAGTTCTAATTTTATTGTGTCTGATGTTGTTGTTTCCGGTGGATCCTTATCTAATTTCACAGGCGTTGGACTGAATTATTCTGCGATCTTTACACCCGATCCGGACACAGAAACCACAGCAACCCTGAATTTACCTGCCGGTATCTTTACCGATGCCGCAGGGAACGCCAATACAGCGGCCACGCAAGTGTCGATCGCCGTGGATACTGCCCGGCCAACCGTGGCGATTAGCAGCGATAAGCCAGCCCTGAAAGCCGGAGAAAGCGCAACGCTGACTTTCACACTGAGTGAAAGCAGTACTGATTTTGCTGCCGCTGATGTCACAACTGCCGGAGGCACCCTGTCGAACTTTAGCGGCAGCGGCATGGTCTATACCGCGACTTACACACCCGCCGTGAATGCCACCAGCGGAACAGTCAACGTGTCAGCCAGTCAGTTTACCGACGCCGCAGGGAACGGTAATGCGGCGGCAACGCAACTCAGTATTGCAGTGGATACGGTTCAGCCGACGGTGAATATCTCCAGCGATAAAACAGCTTTGAAGCAGGGCGAAACCGCGACTCTGACCTTTACGCTGAGCGAAAGCAGCAGCGATTTTGCTGCCGGAGATGTGATTGTTTCCGGGGGGGCGCTGACGAATTTCACCGGCAGTGGTACCAGCTACAGTGCGACCTTTACACCTGACGCGAACAGTACGGCTGGCGCGACGGTGAATGTGGCCGCAGGTGTCTTTACCGACGCCGCAGGGAACGCGAACACAGCCGCTTCTCAGTTGGCAATCAGTGTGGATACTGTTCTGCCAAGTGTGACCATCAACTCGGACAAATCCGTGCTGAAGCAGGGTGAAACTGCGAACATCACCTTTACATTGACCGAAGAGAGTACAGATTTTGAAGCGACGGATATTGCGGTCAGTGGCGGGACCTTGTCGGGTTTTAACGGAAGTGGGAGCAGCTTTAGCGCGACTCTGACGCCGGTCACCGACGGGAATATCACGCTGGATATCGCCAGTGGCCAATTTACCGATCCGAATGGCAACGAAAATCTGACTGCGACTCAGTTGGTGGTGAGTTATGACGGCACTGCGCCGTATATCAGCGCACTCAGCCCGGCTGATGATGCCACAGATGTCAGCCGAAATACCAGTCTGACACTGACGTTCAGCGAAGACATACAGATAGGACATTCCTCAGGCACACTGAGTCTTATTGATGCCACGGATGCAACAACGCTGGTGACATACGCGATGTCTGACTCCGAGGTGAGCATTTCTGGCAATCAGCTGGTGGTGGATCCGAGTACCACTTTCACACCGACACATGCTTACTACGTCACCATGACGAACGATGCGTTAACCGATATGGCGGGCAATGCCTTTGCCGGTATCAGCGGTGATTCGGTCTATAACTTCACCATTGCCAACGCCGCACCGGTTGCAGCAGACGATGTGGTCTCTGTTTCGGAAGATAACCTGATTGCGATTGATGTGCTATCGAACGACAGCGATGCAGACAGTAGCCTGAATGCAGCCAGTGTCACCGTCGTGACAGCACCTTTGCATGGTGCCACCAGCATCAATACCGGGACAGGCACCATAACGTATACGCCGGATGCGAATTTCGCCGGGACAGACACCTTGACCTATCAGGTTCAGGATATCTACGGCGCTGTCTCTTCTCCGGCGACAGTCACCGTGACAGTGACACCTGTCGCTGATGCGCCGGTGGCAACGGCTGATGTCGGCAGCACAGATGAAGATACATTGGTGGTGCTGGATGTGCTGGCGAACGACAGCGATGTGGATACAGGGGATACGCTGAACGCAGCTTCTCTGACTGTGGTGATTCAGCCAACCCATGGTGCCACGACGGTTGAGAACGGTAAGATTCACTATCAGCCGGGCGCGAATTATGTGGGTACGGATACCCTGAGTTACACCGTACAGGACAGCACTGGGCTGGTGTCCAATACCGCTCAGGTGACGGTGAACGTGGCAGGGGTGAATGATGCCCCGATCACGGTGGCGGATGGTCTGGCAACGAATGAGGATGAAAGTGGTGTGATTGATGTGCTGGCCAATGACAGTGATATCGACGGTTCACTCAATGCCAGTACGCTCCAGGTGATCACTCAGCCCCAGCACGGGCAGACCAGCATTGATGCGAATGGACGGGTGACCTATACCCCTAACGCGAATTACTTCGGCAGCGACAGCTTCACCTATGTGGTGCAGGACGACCTGGGGGCGACCTCCCAGCCAGCAACGGTGTCTGTCACGGTGTCCAGCGTCAACGATGCGCCTGTGGTCGCGGATGATACCGCGACGCTGCTGGAAGATACGCCTCATACGGTGAATGTGCTGGGGAATGATCAGGATATTGACGGCACGATTCAGGCCGGAACACTGACGATTGACACCCAACCTGGCGAGGGCAGCGTGACCGTTGAAAGCAATGGTGCGGTGGTCTATACCCCGGCAGCGAATTTCAGCGGTGAGGATCAGTTCACTTATAAAGTGAGCGACGATCTGGGTGCTGAATCCAATATTGCGACTGTGACCATGACGGTACAGGCCGTGAATGATGCGCCGGTGGCCAATGCCGATCAGGCGACGACGCAGGAGGACACCCCGGTTGATATCGCGGTCAGCGGTAATGACAGCGATCTGGACGGGACGCTGGATCTGAGCTCCATTCAGGTGCTGACGCCGCCTCAGCTGGGTCAGGTGCTGGATCTGGGGAACGGTAGCTTGCGCTATACCCCGGATACGGATCAATCCGGCACTGACAGTTTCAGCTACACCATTTCTGATAACGAGGCTGACGTTTCCAATACAGCCACTGTGTCGGTGACGATCGAGACGGTCAATGATGCGCCGACCATCAGCGGTACGCCAGTGCTTAACGTCGATCAGGACCAGAACTACGAGTTCCAGCCGGTGGCTGCGGACGTAGAAAGCGATGGTCTGATCTTCAGTATTACTAATCTGCCTGACTGGGCGAGTTTCGATACCCAGACCGGACGTTTGTATGGCGTACCAGATAATGGCGCCGTCGGTAGTGTCAGCAACATAGTGATCAGCGTTACTGATGGCGATAAAACCGCAGCGCTGCCGCCGTTCACCCTGACAGTCAACAACGTTAACGATGCGCCAGTTATCAGCGGGCAGCCTCAGGATCAGGTGTCTGAAGACACTCAGTACAGCTTTACTCCTCAAGCTTCCGATATGGATGCGGATACGCTGACCTTCAGCATTGAGAACAAGCCGGTTTGGGCCAGCTTTAATACGCAGACAGGTGAGCTGTCCGGCATACCGGATAACAGCCATGTCGGCAGCAGCAGCGGCATTGTTATCAGCGTCAGCGACGGTAGTGAATCGGCCTCTCTGGCAGCATTCAGTATCAGCGTGATTAATGTCAACGATGCGCCGCAAGGGGAAAACCTGACGCTTACTCTGGCCGAAGATACCAGCCTGAGTATTGCCCCGGCCATGACAGATGTCGACAGCACAGCACTGGGTCTGCTGGTGGGTAATCCGCCGCAGCACGGTAACCTGAGTGCGCAGGGCAGCAGCTGGTTGTATACACCACATGCCGACTTTAACGGTGTCGACAGCTTCAGTTATCAGGTTACAGACGGCGAAGCGCTATCCGGTATTTATACTGTTTCGCTTGCTGTGACACCGGTGAATGATCAGCCAGTGATTGTTTCTGATTCGTATCACTTTAAAGCCAGCGCGTCGGGCCGTTATGTACTGGATGTGCTGAGTAACGACACGGATATCGATCAGGATCTGCTGAACCTGCTCTGGGTGACGGCGGTGAAAGGGACAGCCACCATACAAAATGGTCAGGCAGTTCTGACCACCACACAGCAGGGCACGTTTTCTCTGAAATATGGAGCCAGTGATGGTGGAGGGGGCCAGCACATTGGTCAGGTGACAGTGGTTATTGAGTCGGCGGTCAGCCAGCCTCCGACGATTCAACCGCCAGTTGATATTGAGCTGAACGCAACCGGTCTGTTTACCAGAGTGAACTTGGGTGTAGCCAAAGCCAAAGACAGCCAAGGCCGGCCACTGGCTGTCTCTCTGGTTGATCAGGCACCTGTCTTTAAGCCGGGAAGACATACAGTTTACTGGCGGGCGGTGGATGCGCAAGGCAATGAGACCCAGGCCAGCCAGCAGGTTGTTCTGCATCCATTGATCACACTCTCTAAAGATGACCACACCACAGAAGGGACGACGCATAGTATCAGCGTTCACCTCAACGGCCCTGCGCCTGATTACCCGGTAACTATTCCTTATACCGTGTCAGGCAGCAGTGATGCGGGTGATCACACCTTGCTTGACGGTGTGATTGAGATTGAGCAAGGCACTAGTGCTACGATTGAGTTCGATGTGCTGAACGATGGTATGCCCGAAGGGCCGGAGACACTGGAAGTCACTTTATCACCCACGCTGAATCTTGGCAGTAAGTCAGATTACACACTGACTATCTCTGAAGAGAATTTAGCACCGAGGGTGAGCACTGAGATTACTCAGGATGGTGACTCCCGGCACATTGTGTCTATCTCTGGCGGTCAGGTTACAGTGAGTGCACAAGTCACAGATGTGAACAGTGCAGACAACCATAACTATTTGTGGGAAGCCAGTGACAGTGCGATAGCCAATATCAGCACAGATGATGAACACTTTATCTTTGTGCCGGGTGTGCTGTCGCAGGGTGTGTACAGCCTTAAACTGACTGTTACGGATAACGGTACCCCTGTTCAGTCTGTGATTAAACATATTTATCTGGAGGCCGTTGCTCAGTTGCCGCAGTTAGGTGGTGAGGACAGCGATGGCGATCTGCTGCCTGACGACCTGGAAGGCTACATTGACTCTGATAACGACGGCATCCCGGATTATCTGGATATGGCGGCAGACTGTAACGTCATACAAGAGCAGGCCTTGGTATCTGGCCGCTATCTGCTGGAAGGCGACCCAGGTGTGTGTTTGCGCAAAGGCGCGACGGTTGCAGCTAATCAGATGGGAGGCGTACAGCTGTTGGACAGTGAAATCCCGCCAGATGCCGAGGTCAAAAATACTGGCGGTGTGTTTGACTTTATTGCTCATGGTTTACCGATAGTTGGTCAGAGTTATCAGGTGGTACTGCCGCAACGCTTACCCATACCGGCAAACGCGGTTTATCGTAAATTCACAGAGAGTCAGGGCTGGAAAAATTTTGTCACAGATGCGCAAAACTTTGTGTCATCTGCTCAGGGGGAAGCGGGTTACTGTCCGCCTCCGGGTGATAGCCAGTGGCTGGCAGGATTACAGGAAGGGCACTGGTGCGTGCAGCTAACTATACAAGACGGTGGCCCGAATGATGATGACGGCCTGGCCAATGGCAGTGTCATGGATCCGGGCGGTGTTGGCGTACCGCTGAGTGCTAATCTGTCGCCATCGGCGGTGGATGACGCTGTATTGCTTAATCGGAACGGGAACACAATGATAGATGTGCTGGCCAATGATACAGATGCCAACAATGATCCCTTGTCTGTGATGGCAGCGTCGGTGGATTTTGGCGTTGTGAATCTGACGTCTAATCAGATCCACTATGCCGCCCCCGATGGTTTTTACGGTGTCGCGACCATCAGTTACAGCATTTCAGACGGGACAGGCGGTACAGCTATTGCGCAAGCTAAAGTGACAGTGCTGAACAGCGATTACCCGGTTGCGGTGAACGATATTGTTCAGACTGATGATAAAACGGCCGTGGTCATTGCTGTGCTGGATAATGACACAGATGCAGACGGTGATAGTCTGACAGTGGTGGCTGCAGTGGCAAACCGAGGATCGGTGACGATAAACACAGATCAGAGCCTGACATTTACGCCCGAAGCAGGTTATGAAGGAGAGAGTATCATTACCTATCACATTCAGGATGCGACCGGCCTGGAGGCCAGCGCTCAGGCACGCGTTACCACAACACTCAGTGAAGGCATGGTGGTGAAAAACCGGGCAGGAGGGACTGTCACTGCCCTGATGCTGGTATTACTCGGCGGTCTGGGAGTCATGCGGCGCTGGGGCGGACGGCTGCTTGCGCTGGTATTGGCGCTGATCAGCTTTAACAGCCAGGCAGCCTGGTTTGTCGATGCTGAGTTGGGCGTGAGTGAAGCCAGCGAGCGACATACTCAGCCTGCGGATACCCTTGTTTCACAAGATGACAGTGATACGGCTGTGTCACTGGGTGTGGGCTATGAAACCCGTCATCACTGGTTACTGACGGCCCGTTATTTGGATCAGGGGAACGGCAAGGCCACACTCAAACCAGCTAGTGCTGTGTCTGATGGCTATCATCAGAGTGTGGTTAAGGCTACGCCTGTGCTGACCTCGGGGGTGGCGCTGGACATACGTTATCCTGTGGTGTCTGATAATGATTTTCGGTTTTTAATCGGTGGCGGTGTTTACCGCTGGGAAGCAGATTACAGCAGTACGTTTCAGGGGCAGACAATCAGCTCATCTGACTGGGGGGTCGATCCGTATCTGACCGCCGGGTTGGATTATCGCATCACTCCGGCATGGCGGGTCGGAGGGAAATTCAATCGTTATTTCATTGATATTAACGATGTCAGCCAGGTCACATTGACACTGAGTTACCAGTTTGGTCAGTAGCCCGTAGCCAGAAATTATAGTCAGGTAAAATATTGCCAGGTAAATCAGTTCCAGATAAACCCGATGCTGGTATGTGTCAGCATCGGGCGTGGTATCCGTTTGGCAAGGGCCGTTTATACGAACTGGGAAAAATACTTCCCTTTGATTTGTGTCGTGGTGAAGGTTTTCACTCTGACATTGGGTGACCAGTGGTTGATCGGCCAGCCTGCTTTTTGCTTCAGTGCTTTGATAAAGGCAGCCGGTGAGGCCAGTTTATCCCATACCTGGGGTAAAAAGACCGCCTGCGAATGGTGCTCGGTCAGGATCACCCCCACTTTGTGCTCTTCAAGATAGGCGATGAGCGCTTCTTCGGAATCGACCTGCAGCAGTTTAGGATCGGAAAGCACAGAAATCTCTATGGTCAGGCTGCTGAGCTGCTCTTCGGTCAGCGGCATGAAGCGTCTGTCCTGATAGGCGCTGTCTCTGGCTTTATTATGCACTTCAAGTACCAGAGGCTCATTGGCGGTCACTGTCCCCAGGCAGCCCTGCAGTTCGCCGTCGACTTCCAGGGTGACAAAACATGCGCCATTGGCGAGCAATTTGCGGTTGTATAAATCCAGTTGTGGTGGTCGCGGCAGTGCTTCAGAGAAATGGCTGCGAATGGCCTCTCTGGCAATATCCAGCAGTTGGGTCATTTCCCCTTTATTCAGGGCCGGTTTTGGTGGTGGCGGACACGAGGTAACTGACATATCCAACGACTCTCTCCTTATCTCCGGCTTCTGTATCGCCGGAGTTTTTGTATTCTATTTGTGTTAAGAAATAGCCTCTTTGCTTCGCCAGTAATAACAAGGTGTTGATCCCGGTCGAGCCGCAGGCTTGTTGCGGTGTCAGACTGGGATCGAACGTTTCGATCACTTTCAGTGTGCGATGATCGATATCCTGTGCATCTGCATAGGGGTGGTAATGGCTCAGATCACTGCTGATCACCAGCAGGGTGTCGTCCTGCCACAGGGGATCGATAATCTGTGCCAGCCGGGATGGTGCAATGCGGCTGGTCAGAATAGGCAGCAGGGTAAACGCAGAAAGGCAGCTTTGCAGGAAGGGTAGCTGTACTTCCAGGCAATGCTCCAGTTCGTGTATGTGATCTGATAACTCAATATCATTCAAATGCGACAGCTTTTCAACACCTTGTAAGTCGATTTTGACTTCACCTAACGGTGTGGCGAAATACTGGTCAGCAGGCAGGGCACAACCGTCAAACGCATAATGATGACTGGGGCCAATCAAAATGACTTTGCGATACGGGCTGTGCGTTTTTTTCAGCCAGCGAAAAGCACTGGCCGCCACTTTTCCGGAGAACATATAGCCCGCGTGCGGTACGATCAGCGCCCTTGGCATCAGCTCAGCGTCACAGGGTTCAGCAAACCATTGCTGAATCTGTTTTCTTAGCCCGAGCGGTGAAGCCTGATAAAACCGTCCAGCCACGGCGGGAGCGCGAATGGTCATTGTCTGGCCTTTGTCTTGGTAATTACTGCAACAAGGCGACGCACTGCTTGCAGGCAAGAACAGAGCGCCACCAACTATAGTTAAGTATAGGAAGGAATAATGACCGGACTGTTACCAGAACTGTTACCAGAACAGCTACCGGACCATTGTCAGCAACCCAACCGGACAGAAATCACCGCCATGGCACAACGAACCCCGGTACCGACAGTGCAGATTGTAAAAGGAAACGGCTCAGCTGAAAGCTGGCCAACCGAATTCTGGCATCAGCTGGATGATGGCCGTGTGGTGTGTGACGTTTGCCCGCGGCACTGCCGGTTGCGCGAGGGTAAGCGCGGCGCCTGCTTTGTACGCATGGCGGAACATGGTCAGATAGTGCTGACCAGTTATGGGCGTTCGAGCGGTTTTTGTATCGATCCTATTGAGAAAAAGCCGCTGAATCATTTCTATCCCGGCAGCTCAGTGTTGTCGTTCGGTACGGCGGGCTGCAATCTGGGCTGTAAATTTTGTCAGAACTGGAGCATCAGCAAATCGCGTGAAATCGATACTTTAGGCGCAACGGCCATGCCGGAGCAGATTGCCCGGGCGGCCAAGGCGTACGGCTGTGATTCTATAGCCTTCACCTACAACGATCCTGTTATTTTCATGGAGTACGCCATGGATTGCGCGCAAGCCTGCCATGCTCATGGTATCCACAGCGTGGCGGTGAGTGCGGGCTATATTTGCGATGCCCCCCGGCAGGCGTTCTACCGCCAGATGGATGCCGCGAATATCGATCTGAAAGCCTTCACTGAGCACTTTTATCATAAAATCTGTAGCGGCCATCTGGCCCCTGTGCTCGATACTCTGTTATACCTTCGCCACGAAACCCGTGTGTGGTTTGAAATCACCACTTTGCTGATTCCGGGCGAGAATGACAGCCCGGCCGAAATTGCAGCGATGTCCCGCTGGCTGATGGACAACCTTGGCCCGGATGTGCCTTTACACTTCAGCGCCTTTCATCCTGATTTTAAAATGATGGATACGCCGCCGACACCGCCTGCCACTGTCCTGCAGGCCAGACGGATTGCGCTGGAGGCTGGTCTTCATTATGTCTATGTCGGTAATATTTTCGATCAGGCTGGTGACAGCACCTATTGCCCGGGTTGCGGACAGCGGGTGATTTCACGCAACTGGTATGCTCTGGGCGATTACTCCCTGACCGAGAACGGCTGCTGCCAGCATTGCGGTTTTCATCTGGCAGGACGGTTTACGGCTTACCATGGCAGCTTTGGTCGCAGAAGGATTCCAATCCAAATTCGTGCCTGAAAGCGGATAAAACCAGCAAGCCGGGCAGTGAGATTTTACTCCTGTGCCGCTTTGCATTATCTTACCGTTTTTCCCGGTACCAAACAGAGAACGTCCGCATGACTATTGAAGAATTACACCAGTTTCAGAATCTGGTCATTACCCAACCAAACTGTCCTTACTGTGTGAGAGCAAAAGCTATCCTGGATGATCGCGGTACTGACTACACAACCCTGGTACTGGGGCAGAATTTGGAAAAAACCGAGATGATTGCTTTTATCGAGCAAGTGGCGAATACCACAGTACGCACTGTGCCGCAAATCATCCTGGACGGTAAATATATCGGGGGTCACGATGATCTGGTCGCTTTTTTAGAGCGGCAGGTTGAAGCCGATGCGCTTGGTGATTTCGAATTGTGATAGGTAAGGCTCCCGTTGGGGGCCTTTTCTTTATTGATTAACCATTCAGTAGGAGGTCGGTATGAGTTTTAACGTCAAAGTCGCCTGGCAGGGTAACAGTCAGCCGGGTGAAGAATTCAGCCGGGATCATCAGATCCAGTTTGGCAGCGGGCAATCTCTCAATGCTTCGTCGGCGCCGGATTTCAAAGGCAGTGCCGATAAAGTTAACCCGGAAGAAGGCCTGATGGCGGCTTTGTCTTCCTGCCACATGCTGACTTTCCTGGCCATTGCTCACCTCAAACGATTGCCGGTTGCCAGCTATCAGGATAATGTCACGGCTGAACTGGGTAAGAACGACGCCGGAAAAACCAAAGTGGCCGCTATCGATCTCAATCCTGTCATCACATTTGTGGATGGCGCAGAGGTATCACCTGAGGTGCTGAAAAAAATGCACCAGAAAGCGCACGACAACTGTTTTATTGCTAACAGCCTGAATACCACAATCCGGCTGAATGGAAAGGAGTTCAGTCATTGATTCAGCTCGATACGGCCATATCACTGGCAGGCCTGTACAGCGGTAAAGTGGCGCAGAGATACGGCATCAGGACCGCAATGGCCAAGCAGGCGGTCAGCGGCAAACTGTACCTCTCAGCAACCGGACTGGACGGGGATGAATGCGCAGAGCCCAAATTTCATGGCGGCACAGAAAGAGCGCTGCATCAGTATCCGCTGGAACATTATGCGTTCTGGCAGCAGCAGTTCCCGGACCGTGACTGGCCGGCGCCCGGGGTGGGAGAGAACATCAGCACCCAGGGAATGACGGAAGAGAATGTGCGGCTGGGTGATCGCTATCAGTGGGGCGAGGCGGTGATAGAAATCAGCCAGCCCCGCTCTCCTTGCTTTAAGCTTAGCCGTCGCTGGGAATTGCCGGAGTTCTCTGAAGTTATGCAGCAGACAGGACGTTGCGGCTGGCTGTACCGGGTGATCACACCGGGATATGTCAGCAGCGATGAACCTTTGGTGCTGATCAAGCAAGGAGAAGACAGGTTCACGGTGAAACGCGTGCTGGATTGGTATTTTAATGACCCGATGAATCTGGACAAACTGCGCATGCTGCTAGAGTGTGAGGCGTTGTCGGTCAGCTGGCGCAACACGGTTGAGAAACGCCTGAATACCGGTGAGCTTGAAAACTGGCATTTCCGCCTCAACGGAGCGGGCTGATGTTGAAAGGGATCCATCATACAGCGATCATCTGTTCTGACTATGCCAGATCGAAAGCGTTTTACGTTGATCTGCTCGGGCTGGATATCGTCTCTGAACATTACCGTGAAGCCCGTCAGTCCTGGAAGCTCGACTTAGCCCTGCCGGACGGCAGTCAGATTGAGCTGTTCTCTTTTCCCGACGCTCCGCCCAGGCCGAGTTATCCTGAAGCTCAGGGGCTCAGGCACCTTGCGTTTGCCGTTGAATCGGTAGAGGCTGTGGCACTATGGCTCAATGAGCAGGGCATTGCGACTGAACCGGTTCGTATTGACGAACTGACAGGAAAAGCCTTTACGTTTTTCAGTGATCCGGATGGTTTGCCGCTAGAGCTGTATCAAGGCGAATGAAGGGGCGTTTTTCAGTCATTAAGCACGGGCTACGCAGGTAGCCCGTTGTCTTGTCACGCAGTTTGCAGATGATTACGACAGGGCGTAGCCAATCAGGCTGGCAAAAATAATACAAGCCCCGCCAAAAACGCCGTATTCGACGCGCTTTTCAACGATACAATCTACTTCTTCTTTTTGAACGGTCAGCATGCTGAATAAACAGCCTCCCGCCAGAGCAACGGCCAGCACGCCCAGACTGAACAGACCTGCCTGGACGAAATCAATAAACGCCATATCAATCCTCTTTTATGAGCCCAAGGTGTATGCATGCTTGTTGTTGGCCTTCCCGGCTGACAGCCAGTAACGGACGAACTGCACGTCTAATACCAACCGGCATATTAGCCGGATTGGTCGTTATTTCGGGGCGAATGATACACCTTCTGACCGCGAGTGTAATCCCGGAGGATGTAATCAGGGGTTAAATACTAAGGGATTGTTTGTCTGCCGCTTTTCACACGAAGGCCAGTCTTGCCGCGAAGGCAATCAGGACCACGCCTAAAGTGCGCTCAATGATGTGCATCTGGCGGTGAAACCACAGCCGGGCTTTTTCGGCGGAAAACAACAGGCTGACCAGAACAAACCACAAGGCGGTAATGGCACACATCCAGACACCATAGAAAATCTGAATAGTCAGTGGCGTATCCAGGCTGACCACATTGGTGATAATGGCCAGAAAAAACAGCGTGGCTTTCGGGTTGGTGGCATTGGTCAGAAAACCTATGCCAAACGCGCGACGCAGGGTCTGATGGCCGGATTCTGGTGTTGCATCGACTGCCGGGGCGTCACTGGTGGCCGGTTTGCTGCGGCATAATTGCACACCGAGATACACAAGGTACGCGGCGCCCAGCAGTTTGGCGGCGATCAATAGCCACTCTGAGGTGTGCATAATGGCGCTGACGCCAAGCAAGGTATAGAGCACGTGAACGGAAAGCCCCGCGCCAATGCCGAAGGCGGTCACTATACCGTGTCGGCGGCCAAACCTGAGGCTCTGGCGTACTGTCATGACAAAATCGGGACCGGGGGCGACAACGGCCATAAAATGGATCAGCGCCAGAGAAATAAATTCAGGCCAGTATTCACTTAACATCAGCAATATCCTTATGCTTGTTAGACTCAGCCCCTATCAGCAATCTGATAGCGAACCTGAAGCTTACCTTTTTTCAGCTTGGTTGAAACCTGGATATTCGCCGGGATCTCGCTGGTGGTCGCGACATGGGTGCCGCCGCAGGGCCATGCCATCAGATCACCGAAGGCAACCCAACGTGTACCATCCGGTTTTGTGTGCGAGCGCATGGGCAGATCGGCCGCAATCAGGCGGGTCAGGTGCTGTAATAGGGTGTGTTCGTCCAGCTCGACCACATGATCACGGGGCGAGAATTCGACCCGGCACTCGTTAGGCCAGTGGTGTGCTTTTTCGGGCTGCCAGCCATTTTGCTGCCCGATATTGCCAATCAGGTGACCCAGACTGTGCAGTATGCTGTGGGTATTTCTGGGTTCTTTATCCATAGCAATAGTGACTGTGCCGGTTGGCAGCGGCTGGCTGATCACATGCTGGATAATGTCATCTGCTTTTTTGGTGTGCAGTACCTGCGCCCGTTCACCGCAATGGGTGGTAATGCGGCCTGTGTCGCCGGGCTGGCCACCGCCTTGCGGATGAAAGACGGTTTTGTCCAGTACGGCAATCCAGTGTTCGCCTTCCTGATAGCAGGCGAGTAACTCGGCCTCACAGTGAAGGGCATGTGAATCCAGGTATAAGGCTTGTGTTGTCATGTTGTGCTTCCCTGTCCGCTTGTCTGTCATCCATTGTAATAGTGGCTGTACTACATGATAATCCATCATCAATTCAAATAACTTTTGCGCAGAGCGCATTAATCAGAGGCGGCATGAGCGGTAACAAACACATTGGCTTAATGCAGGATATGGCGATTTTTGTGTCTGTGGTGAAAACCGGCAGCTTTTCCGAGTCCGCCAGGTTGCTGGGCGTGTCGCCTTCTGCGGTCAGTCGCTCCATCAAGCAGCTGGAGCAGCAACTGGGGGTGTGCTTGTTGCAGCGCACCACACGCAAACTGCGGTTGAGTGAAACCGGCCGGACAGTGTACGAGCGTTGTTTGCAACTGGATGACACCGCAAGAGAGGTGTTAGCACTTTGCGAAAGCCAGGACAGCTCTGCCCGCGGTGTGGTGAAAGTGGCCGCGCCCAAAGCCGTTGCGCATTCGCTGATTCATCCTTATGTCGCGGAATTTCTCAGTCTGTATCCGGACATAGATGTGCATCTGGTGCTGGATGATCAGGCGCTGGATCTGATTGAGCAGGAGATTGATATCCTGTTCAGAATAACCCGCCAGCCGCCACAGGGACTGATAGGGCGCAGCCTGATGCCGATTGATCATGTGCTTTGCGCGTCTCCGGAATATCTCAGTCGCAGAGGGACGCCGACCCACCCCAAAACGCTGGCGCAGCACAGCTGTATTTCGCTGGGCGAAAACGATGCAGACTCAAAATGGCGCTTCAGGCAGGGCGAAAGCCGCTTGACCGTGCCTGTTACCGGCCGCTACCGGGCTAACCATTCCCGTGTGCGGCTGGAAGCGGCGGAGCAGGGTATAGGCATAGCCAGTCTGCCGGTGTTTGTGGCAGAAGCTGGTATCGCCAATGGCAGCATCATACAGGTCTTGCCGGACTGGGAATTTGAAACCGCTTACACAGGCGATTTGTGGATGCTGTACCCGGCAACGCGCCATATTCCGGCCAAAGTCAGCCTGTTTGCCGACTATATTGTGGGTAAGCTAGGCAGGTGAGTGCTTGCTGACGCGTCTTCTATTTTCGATACAGACATGGCATCGACACAGCATGGCATCGGCGCAGGTGTGACGTAAAAACAGCCATCCTGAGGATGGCTGCGGCGTTATAACCTGAGGCAGGCATAAGAAACAGAAATCAGAAGCGGGTATCGACTAAGTGAGTGACGCAATCTGTGTCGTCAGCCACACAGATATAACGCCATTTGTCGAAGGTCAGGCAGGGGTGTGAGGTCGAGAACACCAGAATATCTCCGACTTTCAGATCGCAATCGGCCGGCACATTAACAAAGGTATGCTGATCCATGATCGCGGTGGCTTCCAGTCCCTGCACATTCAGCGGCTGGCCGTCGCGGAATCCGCGCTCGACAAGGGGCAGCCCGGCATCAAAAGCCACATCCCGTTTACCCATGCCGATCACGGCTTTGCAGGCTTCAGGCACAGACAATACATAGGCCCACAGTTCAAGGGCAGACTCCAGATCGCCGCCCAGTTCACAGGCGTAGCCCTGATTGTGTTTCGCCCGGGACATGACCTGCTGCTGAGCATCCTGATAAATGCCTGTGTCGTGGATCAGATAACAACCCGGACGTATGATGGCATTTAAGTGCGGATGGCATGAAAACTCATCTGCCACAATGTCGTACCAGGCAGAACCTGCCCCTGTGACAATCGGGCTGTCGACTGTGATCAGTTTTTTCTCGGCCAGTTGCTCGACCAGCATCACGGCATCGCGCAGAAATAACCGGATCTTATCTTCAGCATCCGCGCCGTGGATTACACCTTCGTAAACCTCCAGCCCGTGCAAAGTCAGACCTTTGGCGGCTTGAATGAAGCCAGCCAGTGTCTCCACTTCTTCGTGATTACGGCACCCGCACCGCCCGCCAGGAACACCGTATTCAATCAGCACATTCAGCGTGAGAGACGCATCTGAAAAGAAGTGGCTCAGCTGAGCGGCGTTTTCACAGGAGTCGACACAGCAATAGAATTGTGCGCCGTGCTGGCGCATCAGCCGGGCAATCAGTGCCATGTTGGCTTTGCCGACTAACTGATTGGCCATCAGAATATGTCTGGCGCCCGCCATTGCCGCTGTCTCGGCCTGAGCGGGAGTGGCTACAGTAATTCCCCAGGCACCGGCTTCCAGCTGCTCTGAAAACAGCGCCGGTGTCATTGTGGTTTTACCGTGCGGCGACAATTTCACCTGATGATGATTGGCGAACTGCTGCATCCAGTTCAGGTTATTGTGGATAGCCGATTTCCGGATCACGGCAGCAGGAAGGCAGATTTCCTCGTTAATCAGGCTGTATTGACCGTCACTTTTTTCATCTACCCACACACCTTTGGTGCCTGCAGGAAAGTTTTTGTGATCGAATTCTTGGTATTTACTAACATGCTTTTTGTTTGCTTGAGGCATTGGTTATTCTCCTAACATAGCCTTTAGGCCTTGCCACGTATGACTTGTGGCGTGTTGATAGTATGCCTTATGTTAGAAACTATCAAACAATGCGAGATGAATTGTGCGGTTTCTCACTGTTTGTTACCGCCCGTCTTACTAGTATTCACCCCATAGAGGAAAGGCAGCCGTGACCATTGAAGTGGACATAGTGTCCAGAATTACAGAGTGCTTCCCTCAATTAAGAGAAGCAGAAAAAAAAGTCGCCCGCCTGGTGATGGACGATTTAAGTGGTGCAGCGTCTGCCAGCATCACAGAGCTGGCTGAAGAAGCCGGCGTCAGTGAAGCCACTATCACCCGCTTTGCCAAAGCGGTGGGCTGTAAAAATGTGCGCGACCTGAAAATGAAGTTGGCCCAGTCACTGGCGGTAGGACAGAGATTCATCCATGAGAGCCCGGATGAATCGGGGATCCAGGGGGTGTATGAGTCGATTAAGAACGTCATCAACATCAACCGCAAAATAGTGAACGAGGCGGATGTCGCCCGAGCCGTTGAAATGCTGCTTAATGCCCGTCAGGTGTTGTCAATCGGGATGGGGGGCGGCTCTACCATCCTGTCTCAGGAGCTGCAGTTTCGCTTGTTCCGCATTGGCTTTGCCGTCAGTGCTTACAACGATGGTCTGTTAGCCAGGATGGTGGCCTCAACGGCCGACAGCAAAGATGTGATGGTTGCGCTGTCAGTCACAGGTTATACGGCTGAAGTGGTTGAACCGGCGTCTATTGCCAAGCAGTACGGGCTGAAGGTGATCGCCATAACTGCACCGGATTCGCCGCTGGCAAAGGTCAGTGATGTGGTGCTGCCGCTGGTCACGGATGAAACCGACTTCATTTATAAGCCCTCGGCCTCGCGGTACGCCATGATGGCACTGATTGATGTGCTGTCGACTGAACTGGCACTGAGCCAGAAGCGTCGCTCCCGCGACAGGTTGCGCCGGCTGAAACTGGCGTTAGACAGCCACAGGGGCGGCGATGATCGCCAGCCGTTGGGAGATTAACCCGCCAGCCTGATGTATCCCGGCATGGTGGTATCCAAGCATACAAAGAGAAGGAAAACGCATGCATTTTGAGACCGTATTCCGCCATGTCACCATTGTTGATGGCACAGGTGCTGAGGCGTATCAGGCTGATCTGGCCATCAAGGATGGCCGCATTGCCGCCATTGGTGATCTGGCTGGGTGTGAGGCAACTCAGATCATTGATGGTCAGCATCTGGCCCTGTCTCCGGGTTTCATTGATGTCCATACCCATGACGACACTAATGTCATTCGTTTTCCCGACTGCCAGCCGAAGATCAGCCAGGGTGTTACCACTGTGATTGTCGGTAACTGTGGTATCAGTGCTTCTCCTGCGACTCTGGCCGGGGATCCGCCCGATCCCATGAACCTGTTGGGCAAACAACAGGACTTCAAGTACCCGACATTTGCCGCTTACGCAGACGCCGTTCGTCAGGCGCAGCCGGCGGTCAATGTCGCGGCGCTGGTCGGCCATACCACTTTGCGTAATAACGTGATGGATGACTTGTACCGTGCTGCCAGCGAGCAGGAAATCTCTGCAATGAAAGCGCAGTTAAAGCAGGCGATGGCAGACGGTGCGTTAGGGTTAAGCTCCGGTCTGGCTTATGCTTCGGCTAAACAGGCGCCAACGCAGGAAGTGATGGCGCTGGCGGAAGAACTGGCGGCATTCGGTGGTATTTATACCACCCACATGCGTACTGAGTTTGAACAGATCCTTGATGCCATGGATGAAGCGTTTCGTACCGGCCAGCACGCCAAAGTGCCTGTGGTGATTTCTCATCTTAAATGTGCCGGTGCCGGCAACTGGGGACGGACGGTCGAAGTGCTGGAGCGAATGGAATCGGCCGCTCAGCGCCAGGATGTTGCCTGCGATTGCTATCCGTATTCCGCCAGTTCATCAACTCTGGATCTGAATCAGGTCACAGACGACATCGACATCTTTATCACCTGGACTGAAAAGCACCCGCAATACGCTGGCACCATGCTTAAAGACATTGCCAATGACATGGGCCTGCCGCTGATGGAGGCGGCCAAAGCTCTGCAACCTGCCGGTGCCGTGTATCACTGCATGGATGAAGCCGATGTTGAGCGTGTACTGAAGTATCGCCTGACCATGGTGGGTTCAGACGGTCTGCCCAATGATCCGCACCCGCATCCGCGGTTGTGGGGCGCATTCCCCCGCGTGCTGGGTTATTACAGCAGAGAGCGCAAGCTGTTCTCTCTTGAGCAGGCGGTACACAAAATGACGGGCATGTCGGCAAAGCGTTTCGGCCTGCAAGACCGTGGCGTGATTGCGCAAGGCGCGCATGCTGATCTGGTGCTGTTTAACCCGGACACCATTAAGGATGCAGCCAGTTTCGAAAACCCGATTGCCGCCGCAGAAGGCATTGAGCTGGTGATGGTGAACGGACAGATAAGTTACCGGCAGGGCCGGGTCAGCCCGCAACGTCATGGTCGTTTTCTGACCAGACAACAATCCTGACTCACACCGAATTTTTAGCAGTGAACATTATCGGAGAAGAAATATGGCGATTATTCGTTATGGCGTAGAAGGCGGAACAGGAACCGGCGGTCAGCATTTGCCTTTTGCACGTGCAACTCAGGCGGGCGGATTTTTGTATGTGTCCGGGCAGACGCCGATGACAGACGGCGAAGTGGTTGAAGGCGGCATTGTTGATCAGTCGCGTCTGGCGATTCAGAACTGTGTCGATATCATGGCTGAAGCCGGTTACGGCCTGGAAGATGTGGTGCATGTGAAAGTGGTGCTGACCGATTCACGCTATTTCCAGTCTTTCAATAAAGTCTTCAAAGAGTTTTTTGGTGAGCATCCGCCGGCGCGTATCTGCATGGTGTGCGATCTGGTTGTCGATGTGAAAGTCGAAGTGGATGTGACTTGCTACCGTGAAGATCGCCGTTAATTGGCTGAGCTTTATCGGAAACGCTGAAGCCTGAAATATCGCAAAAACAATCACTCTGAGCTGGAATATATCAGACAGAGACAAAGAAAAAGGGCTGGCAATGCACCAGCCCATAAAAAGCAAATTACTGAAATGAAAGCTCAATTCAGTAATACATGGGATAACCAAGCAGGTTCATCCCCAAGCAAATAAAAGCAATGACGGATTATAAGAGGTATGGAATGAACAGTACACTCTTTCTCACCGGATTCGGTGCATATGTGGTGTTTATGATCTGGTTGGGATGGTTTGTGTCCCGCTCGCAGAAATCGGGTGAAGATTTCCTGCTGGGCGGACGCGGTCTCCCTTTATTCCTGATGTTAGGGACAACAGTGGCGACTATGGTCGGTACCGGTTCCAGTATGGGGGCTGTGGGTTTCGGCTATAACAATGGCTGGGCCGGTGCGCTTTACGGTATTGGCGGTGCGTTGGGTATCCTGCTGCTCGCCTGGTGGTTTGCGCCGGTGCGTAAGCTGAACTTCATGACCATGAGCGAAGAACTGGCTTACTACGTGGGCGCTAACAAAGCGGTCAAAAACGTGGTCGGATTGCTGATCTTCATCGCTTGTATCGGCTGGCTCGGCGCCCATATTCTGGGTGGTGGTCTGTATCTGGCCTGGATAGCCGATATCGACCTGAACACCGCCAAAATCATTATCGCTGCCGCCTTTACAATTTATGTGGTGATAGGTGGGTATACCGCTGTGGTGTGGACAGATACCATTCAGGCCGTCATTCTGTTTGCCGGTTTTATCCTGATGGCGGTGCTGTCAGTCAATCAAATTGGTGGGTTGGAAAATCTGTACGCAGCCATGGACCCTGCCGCTGTCAGCCTGTTGGGTATTGATAAACTGGGCGGTCTGCCTGCACTGTCTCTGGCCACTGTGGTGGGTGTGGGTATCTTAGCCACGCCGTCCTTCCGCCAGCGTATTTATTCCGGCAAGAATGTGTCTACCATCCGGCGCTCTTTCGTGATGTCCGGTGTGCTGTATCTGTTTTTCTCTATCATTCCGGCCATCATTGGTATGTCAGCCCATGCGATCAATCCCGAGCTGAATAACGCCAATTATGCCTTCCCGTACATTGCAGCAACGGTATTGCCAGTCGGTATTGGCATGGTCGTGCTGATTGCCGGTCTGTCAGCCACTATGTCCAGCGCCAGCTCGGATGCCATCGCCGGGGTGTCTATCTTGCTGCGCGATGTCTTCATCCTGTTCACCGGCAAAGTGCCTTCCAAAGACAAAATGGTGCTGTACTCACGCCTGTCGCTGGTGATCGTGATTGGCATGGCGCTGCTGTTTGCCCTGACCTCCAATGACATTATCGGCTATATCACCAAAATGATTTCCACCGTGATGTCAGGCATGTTTGTCTGCGGCATGCTGGGACGCTTCTGGCAACGTTACACCTGGCAGGGCGCGCTGGCGACGCTGGCTGGTGCATCGGCAGCCTCCTTTGCCATCATACTGAATGCCGAGTGGGGCGCTTACTGGGGCAACCCCTGTATCCCTTCTGTGATCACCGCGCTGGCTGCCGGTGTTGTCGTCAGCCTGGTCACACCTGCCAACAAGGTAACGCCAGCTCAGGCGAAAGCCATTCTGGATGCAGAACGTGAAGCGATGGAAAACACTGTTCAGAAGGACATCGGTACTCAAGCAGCTTGTGCGAAATAATTAGCTGAAACTTGTAAAAATGCAGGTCTTTGTGATGAACCAAGGCCTGCATCATGAATTAGGCTTTAATTAGAAGCGGTTAACCTGTGCTGTTGGTGTCGGTAAGCAGTCCTCAACGCAGAAGGTTTGCTGGCTCTAGTGTTCAATCTCATTGAAGGGTACCAGTGTGAAAATCGCATTTTTTGGTGAATGTATGGTCGAGTTAAGCGGCCAGCCACTGCGTCGTACGTTTGGGGGAGACACCTTAAATACGGCGCTGTATCTGTCGCGTTTAGGGCGTTCCCGCCGACTGGATGTCAGCTATGCGACAGCGCTCGGAAAAGACAATATCAGTCAGGATATGTTGTCTGCCTGGCAGGAAGAATATATAGATACGCGGCTGGTGCGACGTCTGGAAGACAAGTTACCCGGTTTGTATCTGGTTGAAACCGAACCTAATGGCGAGCGTCATTTTCATTACTGGCGCAATGACAGTGCGGCGAAGTTTTATTTCGCCTCAGACGTGACGCCATTGGAAAAGTCAATTGTAAACAAAGAGTTTGATGTGTTTTATATCAGTGGTATCAGTCTGGCCATTCTGGCTGAAGAAGCCAAAGCCATTCTGATCACCTTACTGGAAAAGCACAAAGCCAACGGTGGCAAAGTCGTCTTCGATAATAACTTCCGTCCGCAACTGTGGACGGCGAAACAGGCACAATACTGGTACAAACAGGTGCTGCCATTTGTTGATATTGCTCTGATCACAGAAGACGACGATCACAAAGTGTGGGGCCAGAGTGACGTGATCGAACGGTGCCGCGATCTGGGCTGCCATGAGGTGGTTATCAAACGCGGCGCTGCACCCTGCGTGGTGGTGACCGGTTTGCAAAACCATCAATCCGAAGCCTGCGAAGTAGCGGCCAATCCGGTCGGCAATGTGGTGGATACCTGTGCTGCCGGCGACTCATTCGCTGCCGGATACCTGGCGGGACGCTTAAGCGGGCAAACCGCCAGTGTTGCCGCTGAGCTGGGCCATCAACTGGCCGCAATCGTTATTCAACACCCAGGCGCGATTATTCCGTCTGAAGCTATGACAGACATTATGTAAGGAGCTAGAAGTTAATGTCTCAATCCCTGATTGAAAAACTGAAACAATTTAAAGTCATTCCTGTTATTCAGATCAACAGTGTTGAACAGGCCGTTCCTCTGGCGAAAACCCTGGTTGAAAATGGCCTGCCTGTCGCCGAAGTGACTTTCCGTACCGACGCTGCGGCGGAAGCGATCCGTCTGATGCATGAAGCGTATCCGTCGCTGTGTATTGGTGCCGGCACTGTGTTGAATGCCGAGCAGGTTGATCGCGCACAAGCTGCCGGTGCAGAGTTTATTGTTGCACCGGGCCTGAACCCGAACACGGTTCGCTATTGTCAGGAAAAAGGCATTGCTGTGGTGCCGGGCGTGAATAACCCAAGCCAGATTGAACAGGCGCTGGAGCTGGGTCTGAACTTTCTGAAATTCTTCCCGGCAGAAGCGTCTGGTGGTATCAACATGGTGAAATCCCTGCTGGCACCTTATGTTGATGTCAGCCTGATGCCAACCGGCGGCATCAGCAAAGCGAACGTTCGTGATTATCTGGCTGTTGATCGTGTGCTTTGTTGCGGCGGGACCTGGATGGTGTCACCGGCACTGATCGACAATGGCGACTGGGATGAGATCGGTCGTCTGGTGCGCGAAGCCGTCGAGCTGGTTTGCGACTAAGTTGCGACTAAGTTGCGACTTTCACTCTTGTTTGAGCTGTGTGCCACTCCGTGAACGGGGTGGCATTTTTTGTTATGTTGCCGATCCTGATGAATCGAAGCGGCACTGTGTCAGATGCCCTTTGGTATCAAACACCAGGGCTAAGTTATCTGTCTGGCTCTGGGAGAACTGGGCCATACAAGTGTTTTTGGCCAATTGTGTCTGACTCTTTTCGCCAGTACTGATGACCACATCCACGCCCTGAATGGCTTGCAGCAAGGCCGGTGAAGCACTGGCCGGATACTGGCTCAATAGTACGATATTATGTATGCCTTTGATTTGCAGACGGTCGACACTGTTGCGCAGTAACTCAAGATCCTGTTCCTGCAAGCTGTCAGTTTGATCATGATACGGATTGATTAACGCCAGATACGCCACCTGCGTATTGCCATACCAGCGAATCAGCGCGTCCGCCCGGCCTTTATAGCGGTTATAGGCATAAACACCTGTCTCACTCTGCTTCAGCCCAAAATCAATGTTGCTCGCCAATACCGGATAATTCGCCTGTGGCAGCAGGTTCACCGAATCTTTGTATTCCCGTACTTCAGAAGTAATGGCTGTGATATAGGAAAACGGCTGACGTTCCACATTCGGATTTTGCGCAGAATAAAAGGTGATGCCATCACGGCTGGGCAGGGTGACATGATCAAGATCAGCCTGACTTGGCGAAGGCGGCAACTGAGTCAGAAAGCGAACCTGCAGATGAGCGCTATCCTGCAGGCTGGGCGTGCAGCCTGCCAGCAAGGAACCCATCAGAAGAAAAAGGCAAAGGATGAAACGGCGCATAACAATATCGGAATGTGATCTAGGTCGCTATTTTCTGCTTTTTGCAAGGAAATGACAAGAGGCCAGGTGACATGGTGTAAGAGCGGGTGGCAGTAAAATCGGTAAATTGAAAAAAGTCGGGTGGCTGTTTTCATCAGCAGAGGGGGCTAACTCCCTCTTATAGCGCTGAAAACCCAACAAACGCTCATACCGTAACGGGCAAAAAACGAGAAGAAAGACAGGTTTTGAACGCAAAATAATCACTCAGTTCAAAATGATGAATTTTGCAGTTGACTCGATCTCTCCATTGCGTAGAATGCATCCCGTACCGCAACGGAGGCTAACGACGAAGCGGTCATGGTAATAAACGATAACCGAATCGGTTCATCAGTTTAAGGCGCGTTGGCAGAGTGGCTATGCAGCGGATTGCAAATCCGTGTACCTCGGTTCGACTCCGGGACGCGCCTCCATTTGCGACACTAGCTCAGTTGGTAGAGCGCAACCTTGCCAAGGTTGAGGTCACGAGTTCGAACCTCGTGTGTCGCTCCAAATTTTATAGTAACGGCAAGCTGCCGATACTAAAGATGGTGTCTAACCCATCGCAATCCAGAATTGCGTGCCCTGGTGGTGAAATTGGTAGACACAAGGGATTTAAAATCCCTCGACGTTCGCGTTGTGCCGGTTCAAGTCCGGCCCGGGGCACCATCAAAATCAACGGCTTACAGGCTAACGCTTGTAAGCCGTTTTTCTTTTCCGAATGTTTTCCGAATATCTTTTCCGAATATAAATCAGTCTTTCTGCTTGGGCTCCTTATCAGCAATGCTTACCTCTGCTGTAAGCTAGCTGATGAACATCCAATAAGTTAATTCGTTTGAGATAGGTAGCGATTCTCACACCAATGCAGTTGAGTGCTTTACATGGTTTATTTTCACGATTATAGTTATTTTCATGAATCATGAAATATTTGATAATCGTGAAAGTGGTCAGGTTTATGAAAAGTGTTGAAATCACCATTGATCAAATTTTAAAGCGACTTCCTGAAAGTTGGGAACCACAGTACACGGCATATTCTTACGATGACATAGACGGCACGTTAACACTCAAATTTGGTGATAATACGCGATATTTTCCTGTGAAGATCAAGCAGGTACATCGTAAAGAGTCACTGTATACCTACTCCGAACAGTCTGCTCAAACGGGGATGTTGATTACCAATACTTTGTCTCAATTTCTCAAAGGCGAATGCGATAAGTTAGGTATTAACTATATCGATGGCAGTGGGAGCGTAAGGATCGTTCAAGATAATCTATACGTATTGATCGAGAGACTAGGTAACAAAGCTGAGGTATCAACGCATAGCAATACCATGAGTATTGGAATCGTAAAGTGTGTATTTGCGCTGTACTCTGAACCAAACCTCTTGTACGCAACGTATCAGGAAATTGCGTTAAAGGCAGGGGTTTCTTTAGGCATGGTCAACAAGGCAATACAGTATTTAATAAACAACCGGTACATGCCACAGGCCAAAAAGTCACGCCGTTTGCTCGATGTTGACCAGTTATTGTATGAATGGCTAATTAGTTACAGAAAAACGATTATTCCTAAGAGAGTCACCATTCCATATCCACCGCCTTCAAGTTGGAATGAAATCACATTGAAAGATAGCCAGTTATGGGGAGGAGAAGTTGCGGCTTTGCAACTTACTGAGTACCTAAATCCTCAAGAGTTGTTGTTATATAGCTCAGAAGCGATGCAAAGGTATCCATTAGGTACGAAGGATTCACCAATGCTGTATGTGACTAAACCTTTTTGGGGAAATGAGCTTGAGATAAGCGAGAAAGGTCATGCGTTGTTAACCATCGGAGACTTGCTAGCTTCACATGATGGTAGAAACCGAGAAGTTGCGGAGTTAATCAATGAACGATATTTACGAATTAAAGTACTCCCTCAATAATGATTTTTTAAAAGCTTTGTCCACTGTCGTTAAAGCAGCGGATGCTTTGAGTGTCCCTTACTTTATTGCTGGTGCTACAGCCAGAGATATTGTATTGCACGGCATTTTTGGTCACACACCTGGTCGGGCAACACGAGATATTGATACAGCGATATTTGTTGATAGTTGGTCTCAGTATGAGGAAATGAGAGGAAAGCTAATTGCATCTGGCCTGATTGCAACGGATATTGCACATCGGCTTACCGAACCGCAATCAGGATTGCCTGTAGACATTCTGCCTTTTGGTACGTTGGAAGATTCTGAAAGGCGCATACAGTGGCCACCAAAACATGTTGAAACAATGTCGGTCGTTGGATTCAGTGAAGCATATGAATCCTCTATTCAAGTAAAATACGATGATCTTCTTTTTCATGTAGCCTCGTTACCAGGAATTGCACTAATGAAATTGATAGCCTGGTGGGAGCGGGGTAATGAGAACCCAAAAGATGCCAGTGATTTTTATCTGTTACTCAGTAAATATCAGCTTATCCACATTGATCGGATGTGGGAAGACTACATCCCAAGTGATTTGGGATATAAAGTCGAATTCGTAACAGCATTTCTGCTTGGCTTTGATATGCGTGATATCTTGAAAGAGAAATCTAAGGAAATTCTTATAGACATCCGTGATAACCATCAAGATGGCTTGATCACAGCGATGAGTAAAGGTAATCACGGAATCGATATAGACGGATTAGAAATTGAGCTGAAAGCTTTTTGGCGTGGTTTGTTATAGATAATTTATTGACCCTGTAAATAATTCTGTGTAACTGCCTTGGTTACATGTATTCAGTGAGTCTATCCTCGAACATAATCATAAAGC